>JAHFDS010000697.1 GCA_023248855.1 Myxococcales bacterium
CCCGATCCCAGGATGTCGCAGGCGCTCACTGGATGTCGTGGTCGCGCAGGCGGCGGTAGAAGGTGCGGCGTGGCATGCCGAGCAGCGAGCACGCGCGCGTCTTGTTCCAGCCCGACTTCTCGAGCGCGTCGAGGATGCGTCGCTTCTCGGAGTCGCGCCGCGTCTTTGGGGTCGTCTCGGCAGCGAGGCTCCGCGCGTCGATCGACAGGTCACTCGCCTCGATGATCTCTCCGTCGGCGAGCACCCACGCGTTCATGAGCGTGTGCTCGAGCTGGCGCACGTTGCCGGGCCAGCCGTGATCGCACAGCTTGCGCATGGCCTCGCGCGAGACGGTCTTCTTCGGCGTCTTCATGCGCGCGGCCAGCACGCCGAGCAGGTGATCGACCAGCAGGGTGATGTCCTCGGGCCGCTCGCGCAGGGGCGGCAGGCGCACGCACACGACGTTGAGGCGATAGAAGAGGTCCTCGCGAAAGCGCCCCTCGGCCACCAGATCCCGGAGCGGCTTGTTGGTCGCGGTGATGATGCGCGCGTCCACCGCGACGTCCTTGTTCGAGCCGACCGGCCGCACGATGCGCTCCTGCAGAGCGCGCAGCAGATCGACCTGCATGCGCGAGGGCGTGTCCCCGACCTCGTCGAGGAACAGCGTGCCGCCGTGCGCAGCCTGGAACAGGCCCTGGCGATCGCGGTCGGCGCCGGTGAAGGCCCCGCGCACGTGGCCGAACAGCTCGCTCTCGAGCAAGGCATCCGGGATCGCCGCGCAGTTGACGCTGATGAGGGGCTTTTCCTTGCGGCGCGACGCGTGGTGGATGCCCCGGGCGACCATCTCCTTGCCGGTACCGCTCTCGCCCTCGATGAGGACGGGCACGTCGGTCTGCGCGACGCGCTCCATGATCGCGAACACCTTCTGCATCGCCGGCGAGGTGCCGACCAGGCCATACGCGCCGACGCGCCCGGAGAGCTGTTTGCGCGTCTCCTCGAGGTCCTTTCTCGCGGTGTGGAGCTCGCGGGTGCGCCGGTCGAGCAGGCGGCCGCGCTCCTCGTACAGCGCCTCGATCTCGGCCTGCTTCTTGGCCAGCTCGGCGTTGGCCACGGCCAGCGAGTCGGCGCGCGCGCGGTTCTCGGCCAGGAGCTTGGCGTTGTGCAGCGAGAGCGCGAGCTGATCGCCGAACGCGAGCAGGAGGCGCTGGTCCTCGGGGCCGAAACGACCGCGGTGGTAGCGGCTCTCCATGTACAGGACGCCCATGACCTTGCCGCGCACGCGGACCGGGATGCACAGCACCGACTCGAGCCGGAGCGCGTGCACCGAGAGGTACTCGTCGAAGCGCGGGTCGCTCTGCGCGGACACCGTGACGAGCGGCTCGCCGCTGCCGAAGACCTTCTCGGCGATCGAGCGGCTGTAGCGACCGGCCTCGGAGTCGATGGTCTCGCGATCGACGTTCCGGGCGATCTCGATGCTGGGCTCGGCCCCGTGCCAGATGACCAGGAAGCCGCGCTCGGCACCGGTGAGCTCGACGGCGGCGTCCATGATGCGCTCGAGCAGGCGCGCCGGATCCTGCTCGCTGTTGAGCTGGCGGTTGATCTCGAGCAGGCGAAAGAAGCGCTCCTCGGTGCGCGAGATGCGCGGCTCATGGCCCGGGCCGACCTCGGTGGGGCCCTCGCTGATCGACGCGTTGGCCTGCTGGAGGATCGACGACTTGCGCGGATCCTGGAGGAAGCTCGCCCGGAACTCGGGGTCGAGCGCCGCGGCCATCTGGTCGAGGATCGCCGCGGCGGCGGCGAAGTGACGGCCACCCCCCAGGGTGTCGCGACGACGCTGGGCCAGCTCCGCGGCGGCGCCGTGGGCGCGCCACTCGAGCTCACGGCTCTTCTGGGCGCGCGCGATCTCGAGGGCCTTGGCGATCTCGTCGGTCGCCACCTCGAGGCCGCGGGCATCGCCGGTGCGAGCCGCGAGGCGCGTGCGCAGGACCAGCATGTGCGCACGAGCGTCCTCGGCGTCGAGCTTGGACAGCCGGCGCGCCGCGTCGTCGAGGGTCTCGGCGGCGCGCGCCTCGTGCCCGGCGTCGAGCTCGCAGTCGGCCTGGTCGAGCGTGTACTCGGCCGCCTCGCGCTGCAGGCCCAGGCGATCGACGGTCTCGATGGCGGCGCAAAACAGCGCGCGGCCCTCGAGCAGGCGGCCCTGCCGGGCGTGCAGGATCGCGAGCAGCATGTCCACGCGCGCGACGGTCTGGTGGGCCCCCTGGGACTCGAGCTCCTCGCGCACCCCGACCAGCTCGGCGCGCGCCTGCTCGTAGGCACCGAGCTCGAGGTAGAGCTGGCCGAGGTTCGAACGCGCGATCGCGGCGCGGCCGCCCAGGCCCGCCGCCCGGAACAGGCGATGGCTCTCGGGCAGGTGCTCGAGGCTGGTCGCGTACTCGCCGCGGTGGAACGCGATCGTCGACAGGTTCATGCGCATCGTGGCGACACGCTCGACGTCGTGGAGATCGCGCGCGGCCCCGAGGGCCTCGCCATACAGCCGCGCGGCCTCGACGTAGTCGCCGCGGCGGAACGCGGAGATCGCGGCGAAGTTGCACACGATGAGCTCGGCGCGCCGGCGGGCTTCGGGACCCGAGCGGACCGCCCGGGCGGCGGCCAGCGCCTCGTCGAAGTCGCGCCGGGCGGCGGGGAGCTCGGCCAGGTGGGCGTGCGAGTAGCCGCGCGCGCCGAGCAGCTGCGCCGTCTCGCCGCGCTGCCGGTCGGCGTCGG
>JAHFDS010000281.1 GCA_023248855.1 Myxococcales bacterium
AGCGGCGTCATCCGCAACATGCCGGTCACGCCAATGCACCAGCTGGCGCCGGGCGTCGCCGGTCGGGCGCCGCTCTATCCCTACAAGGGCGGCCAGGGTGGCCAGGCCATCCCGCCCGCCACGCGCCCCGGCCTGCAGCGGTATCCACAATCCCCAAACCAGCCGCCGCAGCGGACCTATCCGTACAACTACGCCCCACCGCAGCGCGGCAACCCGCCGCAGCGGACCTATCCCTACAACTACACGCCACCTCCGCGGGCGTACCCGAGCCCGGGCGCACCGCCGCGGGTGTACTCGCCGCCGCACGTGTACTCGCCACCGGCACCACCGCGCACGTACTCGCCGCCGGCCCCGCCGCACGTGTACTCGCCGCCGGCACCGCATTCTGCCCCCGCACCGCACGCCGCGCCTGCACCGCACGCCGCCCCGCACAGTGGTGGCGGCGGCCGTCACCGCTGACGAACACGGAACCTCGGCGATGGTATGCTCCGGCCGTGCAAGCCGTCGAGCAGCAGATCCGGGCCTTCATCCAGAAGAACTTCTTCTCGAGTGACGCCTTTTCGGACGAGGATTCCCTGTTTCAAAAGGGCATCGTCGACTCGACCGGCGTGCTCGAGGTGGTCGCGTTCGTCGAGGAGACGTTCAAGGTCAAGGTCAAGGACCAGGACCTCGTCCCCGACAACTTCGAGACCATCGCGCGCCTCGCACGCTACGTGCGCGCGCAGACCGGCGCCTAGGCGGATCTGTGTTCCTCGTCGACCGCTACCTCACGCGCGCGGCCGAGCGCAGCCCTGACCGCGTGGCGCTGTCGGTGCCCGGTGCCGGCGCCGAGCGGCGGCACGTCCGCTACGCCGAGCTCGAGGGCCTGGTCGAGCGCGCGGCCGACGCCTTCAGTGCGCTCGGCCTTCGGCGCGGGGATCGTCTGCTCGCGGCCTCGGACAACAGCCTCGAGCTCGTGGTCTCGGCGTTCGGCGCGATGCGCGCGGGCGGCTGCTTCTCGCTCCTGCACCCGGCCACCAAGGGCCGGAAGATCGGCGAGATCGTGGCGCGCTGCACACCCAAGGTGCTCGTCCTCGGCGACCGGCAGGCCGCGCTCGAGCCCGAGATCCGCGGCGCCGCCCACGGTGCGGATCCGCGTACGCTGGTCCTCGGCGCGAGCTTCGAGGAGGCCCTCGCCGGCGCATCACCGGCGCCGCGGCCGAGCCGCATCGACCTCGACCTCGCGGCCATCTTCTGGACGAGCGGCTCCACGGGCGTCCCCAAGGGCGTCATGCTCGCGCACCAGAACATGAAGTCGACGACCGTCTCGATCGCGACCTATCTCGAGAACCGCGCCGACGACGTCATCCTCTCGGCGCTGCCGCTGTCGTTCGGCTACGGCTGGTTCCAGGTCACGGCATCCATGCGCATGGGCGCATGCGTCGCCCTCGAGCGCGGCTTCCAGATGGCGTATCCGCTGATCGAGGCGATCGCGCGCGAGCGCGCCACGGGCCTGCCCGGCGTGCCGACCCTGTTCTCGCTCCTGCTCTCGCTGCGCGAGCTCGACACGACCATGCTCGAGTCGCTGCGCTACTGGACCGTCGCCGGCGCGGCGATGGCGCCTGCGCAGGTGCGACGCATGCGCGAGGTGGCGCCAAAAGCCCAGCCGTTCGTCATGTATGGCCTGACCGAGTGCACGCGCGTGACCTATCTGCCGCCCGGAGACCTCGAGGATCGGCCCCTGTCGTGCGGGCTCGGCATGCCCAACCAGGACGCCTGGGTCGAGCGTGAGGACGGCGCGCCCGCCGCGCCCGGCGAGGTCGGCGAGCTCATCATCCGCGGAGCCAACGTCATGCGCGGCTACTGGCAGGACCCCGAGGGCACGGCCAGGGCGCTCCGCCCCGGGCGCGTGCCGGGCGAGGTGGAGCTCCGGAGCGGCGACCTCTTCAAGGCCGACGGCGAAGGCTACCTCTACTTCGTGGCGCGCAAGGACGACGTCATCAAGTCGGGCGGCCAGAAGGTGAGCCCGCGCGAGATCGAGGCCGCGCTGCTCGAGCACCCGGGCATCGCCGAGTGCGCGGTGATCCCGGTCGAAGACGCGATGCTCGGCCAGGCGGCCAAGGCGTTCCTCGTGCCGAAGGCCGACGCCACGCTCGACGAGAAGGAGGTCAAGCGCCACCTCCAGAAGTTGCTCGAGGACTACATGATCCCCAAGCAATGGGCCATCGTCGAGTCGCTGCCGAAGAGCGAAAACGGCAAGATCCTCAAGCGCGAGCTGAAGTAAGCAGGAACGCCTGGCTACACGAGGAGCTCGAGCTCGCGCGTGATGAGCTCGCGGGCGATCACCATCTCGTGCACCTCGTCGGGGCCGTCGGCGATGCGCGCGGCGCGGGCGCTCCGGTACCAGTCGGAGAACGGCACGTCACGGCTGTAGCCGAGGCCGCCGTGCATCTGGATCGCGTCGTCGAGCACGCGACAAAGCAGTCGCGCCACGTGCAGCTTGCACATCGACGAGTACGGCAGCGCCTGCCGCGCCTCGCCGCGCTCGAGCAGCGTGGCGCAGTGGAACGTCATGAGGTTGCCCGCGTGGATGGCGACCGCCGACTCCGCGAGCATGTGCTGGATCTGACCGTGCTCCGCGAGCACGCGGCCGAAGCTCTTTCGGGTCGAAAGGTACGCCTTGCACAGCTCGAGCGTGCGCGTCGCCAGGCCCAGCCAGCGCATGCAGTGGGTCAGGCGCGCGGGGACGAGGCGCTTTTGTGCGATCCGGAAGCCCTCGCCGACGCCGCCGAGCACGTCCGCGTCGGTCACGCGCACGCGCTCGAAGACGAGCTCCGCCTCGCGGTGCGCCAGCAAGGGCTCGGCCATCACGTCGAAGTCGCGCACGTGCACGATGCCCGGCGCGTGCCGATCCACGAGGAACATGGTGGCGCCCGTCTTCGGGTCGTCGCTGGTGCGCGCCATGACGATGAGGAACGCCGCGTCGCCGCCGCCGGTCGTGTACCACTTGTGGCCGTCGATGACCCAGCCGTCGCCGTCGCGGCTGGCCCGCGTGCGCAGGTTCGACGGATCGGCCCCCGCGCCCGGCGCAGGCTCGGTCATCGAGAAGCCGCTCGTGATCTCGCCCCGCACGAGCGGCCCGAGCCAGCGCTGCTTCTGCGCCTCGGTGCCCGAGGCGAGCACGACGTCCATGTTGCCCTGGTCGGGCGCGTCGCAATGGAAGCAGCGCGCGCCCACCGGCGAGCGGCCCATCTCGCGAAACAGGACGCACATGCCGAGCGGGCCGAGCCCGAGCCCACCCCAGGCCGGCGGCAGGTGCGGCGTCCAGAGGCCCTCTCTGCGCACGAGCGCCTGCAGGGCGCAAAGCGTGTCGTACTTGCGCGCGCGGTCCTCGGCGATGACGCGCGCCTCGGCGGGCAGGATGTGCGTATCGACGAAGGCGCGCACGCGCTTTCGCAGGGTGGCCAGCTCGGGCGAGAGCTCGAAGTTCATCGCGGCCCCTTCGCGCCCGGTGCGGGCGCCGTCTCGCAGTCGTTTCGTCGATCGAAGCGCGGGCTCGTCACGGCGAGCCGCTCGTCCAGTGTGGCTCGTACGTGCTGCCACAAGGGACCGCCGACCGCGCGCCCGAGCGCGCCCGTGGCGAGCGCCCGTCCGAGCGCCCCGTCGAGCTCACCCAGGGCGCGCCGCCGTCCGAGCGAGTCGGTCGCGGCCCGCGCCCCCTTTGCGGCCTCGGCGCCGAGCAGACCCTCGATGCGACCGAGCTCCGCGCTCGCGAGGGCATCCTCGGCGCGGGCCTCGGCGGCGAGCACCGCGGTCACGTTCGCCGCCACGAGCGTGCGGAACGCGAGCGCCTTGTCGGGCACCTCGGGCGCCAGCTCGCGCTGCAGGAACGCCGCCACCGCCTCGAGCACCGTCGCTGGATCAGGTCTGGTTTGCATGGGTAGTGCCTAGCGCTCCGCGCCCACCTCGAGGAGCCGCAGCGCCTCGTGCTCCATCTCGGCCGCGCGCTTGGCGATCGCGAGCAGCTCGAGGTCACGGTCCTGCCCCGAGAGATAGCGCTCGCCCTGGTAGAGCGCGCCGAGCGCCCACTTCACGTTGCCCGCGACCTCCCAGTAGTGCAGCGCCTCGGGCGCCACCGCGCGCCCCGTCGCATCTGCATAGGCAGATAGGATCGCCTTGCGCGTGGTCACCCCGCCCGCCGGGCGGTCGACGCGACCGAAGCGCCAGTCACGCACGCACAGCCAGCCGAGATCCTCCACCGGGTCACCCCAGTGCGAGAACTCCCAGTCGAGCACGGCCAAAAGGCCCTCTTTCCCCACGAGGAAGTTGCCGACGCGGAAGTCCCCGTGCACGAGCGTCACCTCGGGGCACTCGGGGACGTGGTCCTCGAGCCAGCCGAGGGCGAGCTCGATCGCCAGGTGCGGCTCCGGCAGCGTGGTGAGCTGGCTGCGCATCGAGGCCAGCACCGCGCGCGCCGGCTCCGCGCTCGGCCGCTCGCCCCAGCTCGAGAGCGAAAGCGAAGGCGCGTCAGCCGGCTTGATCGCATGGATGCGCGCGAGCGCCGCGGCCCACTGCGCGGGCAAGACGAGGCGCGCCGCGGCCAGCTCGGGCGACGACACGACTTTTCTGCCGATCGCCTCGCCGGAGACGTGGTCCATGAAGTAGGCGTGCGCGCCCGGCCGCACGAGGTCGGCGGTGGGCCACGCGACCGGGGGCGCCGGCACGCCGCGCGAAACCGCGAGCGAGAGCACCGCGAACTCGGTCTTGCGGTCGAGGCTGCCCGGCAGCGCGCTCCGGGCGTCGCTGCGCAACACACGCCGCAAGGTCTCCCCGCGCACGTCGAGCGTCAGATCGAACAGGTCCTGGCACGCGCCCCCGGCCATCGGCGAGAGCGTCCGCACCGCGACCTTTGCGCCGAGCGCCTCTGACAGCGCCGCCTCGATGCGACCGCGGAGGGCGCCGAGCTCCTCGGCAGACAGGGCGAGTGCCGGCATGGACGCAGAGCTTACCTTCGCACCCACGCCGCGCGCTACGCTGCGTGCATGGTCTCCACCGCGCTGCGTGGCCACGTCCTGACGATCGTCCTTGACCGCCCCGAGGCGCGAAACGCCGTCGACCGCCCCACCGCCGAGGCCCTGGCCGACGCCTTCCGCGCGTTCGAGGCCGACCAGGAGGCGCGCGTGGCGGTCCTCTTCGGCCAGGGTGGCACGTTCTGCGCGGGCGCGGATCTCAAGGCCATCGGCACCGAGCGCATGAACCGCGTCGCGCCGGACGGTGACGCGCCGATGGGCCCCTCGCGCATGCGCCTACGCAAGCCGGTCATCGCCGCGATCGCGGGGCACGCGGTCGCGGGCGGCCTCGAGCTCGCGTGCCTGTGTGACCTGCGCGTGGCCGAGTCGGACGCCGTGCTCGGAGTGTTCTGCCGCCGCTGGGGCGTGCCGCTCATCGACGGCGGCACGGTACGCCTGCCGCGCCTCGTGGGCCTCGGGCGCGCGCTCGACCTCATCCTGACCGGCCGCCCCGTCGGCGCCGAGGAGGCGCATCGCATGGGCCTCGTCGATCGCGTGGTGGCGCCTGGCACCGCGCGCGCCGCCGCCGCGGCGCTCGCCGCCGAGCTCGCCGCGCTGCCGCAGACCTGCCTTCTGAGCGACCGCGCGAGCGTCTACGACGCGCTCGATCTCGACGAGGCGGCCGCGCTCGTCCGCGAGCTCGAGCATGGCCTCGGTGCCCTGGCCGAGGCCCCGATGGGCGCCGCCCGCTTCGTCGCCGGCGCCGGCCGCCACGGCCAGCCGGCGTAGCGTCAGTCCTCGTCGCCTTCCTCGCTGCGCTCGTCGAGCGCCTTGAGCCGCGAGTAGAGGCGCCGGCGGGTGATCCCGAGCAGCCGCGCGGCCTGCGCCTTGTTGCCACCGGCCTTGGCGATGGCGTCGTGGATGAGGTCGCGCTCGAACGCGTCGAAGTTGAAGCCGGGGACGAGCAGCTCCCCCAGGCGCGGCGCCGATCGGGCGTCCGTGATCGCGGCCGGCAAGAGCGACGCCTCGATGAGCCGCGCACCCGCGACGATGCACAGCCGCTGCAGCACGTTCTCGAGCTCGCGGACGTTGCCGGGCCACGGATAGCGGCACAGCGCCTCGAGCACACCGGGGCCGAGCCGGCCGAGGTCCTCGCCGCGTCGCTCGAAGAAGCGGCCCGCCAGGAGCGGCACGTCCTCCGGCCGCGCGCGCAAGGGCGGCACCTCGATGGGGAACACGGAGAGCCGGTAGAAGAGGTCCTCGCGGAAGCGCCCCTCCTTGATCGCCGCCGCGAGGTCGCGGTTGGTCGCCGCCACGACGCGCACGTCGGCCGTTCGCACCTGCGTCGAGCCGAGCCGCACGTACTTCTGGTCCTGGAGAAAGCGCAGCAGCTTGACCTGCACCGGCAGCGACACCTCGCCGATCTCGTCGAGGAACAGCGTGCCGCCGCGCGCAGCGTCGAGGTGCCCGGCGCGCGCCTCGTGGGCCCCGGTGAACGCCCCGCGCTCGTGGCCGAACAGCTCGCTCTCGAGCAGGGCCTCGGGGAGCGCGCCGCAATGCACCTCGACCAGCGGCCTGGCCGCGCGCGCGCTGCGCTCGTGGACCGCACGCGCCAGGAGCGACTTGCCGGTGCCGCTCTCGCCGAGGAAGAGCACCGTCGCGTCGGTCACGGCGACCTGGTCGAGCTGCTCCATGACCCGGCGCATGTGGTCGCTCCGAGCCACCACCGCCGCGGCGCCCTCGTGCTCGGCCAGCCGGCGCTCGAGCTGACGCGCCCGGTCGGCGAGCGCCCGCTTCTCCGCGATGCGCCGGATGCGCAGGCGGAACTCCTCGAGCGAGAACGGCTTGATGAGGAAGTCCGAGGCGCCCGCCTTCATGAGCTCCACCGCGCCCGCCGTGGTCGCGTAGCCGGTCATGATGACGACGTCGGGCGCCCCCCCGCCGAGCTGCCGCGCGGCCGCGAGCACCTCGGTGCCGTCGCCGTCGGGCAAGCGCAGGTCGGTGACCACCACGTCGAAGGGCTGCTCGGCGAGCCTGGAAAGCCCTTCCCGCACGCGGGAGGTCACCGTGACCTGGTGGCCATCGATCTCGAGGCCGTCGGCGAGCATCCGCGCGAGCTTGATCTCGTCGTCGACGAGCAGCAGGCGCGCCATGACCCGATCGTACGGCGAATTCGCGCCCACATCAAAGGACGTCCGAACGGTGACGCGCGCCACCCGTGCGATCGAAGCGCCCTGATCCGTGTGGGAAGCGGGAACCAAATATCGGAGTCTCAGAACGTGGGCCCGACTCCGCGAGAGATCGCCTTGCCCGGAAAGGGGCGCTACCGGCCCGGGCGCAAGCTCGGGGCGGGGAGCAGTGGCGTGGTCTACGAGGCCGAGGACCTGGAACGCCACCAGCGGGTGGCGGTGAAGCTGCTCGAACGCAGTGATGCGGAGAGCGTCTACTGGTTCAAGCGCGAGTTCCGGCTGCTCTCCGGCTTGCACCATCCCAACCTCCCCACGCTCTACGATCTGGTCATCGACGGCCCGCATTGCCTGGTGGCCATGGAGCTGATCGACGGCGTCGATGTGATCACCCACTGCCGTCCGGACGGGGTGCCGGACTTCGCGCGGGTGCGCTCCGCGATGGCCGGGCTCGCCTGTGGGCTCGGGGCGCTGCACGACTCGGGGCGCGTGCATCGTGACGTCAAGCCGTCGAACGTCCTGATGACCGCCGAGGGTCGCGCCGTGCTGCTCGATTTCTCCTTGCTGGCCGAGATCGGGCGCGAGGGTGCACCGGGAGCCCCCCTGGGCAGCATCCCCTACATGGCGCCCGAGCAGGCGCGCGGCGATCGTCCCCCCGCCGCCGCCGCCGACTGGTACGCGTTCGGGGCGTTGCTCTGGGAGGCGTTGACGGGCGCGCCTCCGCACGACGGTGACCCTGCCGAGATCCTGGCGCGCAAGCGGCGCGGCGAGCCCGCGCTCCTCGGTCTCGAGCCGGTCGGTCCGCCCGCGCTCGATGCGCTGTGTCGCGCGCTGCTCGCCGAAGAGCCCGAGGCGCGGCCGGACGGACGCGAGGTGCTGGCGCGGCTCACGGGAGCACCCGCGCCGGCCGGGGAACCCGAGGGCGCAGCCCGAGCGCCCTTCGCGGGGCGCGGTCGGGAGCTGGCCATGCTCAACGAGGCCTTCCTCTGTGCGCTCGGGGGGCAGGCCAACCTCGTGGTCGTCTCGGGGGCTTCCGGCATCGGCAAGACCGCGCTCGTCTCAGAGTTCCTGGATCGCCTGCGTCTGCGGCGACCGGATCTGATGGTGCTCCACGGTCGGTGCTACGAGCGAGAGGCCGTGCCGTACAAGGCGATCGACGATCTGGTGGATGATCTGCGCTCGCGGTGGCTGGCGCTGCCGGCGGAGGATGCTGCGGCGCTCTTGCCGGATGAGCCGGAGCTCCTGCCGCGGATGTTCCCGGTGCTCGGCGTGGTGCCCGGGCTCTCCGGCGCCGCCCGGGCGACCATCCGGGAGGCGCGGGAGGTGCGCACCCGAGCTGCCCGCGCGCTGCGCCAGGTGCTGGGCCGTCTGTGCGAGCTGCACCCGACGGTGCTGTTCCTCGACGACCTGCAGTGGTCCGACGGCGATACGCTGAGCCTGCTGGCGGACGTGATGCGTCCACCCGCCACGCCGCCGCTCCTGCTCGTCCTCGCCCGTCGGGCTCCCGCCGGCGGCTCGCTCGAACAGGTCCTCGGGTTGCCCGAAAGGACGATCGAGCTCGGTGCGCTCGAGCCCGCCGACGCGGAGCGACTCGCCGCCCAGCTGCTGTCGCGCAGAGACCCTGCGCTGTCGAAAAGGCTCCTCGAGGAGGCTGGCGGCAATCCGTTCCTGCTCACCCAGCTCGCACACTTCGCCTGCCTCGACGCGAGCCTCGAGCGATCCGGCTCGCGCGGGCTCGACACCTGGCTCGGAAAGCTCGAGGAGCCGGCGCGCCGCCTGCTGGAGATCGTCGCGGTCTCGGGGGAACCGCTCGAGGAACCGATCGCGGCCCGCGCGGCCGGCCTCTCGGGAGAGCGTGCTGCGCGTACGTTGCACCTTCTGCGCTCGCAGCGCCTGCTGCGCACCGCCGCGGACCACCCGGGCGAGCCCCTCGAGACCTACCACGATCGCATCCGCGAGACCTTGCTCGGTGGCTTGAGCCACGGGCGGGCCGAGCAGCACCACCGCGCGCTGGTGGACGCGCTCGTGTCGGTGGGCGGCGCGACCGATCTCAGGCTCGCTCGCCATTTTCGAGGGGCCGGGGACAGCGCACGGGCTCGGCAGCACGCTCGCCGCGCCGCCGACCAGGCGTCCTCCGAGCTGGCGTTCGACCAGGCGGCTGCGCTCTATCGGCTGTGTCTCGAGCTCGGTCCGGAGAGCCGGTCGGAGGCGTGCGCGCTGCATGCCGCGCTCGGTGGCGCCCTGGCCAACGCAGGTCGGGGTGGCCAAGCCGCGGACGCGTACCTGGCGGCGGTGCCGGACGCGCCCGCGGATGAGGCGTCCGAGCTCGAGCGCAAGGCCGCCGATCAGCTGCTCCGCAGCGGGCACGTGGAGGAGGGACTGCGGGTCTTGCGCCGCGTGCTCTCGCACGTGGGGCTCGACCTGCCGGCGGGACCGCGCAGCGCGGTCGTGTCCCTGCTGTGGCTGCGCGCTCGGCTCCGCCTGCGGGGGCTCGCGTTCACCCCCCGTCGCGAGGCGGACGTAGCGCCGGCGCTGCTCCGGCGCACCGACACCTGCTGGGCCGCCGCCGTCGGCCTGAGCTCGATCGATCTGTTCGGCGGCGCGGCCTTCCAGACCCGCCACCTGTTGATGGCGCTCGAGTGCGGTGAGCCGTACCGCATCGCGCGCGCCCTCGCGACGGAGGCCACGTACGTGTCCGCACAAGGGGCGCCCGCGCGGCGGCAGACCGAGCGTCTGCTGCGGGCCATGGACGGCGCGATGGCGGGCGTGGAGAACGCCCACGCGCGCGGCCTCGGGCAGATCGCGCGCGCCGTGGCGGCGTTCAACCAAGGAAAGTGGCGCGCCACCCTCGAGGCCTGCGAACGCGGCGAGCAGATCTACCGCGACGCGTGCGTGGGCGTGGCGTGGGAGCTCACGAACGCCGCCATCTTCCAGTTGGCCGGGCTGTATCAGCTGGGCGAGCACAGAAAGCTCCAGGAGCGTCTGGCGCGCTACCTTCGCGAAGCCGACGATCGCGGGGATCGCTACGCTGCGGCCACCTTGAGGGCCGGCTTTGCGGCCTTCGTCGCGCTGCTCGCGGACACGCCGCGAATCGCCGAGGCGGAGGCCGAAGCCGCGCTCGACGGCTGGCCGGATCGCGGCTTTCACCTCCAGCACGCCCTGCGCCTCCGATCCCGCGTGGAGGTCGACCTGTACTGCGGGCAGGCCGCCCGCGCCCTCGAGCGCATCTTCGCGACCTGGCCCGCGGTACAGCGAGCCCAGCTGCTGCGCGTCCAGCAGGTGCGCATCCAGATGCTGGACATGCGGGCGAGAAGCGCGCTCGCCCGCGCCGTCGAGAGCGGCGAGGTGCGGCTCCTCGCCGCCGCCAGCCGCGACGCCCGCCAGATCGCACGGGAGGGCCTCGCGTTCTGCGTGCCGCTCGCCCACGCTCTCGAGGCCGGTGTCGCCGCGCAGCGTGGCGACGTGCAGCAGGCTCGCCGCGCGTTCCTGGCGGCCGCCGCCGGGTTCGACGCCGTCGAGATGCGCGTGCACGCGGCCGCAGCCCGACGCCAGGCCGGCCGC
>JAHFDS010000282.1 GCA_023248855.1 Myxococcales bacterium
CAGCCGGTCCTCGGCGAGCTGGTGGCGCGGCAGGTGGGGATGCTGGGCGCGAAGGCCGGCGAGCGCGGGGTCACGCTGTCGCTCGACCGGCGTGACCCGGCCGGCTCCGGCGGGCCGCCCCCGCTGTCGCATCCGACGGCGCTCGCCGAGGGCATCTTCAACGTCATCGAGAACGCGGTGTCGCTGGCGCGCAGCAAGGTCGAGGTGCGGTTCGAGACCGGCCCGCTCGGCACGCTGGTCGAGGTGCTCGACGACGGCCCCGGCATGACGCCGTCGGTGATGACCCGAGCGACCGAGCCGTTCTTCACGACCCGGGCCGAGGGCACCGGCATGGGTCTGGCCATCGCGCGCGGCACCATCGAGCGCGAGGGTGGCCGCCTGGAAATCGCCAATCGTGCGGAAGGGGGATTGAGGGTGGCCTTCGTGCTGCTGCGCAAGTGAGGACGATCTACTTGGCGGCCAGCTCCGCCAATCGCTTGCCGAGCGGCGCGGTGCCGTCGGCCAGACCGTCGGCGCGCAGGTCGATCCTGCCCTGCGCGTCGAGCAGCGTGATCACCGAGGAGTGGTTGTACTCGCGGCGGAGGCCGCCGTCGCCGTCGATCGGCGTCTCGCGGTACTTGATGCCCAGCACCGCGGCGATCTCGCGCACCTGATCGTCCGGCGCGGTCGCCAGCGTCCAGCGGTCGCGGTCGAGCTTGCGCGTCGTCAGCACTTGCTCGAGGGCCGCGGTCGTGTCGCGCGCGGGATCGAAGCTCACGAGCAGGACGCGGGTCTTTTCCCTGACGCCCGGCGGCAGGCTCGCCTCCAGCGTCTGCACGTTCGAGATGAGCAGAGGACACGCGTGGGGGCAGCTCGCGTAGAACATGCTGAGGATCACGGGGTGGCCACGGAAGACATCCAGCTTGATGGCCTTGCCGCCCTGGTCGGTGAGCGCGACGTCGAGCGCGTAGATCGACGCGCCGGGGACGGTGTCGCCCGGACCGAGCACCGCGTGCCGGGGCGCCACCGTTGCCGCCATGGGCCGAGGGGGCGGCGCCTTGCGGTCGCACGCGAGGGCGCAAAGGCACAGAAGGGGTAGGGCCCGCGTCATGGCGCGCGCTGTCTGGGCTCGTGGGTGGGTGGCAGGTCGGCCGCGCAGCGGAAGCCCAGGTTTCGTGCCACCGAGTCCGGGCGCAGCGAGCTCCGGAAAGCCAGACGCATGAAGCTCGCATAGTCGCCGGGATCACGCGCATCGAGCGCGCCCACGCCACAAAAACGCATGGCCTCCTGGTCGCCGCGCTCGCGATCGTCGGCCGAGATGAGTTGCGAGTTGAAGTCGAGCACCCACTCCCACACCAGCGCATTGAGGTCGAAGAGGCCGAAGAAATTGGGCCTTTCGCGCCCGACCGGTGGCAATCGGGCCGGCGTCGGCCGCGCGTACCAGTCGAGCACGCGCTGCTTGACCGCGGGGTCGAGGTGGCCGTCGGCCGCGGTGTCCGAGGCCTGCGCCGCGAGCTCCCATTCGGCCTCGCGCGGTAACCGCGCCCCGCGTGCTGCGCAGTAGGCCTTGGCTGCAAACCAGCTGACGTGGACGACTGGCGCCGCGCGCGCCGCCTCGGGGCCGAGCGCGTCCGGTCGGCTCCAGTGCGCCAGGTAGCCAGGCTCGGCGAAGAGGCGCTCGGCGCGGTCGCGCCGCCACCTGGGATGCGCCTTGACGAAGGTGAGGAACTCGCCATTCGTCACGGGCAGGCGGTCGAGCTGGAAGGCCGCAATGGGCACCTCCCGCTGCCAGGCATTGGTCGGGTAGAAGGGATGGTAGACGCCGGGGCCGACCACGACCATCGCCGAGATCCAGAAGGGCAGGGCGAGCAGCGAGACCGTGGCCACCATCGTGCCTCTTCGGGGGTCAGTGCCCAGCGCCTGGCGGGCGCTTGGTGCTGGTGCGGACGGCGGTGACCTCGGCCGTCGAGACGGCTTCGCCGCCATTGCCGAAGCTGTTTCTCACGAACGTCAGGATGTTCGCGATGTCGTCGTCGGCGAGGTGGCTCTGTGGCGGCATCACCGAGCTGAACTCCTCTCCATTGACCTTGACGGGACCCGTCAGTCCATTGAGCACGATTCCGATGGCGCGCGTCTTGTCGGCCATGAGGAAGTCGCTCTTGGCGAGCGGCGGGAACAGGCGCGGCAGGCCTTGTCCCTCGGGCTGATGGCACGCCGAGCACGTGCCCTGGAACAGGCTCTTGCCGGCGGCGATCTGGTCGTCCTTGGTCAGCGTACCCTTGGCGGCGGCCGCCGCGGCCCTGGAGACGGCCTCGGACTGTGTCGCCTTGTCGGACAGGTACACCGAATCGACCTCCTTGCCCGAGTAGACGAGCTTGTTCTCGGGGCCCGTCACCTTGAGCATTCCGACGGCGCCCTTGTTGAACGCGCGGAAGATCGAATGATCGACCAGGATGTAGGTGCCCGGCACGTCGACCGTGAACTCGACGATGGACGATCCGCCCGCGGGGACGATGGTGGTCTGCACCTGTTCCTGGACCCTCTGGCCGCCCTCGGTCCAGACCTTGTCGAAGATCTCGCCGATGACGTGGAAGCTCGAGACCAGGTTCGGGCCGCCATTGCCGACATAGAGGCGCACCTTCTCGCCCACCTTGGCTTGCAGGGCCTTGTCGCCGACCAGCGCGCCCTCGCTGCCATTGAAGACGACGTAGGTCGCGTTCTCCTCGATCGCCTTCTGCATGTCGAATGGCTGCAGACCCTTCTCGCGGTACTTGCCGACCGTGTAGAAGTCACCCTGCATCACGTAGTACTCGCGGTCCACGGGCGGCAGGCCCTCGGGCGGCTCGACCAGGATGAGGCCGTACATGCCGTTCGCGACGTGCATGCCGACCGGCGCCGTCGCGCAGTGATAGACGTAAAGACCTGGGTTTCCGGCCTTGAACGTGAACTGGCTCTCGTGGCCGGGCGCGGTGAAGGAGCTCGCGGCACCGCCGCCGGGCCCGGTGACCGCGTGCAGGTCGATGTTGTGCGGCATCTTGCTGCTCGGGTGATTCTGCAGGTGGAACTCGACCGTGTCGCCTTGCCGGATGCGGATGAACTTGCCGGGGACCTGGCCGCCGAAGGTCCAGAAGGTGTACGAGACGCCCTCGGCGATCGGCATCACGATCTCGCGCACCTCGAGCTGGACGACCACCTTGGCCGGCGCGGTCCGGCCGGTGGGGGGTGGCACCTGCGGCGCATGCGTGAGCACCGCGTTGACGGGCGGGCCTTGCGGGGGGCCGAGATCGACCGGGCCCGTGGCCCTGGTCGGCGCGGCGCTGCTGCCCGAGCAACCGGCGAAGAGCCCCGCGACGATGAGAGCGAACCTCGAACAGCGCATGCGTCCTCCTTGTGTCATGACTCCGTGCACACCTTCCGCGGCAGCTCCATGCAAGCGGAGGTCCGGAGCGCTACGGGGGCATGACAACGGTCATTGCCGCCGTAGTAGATTGCCGGCATGACACCCCTGGCGGCACGGCTCCGGGTCTCGCGCATCTTCGGCCCGCTCGAGGAGACCTGGCTCGAGCGCTTCGCCGCGGAGGCGAGCCTCCGGCAGCTGGAGGAGGGCGCGTTCCTGTGGCGGAGCGGGGACATGGCCGCCGCATTCACGATCATCCAACGGGGGCTCGTCCAGATCGTCCGCACCGCGCCTGGGGGCGAGCGAGCGACGCTCGGGATCTTCGGGCCCCGAGAGAGCGTGGGGGACGTGGCCGTCCTCGACGGCAAGCCGTACCCGGCCGACGCGATCGCCGCATCCACGACGGTGGAGATCTTGCGCCTGCCGGCCGCGCCCGTGCTGGCCGCGTGCGAGGGCGATCCGGCGCTGGGGCGTGCGCTGCAGCGGTCGCTGCTCGAGCACACCCACGCGCTGCGCTCGAAGATCGACATCCTGAGCGCCGGCGGCGTGCCCGCGCGCCTCGCGACGCTCCTGCAATACCTGGCCGAGCGCTTTGGCGACGAGCTCGAAGACGGCTCGACCTTCGTGCCGGTGCCGCTCTCGCGGGGCGCGCTGGCGAGCCTGGTGTCGGCGCGCGTGGAGACGGTCATCCGGACCATGAGTAGCTGGCACAAGGGTGGGGTCGTGCGGTCGACGCCGGAGGGGTTCGCGCTGGACGTGGCTCGCCTGGGCTCATTCGTCGACCGCACATGAGTCGGCCATTGCCCCGGCCGGCCGCTGGATCACGTCACCTTCCGCGGGCCGCGCTCGAGCTCCTGGGCCGCGGGAAAGAGCAGATTGTTCTCGAGGTGGATGTGTCGATGGAGATCGGCCTTGAGCTCCGATAGCCCCGCGTAGAGCGCGCGGAAGCTGTCGCAGGCGTCGGCCGGCGGGCGGTAGCCGCCGGTGCTTCGCCCCAGCTCGCGCAGGATCTCTTCCACGCGCTCGTGCTCGTGCCGCATGCACGCGATGGGAGAAGCGAGCGACCCGAAGCCGGCCCGCGGCGCCGCGTGTCCCGCCCGGGTGTCCTCGGCGAGGGCGCGGATGTACGGGAAGAGGACCCTCTCCTCCTTCTGCAGGTGCGGCGCGAGATCGGCCACCAGCTCGTCGATCAGCTGCGCGACCTCCTGGAGCTCGGGGTGCCTGGCGCCGTGGGTGTGGAGCACCTTGGCCGCGAGCGGCGGCAGCCGGTCGAGGGCGGCCCTCGTGAAGACGTGGTGGGTGTCGAGCAGGTGATCGAGGAGCGCCTCGAGGCGCTCGAAGGTGGGGGCGATCTCGGCGACGGTGTGGTTGGGATCGATCATCATGGTCTCCGCAATGTGCATTGCGCGTGGCGTGCCCGCCATGACGCTTGTCATGCGTCCCGAGGGCCGGACCGGAGAGCTCAGCGACATGGAGCTGGCAGAGGCTGGAGCGTTCAAAGGGGATCACGCAAGCCATGCGGCGACCGCCATCCGGCGTGCACCGCGTGCGCGCAGGCATTGCGGTCTTCCTAAATGACCGGTCGCAATTCGGAGACATCGTGAACGTGGACGTAGCCGTGGACGTGGACGTGGACGAAGTCCGGATCCGGACCCGGGGAAGAGCCGTCAACGTCCACGATCACGTCCACGCCCACGCAGCGAGACATGTCTCCGCTTCGTGGCCGGTCTTCCTAGTCCTCGGGGGCGCTGGCGCGCAGGACGGGTAGCGCGGCCTTGATCGCGAGCGTGAGCACCATGAGACCGACGGCCCACACGCCGGCGGTGATCTTCCACTCGGCGAGGCTCGGCAGGTATTCGACCAGCTCGTGCAGCGTGCTCGGCACGAAGCCCGGCACGATGAGGCCCATGCCCTTTTCGATCCACACGCCAACGAACGCCGCGACGCACGCGAAGTCGAGCCATCCACGGTGTCTCCGGCGATGGTGCACGTAGAGCAGCACCAGCGAGCCGACATTGAGGCAGACGCTGGTCCAGATCCAGGGCACCAGGGCGTGCTTGCCGTGCAGTCCGAAGAACAGGTAGCGCGCGCTCGTCAGGTGGGCGCCGCCCGAGTAGAAGGCCGTGAAGAGCTCGGAGGCGAGCATGAAGAGGTTCACGGGGATGGTCACACGCAGGATCGCCGTCAAGGTACGCAGCGGGCCGTCGCCCACCGGCACTGCTGCGATGCGCCGCACGAGCTGGAGCAGGACGATCACGAACGCCGGGCCGGTGATGAACGCAGAGGCGAGGAAGCGCGGTGCGAGCAGCGCGGAGTTCCAGAATGGCCGCCCGCCGAGGCCCGCGTAGAGGAACGCGGTCACGGTGTGGATCGAGATCGCCCAGGCGATCGACAGGAAGACGACCGGGACGTACCAGCGCCGGGCCGGCCGGCGGCCGAGAAAGCGCATGTAGAGCAGGTACCCGACCACGTGCAGGTTGATGAGCAGGTAGCCATTCAAGACGAGCACGTCCCAGGTCAGCATCGAGATCGGCCAGTTGAAGCGGCCCAGGCCGGGCAGAACGTGCCAGAAGCGATCGGGCCGACCCATGTCGACCACGATGAAGCCCAGACAGACGACGATGGCGGCGATCGCGAGCAGCTCGCCGACGATGACGACGTCATGCATCTCGTGGTCGTCGTAGAGGTAGGCGGGGATCACCATCATCACGCCGCCGGCCGCGAGGCCCACGCCGAACGTGAAGTTCGCGATGTAAAGGCCCCAGGACACCTGGTCCGTCAGGTGCGTGACGACCATGCCGTGCACGAGCTGGTGCGCCCACTGGTTCAGGCCCACGAGCGCGACGGCCGACAGCAGCGTCATCCACGCATAGAAGCGGAAGGAGCCGTCGAAGCTCTGCGTGACGAGGCGCCACAGGAACCGGGGGTAGCTCGAGGCGTGCCTCATTTGTCGAAGAAGTAGAAGAAGCGCGGGCGCGTGCCGAGCTCCTCCTTGAGCACGAAGACGCGCTTTTCCGCGAGGACCTTGCGCACGGGGCTCTCGGGATCGAGCAGGTCGCCGAAGACCCGCGCGCCGGTGGGGCAGGCCTCGAGGCAGGCGGGCTCGCGCCCCTGCCGGGTGCGGTGCAGGCAGAACGTGCACTTCTCGACCACGCCCTGCGGGCGCACGCGGTTCGACAGCAGGCCCTGCTCGGGGTTGAGCTCCGCACGCGGCACTTCGGGCGCCTCCCAGTTGAAGCGCCGGGCGCCGTACGGGCACGCCGCCATGCAATAGCGGCAGCCGATGCACCAGTTGTAATCGACCACGACGATGCCGTCGGGCTCCTTCCAGGTCGCCTGGACGGGGCAGACCTTCACGCACGGCGGGTTGTCGCATTGCTGGCACTGCACCGGCAGGTAGTATTTCCCGGGCGCCGGCACCGGGTGGTCGTACGTGCTGTCGCCCTTCTCGAGGTCGAAGCTGCCTTGCTCCATCTCGAGTACGCGGATGTAGGACTGGTTGGTGCGCCGGTCGTGGTTGTTCTCGAGGTGGCAGGCCTCGGCGCAACGGCGGCAGCCGATGCACACAGACAGGTTGAGCGCGTAGCCGAGCTCGACGCCCGCGATCGGTCGGGGATCGGCGATGCGGATGTCGTCGCGCTGGTACTTGTCCCGGGCCTCCTTCTCGAGCTGCGCAATCACCTCGCCGACCTGCGCGGCCGAGAGCTCGCGGTAGTTGAGCCGAAGGAATTCGCCCATCGACTGGGTTGGCTTCCACTCGGTCAGCGGCGCCAGCGCGCGCGCGAACGCACCTGCACCCAGCGTTCCGCCGATCACCTTGAGGGCGACCCGACGCTTGACCGCGGCCTCGGGCGCGTCATCCATGCTCGGTCCTCGGCCCGAGGAAACGGTCGCGCGGCGGCAGCACGGGCAGGCCGCCCACGAAGCGGGGGGCATGGGGGTCGTGGCAGTCGACGCAGGAATTGCGCTCGCGTGGCCCACGGGTCAGGTCCCAGTGCCCGCGCATGCCACCGTGCAGGCCCTGGTCGTAGTCGCGTCGCTGGGGGCCGTGGCACTGGCCGCACAGGGTCATCACCTCGGTCATGCCGATCGTGTCGCCGCTGGCGAGGCGGAGCGCGTCGACCCGCCCGTCCACGTGGCAGGAGCGGCACACGATCGGGCCGTGACCGAGGGTCATGCCCGAATGAAATTCGCGCAGGTCGGGCATCTCTGTGGGCGTGCGGCGGGAAACGCGCAAGGCGTGACAAATGGCGCAAGGGACCCGCAGGTCTTGCGCGAAACCTCCGCCTCCCCCTGCGCGCTCGATCCCCGTCAGCTTGAGCGGAGCCTGAACGGTGACCGCCTGGGCGGAGGGGCCCTCGTGCGGCTGGAATCGCAGGGGTTGCAGGGGCCGGTTGCACGCGGCCGTCAGGAGCACGATCCACGGAAGACCACGGGTCACGAGCACGGCTTTCAGCAGGCCGCATGCCAAGCCCGCGGCCGGACGGTCAGACCGCGCACCCGGCGATCTGGTCCGCCGGGTGCAAAGCCTGCCTGGCGAAGTGGTCACGAGCGCGCTCGTCGTCACCGTGTTCCCCGATCGCCGGAAGGACGTGCTCCTGGCGCTGCGGGCGGAGCCCGGCGTCAGCCTCGGCGAGGTCTTCGGAGACTGTGTGCCGTCGTGCTGCAGACGCAGACGGCGCAGGGCGGTGAGGCGCTGGTCGAGCGCCTGGAGGGCCTGGGCGGGGTCGCGCTGGTCAGCGTCGTGCGGATCGACTTCTGCGAGGAGCCTGATGGATCGTCGTGAGTTCCTGAAGGGGAGCGCGATGGCTGCCGCGACCGCTGCGGCCATGCAGATGGCGGGCGATGCTCTCGCGGCGGTGCGCCCGCCGACCCAGGGCGTCACGTGGGACAAGGCGCCCTGCCGGTTCTGCGGCACCGGCTGCCACGTCCAGGTCGGCGTTCGTGGCGGGCGCGTCGTCGCCATCGCCGGCGATCCGCAGGCCGAGGTCAACAAGGGCCTCTTGTGCGTCAAGGGTTACCACGTGGGGCTCGCGCTCTACGGCAAGGACCGCCTGACGCGGCCGATGCTGCGATCCGGGGGCGTCTTGCGCCCGATCTCGTGGGACCGGGCCCTCGACGTCATCGCCGATCGTGTGCTCGCGGATCCGCAGGGCTTTGCCGTCTACGGCAGCGGGCAATGGACCATCCCCGAGGGCTATGCGGCGAGCAAGCTGATCAAGGGCGTGCTCGGCCACCACCAGATCGATGCCAACGCGCGCCTGTGCATGGCCTCCGCGGTCACGGGCTTTCTCTCCACCTACGGCGTGGACGAACCGGCGGGCTGCTACGACGACCTCGACCGCGCCGACGTGGTGATCCTCTGGGGCAACAACCCGGCCGAGATGCACCCGGTGCTGTTCTCCCGCATCATCGACCGGCGCTCGCGGGGCGAATCGGTCGAGCTCATCGACCTCGGCACCCGGCGGACGCGCACGACGCAGTTCGCGCAGCATGTCCTGACGTTTCGCCCGCACACGGACCTCGCGATTGCCAATGGCGTCATACGCCTCCTGCTCGAGCGCGGCACCTGGGATCGCAGCTTCGTCGAGAAACACTGCGCGTTTCGGGCGGATTCGGCGCCCCGGACGCTTCTGGGCAAGGCGACCACGTTCGAGGAATTCCGAAAGGCGCTCGATCCCTACACGCCCGAGCATGTCGCGGAGATCTCGGGCGTGCCCGCGGCCGACATCCGCATGCTCGCCGACCGCTTCGGGCGGCGCGAGCTGCGCATCGTGAGCCTTTGGTGCATGGGCATGAACCAGCACACCGAGGGCACGGCGATCAACACGCTCGTGCATGGGTTGCACCTGCTGTCTGGACACTTCGGCAGGCCTGGCGACGCGCCGACGAGCCTGACCGGCCAGCCCTCGGCGTGCGGCACGGTCCGCGAGGTGGGCACGCTGGCGCACGCGCTGCCGGGCGGGCGCGTGGTGGACAGCGAGGAGCACCGCCGCGAAACGGAGGAGATCTGGAACCTACCCGCGGGGCGCCTCGGGGCCAAGCCCGGCTACCACACGGTCGAGATGTGGAAGCGCTTCTCGACCCCCAGGGACCAGGGTGGGGACCTCTCGACCCTCTGGGTGCAGGTCACGAACCCCGGTCAGACACTGCCCAACCGCGCGGCGCTGTTCGAGGCCAGCCGCAAGATCCCGGGCAAGTTCCTCATCGTCTCCGACGTGTACCCGAACGCGACCACCGCGGCCGCGGACCTGGTCCTGCCGAGCGCGATGTGGGTCGAGAAGAACGGCATGTTCGGCAATTCGGAGCGGCGCACGCAGCAGTGGTTCCGGATGGTCAAACCCCCGGGCGAGGCGCGCGACGATTGCTGGCAGACCATTGCGGTGGCGCATCGCCTGCTCGAGCGCGGCCATGCCGGCGCCAGGGACAAGGAGGGCCGATTCGTCTTTGCGGTCGCCAAGGGTGGAGAGGAGGTGCCCATCTGGAAATTCGAGCATTATTACGACGTCAACGTCGATCGCCACCTGTTCGACGAGTACCGCCGATTTTCGCGCAAGAAGCACAAGGACCTGGCGCCCTACGACGAGTACGCGCGCGCGCGCGGGTTGCGCTGGCCGGTGGTGCAGCAGAAGGACGGCAGCTGGCGAGAGACGCGCTGGCGGTTTGCCAGCTTCGACGACGGCTACGCGGCCGCGGGGAAGGACGTCGACTTCTATCATTCCGTGACCAAGGACGGCCGCGCGCAGATCTGGTTTCGCCCGCATTCGCCGCCGCCCGAGGTGCCCGATGAGGCGTACCCGTTCTGGTTGTGCACGGGGCGCGTGCTCGAGCACTGGCACTCGGGGACGATGACTCGCCGGATCCCACCATTGCGCAATTCAGTGCCCAATGGGTACGTCGAGATGCACCGAAACGACGCACGCAAGCTGGGCGTGCGCGACGGCGAGCGCGTCATCGTCGAGAGCCGGCGCGGCAAGGTGGAGGTGCCGGTGTGGATCGACGGGCGGGGGCAGCCGCCGGAGGGCTCGTTGTTCATCCCCTTCTTCGACGAGACCATGCTGGTCAACCAGGTGACGCTCGAGACGTACGACCCGTTCTCGAAGCAGCCGGACTACAAGAAGTGCGCGGTGCGCGTGCGTAGAACGGGCGGTCAGCCGGCATGAGCTCCGCGCCGCGCGCCTCGCCGCGTCTGGCGCACGTCGCGGTCGCGATCGCCGTGGTGGTCGCGGGGGCAGGGCTGCTGACGGGGGCGCGGGCGCCCGCGAGCATAGAGCGCGCCACGCCCGGAGCGCGGGCCTCGGGCGGCGCGGCGGTGCCGAGGCAGGCCGACCTCGG
>JAHFDS010000283.1 GCA_023248855.1 Myxococcales bacterium
CCCGCGCCACCGCCATCGCCTCGGCGGCACGCGCCGCCGTCGTGAGATCCGCCGTCCGCGCAGCGCGGCGGGCGCATGCCCGGATCGAAGCCGTCGGGCGCGCGCAGCGCGTCGAGGCGCACGCCGCCGTCGATCGCGAAGCCCCCCTCGGGCGAGGCGGAGCATGCGGCGAGGGCGACGCAGGGGGCGAGCAGAGCGGCGAGCGAGCCCTGTCGGGCGCGCGGCAGAGGGGACGCCATGCGGACCTCCGTTTCGACGTCACTCTCGCTTGAGTTACTATTGGGTGTCAACGCAATTGGGTGGCCATCGGCGTCGTCACGCGCCGAGTGCGAGGGACAGCATGCGGTGGAAGTGGTGCACCGCCGGCTCGCGGCTCGGCGAGAAGCGCCCCCGGCGGTACAGGCGCGCGCGCACGCCGCGCTGGACCTTCTCGACGATCGCCTCGTCCTCCTGCTCGACGGTCTCGAGGTCGGCGCCCGCGCCGGCGCCGCGGCGCGCGGGATCCCACAGCCACGTCCGGTACTCGATGCGCGTGCGCGAGAGCCCCTCGGGGACCACCACGTTGGCCGACAGGCCCCACGGGTAGAAGTTCAGCATCGTCCCCGGCCACAGCCAGGCCCAGTAGGCGGCCACACGCTTTTCCGGCAGCGACGCATCTGCAAACGCGAATGCTTCCTCGCCGTCCCGGGCGATGCCGATCTGCAGGCTCGCGTGCGGGAAGAGCTCGATCGGGTAGTCGTCCCAGACCACGACGCGCGACAGGCCTGGGTGCACGAACGGGACGTGAAACCCCTCGAGGAAGTTGTCGAGGTAGAGCGCGAAGTGCGCGTCCACGTGGTAGCTCTTGGCGCTCGCCGGGTCGGGCACCAGCCGATCGAGCGGCAGGTGCGCGAGGCGCCGGGCGAGCGGCCCCACCAGCGCCTCGAACGGCGCGTGCGGCTCGAGGCTGCCGAACCAGAGCGGCCCGAGCCGATCGAGCGGCAGAGACGGCAGATCGTCTCTGGCCGACGGGAAGCCGACCACCCCCTCGAACTCGGGCATGTGCTGGCAGCGCCCGTCGAGGCCGAAGCGGCGGCCGTGGTAGCCGCACCGGAGCGTGCGCGCCGGGCCGGCCTCGAGCGCGATCAGGTTGCCGCGGTGCGTGCAGACGTTCGACAGGCAGCGCAGCGCACCCGCACCGTCGCGGCAGAGCACGAGCGGCTCGCCGAGGAAGCCCGGCAGGAGCTCGAACGGCTGCACGTGCTCGCGCTCGGGCGGATCCGGCAGGAGGTGCCACGCGCGCGCGAAGACGCGCTCACGTAGCCGCTCGAACAGCGCCGGATCCCGGTAGAAGCGCGCCGGCAGCGTGTGCGCCCGCGCCACGTCGTCGTCGATGCGGAGGTCGTCGTCCTGCACGCGGCGAGCATACGCGCGGCGGGGTGGGTCGCGGCGGGTGTTGGATTCAGCCCGCGTAGCCGTAGGGGCCCGCAGGGTATGCGACGCCAGCCCGGAGCCGGGCCTTGGTCTTCATCTCAGGTTCCGAAGACGCTGAGGTCGAAGGGCCCGGTGTGACTGCCGGCGTGGAGCTTGGTCTTGGTCTTCATGACTGGCCCCCCCAAACCGGGATTCCGCCTGCTCTTGCCTTCGTTCGCGCCTTCATGAAGGGAGTATCCAGCAACACCCGGGACCCTGGACAGGATTTTCCGCCGCAGTTCGTGCTTGACAAGCATACGTAACTCACGATTGAGTGACGACTGTGCGGGGCCGCCTCCTGGGTTTCGTTGCGCTGCTGCTCTTGCCGGATGCGGCGGCGTGCGGACCCACGATGCCTTCGAACAGCGCCTGCGACGGCATGGATTGCGGGGGTCTCGGCCGCTGCGAGGTGCAATCGGGCGATCCGCTCTGCGTCTGCCAACCCGGCGCCGTCGCCCGGGGGATCACCTGCGTCCCCGCGAGCGGCCCGGATGGCGGCGCCGGTATCGCGGGCACGGCGGGATCCGCGGGATCCAGCGGTGCAGCGGGTGCCGCCGGAGCCGCGGGCGCTGCCGGCACTGCGGGCGCAGCCGGCACTGCGGGCGCAGCCGGCACCGCGGGCTGCCCGGCCGGCACGATCGACGAGGCAGGCCAGTGCGCGCCCCGGTGCGACGTCGCGCCCACCGAGTGCATGGCCGCGCGCGCGTCGCACCCGTCCCTGCCGAGCGCCAACGGCCACGGCGCGCTGGTCTGGAACGTCACGGCCGGCAAGGCCGACACGCTCTACGAGCACCCCTACAAGGCCTGGGACGACGGCATCGTTTCGCGCGATCTCCTCTTCGATGCATATGCGGGTATCCGCATGGATGACGCGGCGGGCGTGCGCCAGGGCACCTGGCTCGACGGGCTGGCGCCCGAGGCCGCCGGCTACGTCGCCCAGAGCGGCGTCGTGCGCGTCGCGCACCGGGTGGGCGAGCTGCGCGTCGAGACCTTCACCTGGGCGCCGATGAACCTTCCGCGTCCGGCCATGGTGATGGTCGTCCGCGCTACGAACCTCGGCCCCCGCGAGCTCCGCCCGTCGCTCTACACGCTGGCGAACTTCCACCTCGGCCACACCACCGCCGCGGACCCGGTGAACCCGGCCGCCGACGGCGAGCGCGTGGTGTGGCAGGGCGGCGCGTTCGTGGAGACCGGCGTCGGCGGCACGCTCGTGCACCGCCCGCTCGGCGCGGTCGATCACCGCGGCGCGACCCCGGACTCGCCGTATTCGGCGCTGCGCGCGGGGCGCGATCTGGCCGACGGCACCGACAGCGGCGTCGGCGACGACCGGGTGGTGGGCTTCCAGAAGGACCTCGTGCTCGCGCCGGGCGCCTCGGGCGCCATCGGCGTGGTCTCGGCGTTCGAGCGCGGCACCGACGTCCAGGGCGTGCTGGCCGCGGTCGAGACCGCCTTCGGGACCACCGGTGCCGAGCGGGCGCTGGCCGACGCGCTCGCCGAATGGGAAGCCTGGCGCACGCCGCCGCCGGCCGCGCTCACTGCGGGGGAGCGCGCGGTGTGGCGCCAGTCCGAGGCCCTTGTGCGCATGGCGCAGGTGCGAGAGACCACGGACCGCTCGCACGGGCAGATCCTGGCGTCGCTGCCGCCCGGGCAGTGGAACGTCACCTGGGCGCGCGACCTGGCCTACGCGATCGTGGCGTTGTCGCGAAGCGGCCACCACCAAGAAGCCCGGGCCGCGCTCGAGTTCGTGCTGGCCGCGGATTCCGGTCGCTTCACGCAGTACGTCCCGGTGCCGTACCAGGTCAGCGTCGTGCGCTACTTCGGACGCGGCAAGGAGGAGAGCGACAGCGACGAAAATGGTCCGAACGTCGAGCTCGACGGCTTCGGCCTCACCCTGTGGGCGCTCGAGGAATACCAGGCGGCTTCTGGCGATCGCAGCTTCGTCGGCCAGCACTGGCCCGCGATCTCGACCCGGATCGCGGACGCGCTTCTCGCGCTGCGCGAGGCGGAATTCGGCCTGATTTCCGCCGATTCGTCGATCTGGGAGGTGCACTGGAACGGGCACCAGAAGCGTTACACGTACACCTCGCTCGCCGCCGCGCGGGGCCTTTGCGCCGCCGCTGCGCTCGCAACCAGCGTGGGTGACGCCGCGGCCTCGGCGCGCTACGGGGCCGCGGCCCGCGGCTACCGCGACGCGGTGCTGGCCCATCTCCTGGGACCGGACGGCGCGATCGCGAGCTCGGCCGAGGAGCTGCGCACCGGCTCGGGCTATCGAGATGCTGCGGTGGTCGAGGCCGTCGCGTGGTCGCTCGTGCCGCCGGCCGGCGCGGCCGCGATCGCGACGCTCGACGCGGTCGAGCGCGATCTGAGGGTCGCCTACGGGCATGGCCTCTTCCGCAACGACGACGGTGGCTGGTATGACCGGCAGGAATGGGTGTTCGTGGACCTGCGCACCTCCGTCGCGGCGCGGCGCGCAGGCCGAACGGCGGACGCGGACGCGCGCCTCGGCTGGGTGACGGCGCAGGCGCTGGCCAACCAGGGCCTGCTCGCCGAGCTCCACGACCCGGATACGGCGGCGTATGCGGGCGCGGTGCCGATGATCGGCTTCGGTGCGGGCGCGTACCTGATCGCGCAGAGCGAGCGCACGGTGCCGCCGGGTCCCTGCGGCGCGCTCGGGAGCCTGCGCCTTGCCGCATGGGACGAGCCGGGGCGCTCGCGATGACGCTCGTCGCTGCCGGGCTCGGCTGCGGCGAGCGCGGCGGGCCGATGGCGGATGCCCTGCGCCGGGACTGCAGCGCGCGCGTGTACTTCACGCCCCCGGCGGGGGTGACGAGCGCCAGCGTCGTCGGCGACTGGAACCAGTGGACGCCCGGGGTCGACCCGATGGGCCCCGCCGAGGGGGGAGGCCTGGTCGCGCGGGTGCGGCCGCCGGCGGGCCTTTTCCGGTACGGCATCTGGACCGATGGCGCGATCGTGGACGACCCGCGCGCGGCGCTCGCCCTCTACGACGACGCGGGTTTTCTCGAGCGCTCCGCGCTCCGCATCCCCGACTGCACCCGCCCCGCGCTCGAGTGGCAGGACCTCGCGGCGCGGCCCGACGGCACGTTGACCGCCAGGGCCCGGTTCCTCGCGTCCGATCGCGGCGCGCCGCTCGCGCGCGTGCGCGCGGTGCTCGAGGACGGCCGGGCGCTCGAGGTCGCCGCCGAGGGGACGGCGATCACGGTGCGTGCAGGCGGCGTCCCCCCGGGCAAGCACCGCCTGTCGATCGAGGCCATCGATGCCGCGGGGGCCCTGGCGGAGGCCGGCCGCCCGAGCGTGTGGGTCGAGCCCGCGGCGTCCACGTGGGAGGGCTTCGAGGGCACCGTCATCTATCAGGTGATCGTCGACCGCTATCGCGCGGCCACCGGGCCGCTTTCGGCCGGAGCGTCCATCGACGCGTTCCACGGGGGCTCGCTGGAGGGCCTCGCGGACGCGATCGAGGCCGGCGAGCTCGCGCGCCTCGGCGTGGGCGCGGTGTGGATCTCGCCGGTGTACACGCAGCCCGCGGGCAGCGAGACCGGCGCCGACGGCGCGGTCGCCGCCGGCTACCACGGCTACTGGCCCACCGAGCCGCGCGCGGTGGACGCCCGCTTCGGCGGCGAGGCGGCGCTCGACCGGCTGGTCCGCGTGGCCCACGCCACCGGCTTGCGCGTGGTGCTCGACGTGGTCCCGAACCACGTGCACCGCTCGCACCCATACGCCAAGGCGGATGGATGGCTGCACCACCCCGCGGGCGACTGCCTCTGCGGGCGGAGCTGCGACTGGGACAGCCACCTCGAGGACTGCTGGTTCGAGGCGTTCTTGCCCGACCTCGCGTGGGAGCGCGCCGACGTGGTCTCGACGCTGACCGCGGACGCGCTGTGGTGGCTCGAGCGGTTCGACCTCGATGGCCTGCGCATCGACGCGGTGCCCATGATGCCGCGCCTTGCCGAGCAGCACCTGCGGGACGCGATCCGCCGGGCGTATGCGACCGATGCGCGCGGCGCGGCGCCGGTGCACCTGGTCGGGGAGACCTACGTCGGGCGCGGCGAGCAGGCGACGCTGCGCTATTTCGTGGGACCGAATGCCCTCTCGGGGCAGTTCGACTTCCCCTCGATGTGGGCGCTGCGCGAGGTGCTGCAGGGGCGCGCCCGCTGGGCCGATCTCGAGGCCGAGACGGCGGCGACCGAGGCGGCGCTGCAGGGCGGCGCGGTGCGCTCGGCCATCGTGGGCAATCACGACGTGCCACGGATCGCCTCCCTGGCCGCGGGCGACGTCCTCGACGCGCCGCGCGCGCGGCCCGCGCCGGAGGTGGCGACGGCGGCGGCCCTGGCGAGGACCCGGGTGGCGCTCACCTGGCTCCTGGCCCAGCCGGGCGCGCCGGTGCTGCTCTACGGCGACGAGATCGCGTTGCCAGGCGCGGACGATCCCGACTGCCGGCGAGACATGCGCTTTGGCGAATCTGTCGGTGCGGCCGCCGCCGTGCTGCAGCGGGACATCGGCGCGCTCGGCCGGGCCCGCGCCTCGAGCGCGGCGCTGCGCACGGGCCGGCGCCGCTCGCTCCTGGCCGACGAGCAGACCTACGCCTTCGTGCGCGACGCCGGCGACGGCAAGCCCGCGATCGTGGTGCTGCACCTCGGTCCGCCCCGCGTGCTCGAGCTCGCGCTGCCGTTCGACCTCGGGCTCGCGCCGGGGACCACGTTCACCACGCTCGGCGGCGCGCCAGTCCCGCAAGACGGCCCGGCCCTGCGGCTCACCCTCGACGAGAACGCCGCGCTCGTCGTCCTTCCGGAGACCCGCCGATGAGCCAGCAGACCCTCCTCCTCCCGCGATCGGTCGCCGGCCACCTGCTTCCGCTGCTCCTCGTCGCCGCCGCGTCCACCGCCCGGGCCGACGATCCACCCAAGGCCGAGCCTCCTCTCGCGCCGGACCACTTCACCTTCGGCTCCTACGGTCGCTTCCAGCTCGGCAGCGATCTCGAGGGCGGCACCGGCCGCCAGGTGCGCCTCGTGGCCCGGCCGCCGCGCTTGCTCGAGGGGCCCTACGCCGAGATCGACCTCGGCTACGACCAGGCGACCGGGGAGGCGAAGTTCCACTCGCAGGTCACGCTCGCGGTCGCGCAGAAGCTGGCGCATTTCACCGGCCGCTTCGACGACAACCCCATCGCGGTCCGGAATCTGTACCTCGAGGTCCGCGACGTGGTGCCAGGGCTTGCGCTGTGGGCCGGCTCGCGCATGGTGCGGGGCGACGACATCTACCTGCTCGACACCTGGCCGCTCGACGAGCAGAACGCGGTCGGCGGCGGCGCCTCTTGGAACGCCGGCAACACCAGCGTGCGCGCGCACGTCGGCATGAACCGGCTCGACGACGCGTACCAGACGCAGACCATCCAGGTCGCCGCGGACCCCATCGGCACGCGCCCCGTGCTGCTGCTCGATCGCCTGCGCGTCCTCGGCGCGGGTCGTGTCGAGCACCGCGTGCCCGCAGGCGGAGGACTGCACGTCAAGGGCGTGGTCTACCTCGAGGCCCACGGCATCGGGCAGGGCTCGCGAAGGCGCGACGACGGCACGCGCGAGGCCTTGCCGGGTGACAACGGCTGGGTGGCGGGCGCCGAGCTCGGCGCCTGGGGCTTCGGGCCGCATTCCTTCGCGAACCTGTTCTTCCGCCACGGCGAAGGCCTCGGCGCCTACAACACGCTCGCGGTCCCGTATGGCCTCGGCACCGACAAGACCGCCAGCTCTGCGCGCGAATGGAGCCTGGGCCTCTCGGCCAATCACGAGACGCACGCCTTCGGCGTCAATGTCGGCGCACTGGTGCGGTATTTCGTGGACGCCGACCCGAACGTTTACGATCGAAACGACGTCTGGGAATTCTCCGGCGCGGTGCGGCCGGCCTGGTTCATCACCGACGTGGTGCACCTCCTGGCCGAGGCCAACCTGCAATATCAGCGGCCCAATGGCCTCTCGCCCGAGACGCTCGCGCAGGAGACGCCGCTCGCCTTCCAGTTCGCCCTCATGCCCGCGGTCTCGCTCGGCCGCGGCAGCTACGCGCGGCCGCAATTGCGCGTCGTCTACGCCGCCACGTTGGTCAATCGGTCGGCGCGCCTGACCTACGCGCCCGAGGACGAGTGGCGCCTGCGCAAGGTGCAGCAGTTCCTGGGCGTGGCGCTCGAGTGGTGGTTTCACAGCTCGAGGTATTGATGGAGACGATGATGCAGCGCGGATGGAGATGGGTGCTCGGCCTCGCGGTGTGGGCCGGTTGCGTGACGCCGCCCGAGCCCGGCAAGGGCCTTTCGGCCACCGCCACCGACTGGCGCGACGAGGTGATCTACCAGGTGCTCGTCGATCGCTTCGAAAACGGCGATGCCTCCAATGACTGGAACGTCGACCTGCGCGATCCCGCCGCGTATCACGGCGGCGACTGGCGGGGCGTCCAGAGCCGGCTCGATTACCTCGCGGAGCTCGGCATCACGGCCCTCTGGATCTCGCCGGTCGTCAAGAACGTCGAGACCGACGCCGGATTTGCCAGCTACCACGGCTACTGGACGCAGGACTTTTCGCGGCCGAACCCCCATTTCGGCGACGTGGCGGCCTTGCGCGAGCTGACGGACGCGGCCCACAAGCGCGGCATGAAGGTCATCCTCGACATCGTCACGAATCACGTCGGGCAGGCCTTCTATTACGACATCAACCGCAATGGCCGTCCCGACGACTTCCTCATCGGGCAGGGCGGGCGCATCGTGCCGCTCGATCAGGCCGGCCCATCGAGCGACCTCGTGCGCGTGAGCGAGTGGGATCCCGACTACGCCGACGGCGGCATCGAGTCGTGGACCTCGCTCGGCCGCGCGGGCGAGGCGCCGGTGCGCTTCCTCGACGATCCCGCGATCAACCGCGTCGCACCGTTCCCCGAGATCTTCGCGCAACCCTACGCGTACAACCGCAAGGGCCGCGTCACCGTCTGGACCAATCCCGGCGTCTGCGGCTGCCCGCCCGAGGGCTGCCCCTGGGACGATCCGTGCCGGCGGCGCCAGGAGGTGCTGGGGGATTTCCCGGGCGGCCTCAAGGACCTCGCCACCGAGCGCGCCGACGTGCGCGACGCCCTCTTCGCCGTGTTCGCGCGCTGGATCGAGCTCGGCGACTTCGATGGCTTCCGCATCGATACGCTAAAGCACGTCGAGCCCGACTTCTGGAACGACTTCTGCCCGCGCATCCGCAAGCACGCCGCGGCGCTCGGCAAGAAGGACTTCTTCATGTTCGGCGAGGCCTTCGACGGCGACGATCGCCTGCTCGGCGCCTACACCCAGGGCCAAGGCGTCGACTCGGTCTTCTATTTCTCGGCGTACTACCAGCTCTTTCGCGGCGCGTTCCTCGGGGACGGCGCGCGCACGTGCGAGCTCGGGCGCCTGATGTGCCGTCGGCTCGGCTGCGCGGACGACCCGTGCGGCGAGGGCCAGGATTTCACGCGGCCGCTCTACGCGCACGCCGGCAAGGAGGGCGGCCCGAGCGGCGACGGCGGCCCGCTCGGCGCGCACCAGCTGGTCGTCAACTTCGAGTCGAACCACGACGTCGGCCGCTTCCTCTTCTTCATGCCCCCGAGCTGGTCGGACGAGCTGCGGCGGCGGACCTTGCACCTCGGCCTCTCGTACCTCATGACGACCGATGGCCTGCCGAGCCTCTACTACGGCGTCGAGCAGGAATTCGCAGGCGGCAATGATCCGGCCAATCGCGAGACGCTCTGGGACCCGGAGGCTTACAAGAAGTCGGTGACGACGGCCGGGGGCGTGCCGACGCGCGCGGAGCGCACGTACGACTCCGACGGCGACGGCTCGGACGATCGCCGCTGGTTGCCGTTCGACACCGGCAATCCCACGTTCCGGGTGATCAAGGACCTCATCGCGCTGCGCAAGGCCCACGTGGCGCTGCGGCGCGGCAGCTTCCGGACGCGCTGGAGCACGCGCACCAGCGCGGCCCCGGTGCGCCCGGCCGATCAGGGCCTTTGGGCCTTCGAGCGTGCGCACGCGGAGGAGACCGTGCTGGTGGTGCTGAGCCTGGCGGCAGACGGCACCTCGCGCACCACGGCGGCGGACGGCCGCACGATGGTCGTGGGCGTGCCCGCCGGCACCACGCTCCTCGATCTGCGCGACGCCGGCTACAGCGTCACGACCTCGGCCACGGGGTGCATGCCGGCGGCCGGCGAGAGCTGCGTCACCGTCGAGGTCGCCGCGCGCGCCCTGCGCGTGCTGGCCCCCGGCTGAGCCGCCCGCGCCGCACCGCCGAGTTGCCTGGCCTGCCTGGCGGCCGACCTTCGGCTTGAAGGTTGGTCGGATGGGCCCCAGAATCGCCGAGTGGAGCTCCAGCAAGCGATCGCGCGAGTGGTCGGTCGTGGCGACCTCACCGAAGACGAGATGGCGGCGGCGCTCGGCCGGGTCATGGACGGGGAGGCCACGCCGGCGCAGATCGCGGGCCTCCTGGTGGCGCTGCGCATGAAGGGCGAGACGCCCGCCGAGATCGCCGGGGCGGCGCGGGCGATGCGCGCGCGGGCGACGCCGATCCGATGCCCGTCGCCCGAGCGTGCCGTCGACACCTGCGGCACCGGCGGCGACGGCCGTGGCACCCTCAACGTGTCCACCCTGGCCGCGATCTGCGTGGCGGCCTGCGGCGTGCGGGTCGCCAAGCACGGGAACCGCGCGCAGACCTCCCGCGCCGGCTCGGCGGACGTCCTCGAGGCCCTGGGCCTCGCGATCGAGGCGCCCTTGCCGGTGCTCGAGCGCTGCCTCGCCGACGTCGGGATCGCTTTCCTGTACGCGCCCTCGTTTCATGCGGCGACGCGCCACGCGGCGGGCCCGCGGCGCGAGCTCGGCACAAGGACGCTCTTCAACCTGCTCGGGCCCCTGACCAACCCGGCGCGCGTGGGTGGGCAGGTGGTGGGCGTCTTCGATGGGCGGTACGTCGCACCGCTCGCGCAGGCCCTCGGGTCGCTCGGCGTCCGCCGGGCTTTCGTGGTGCACGGGGAGGGTGGGCTCGACGAGGTGGCCGTGCGCGGGACCACCCAGGTCGCGGAGTGGGACGGCGAGAAGGTCGTCGGCTACCTCCTGTCGCCCGCGGATTTCGGCGTGGCGGAGGAGGACCCGGACGACCTTGCGGGCGGCTCGGCCGAGGACAACGCGGCTCACCTGCGCGCGGTGCTTTCGGGCAAGCCCGGCGCCGCCCGCGCGGCCGCGCTCATGGAGGGCGCGCTG
>JAHFDS010000698.1 GCA_023248855.1 Myxococcales bacterium
ACGGCCCCTCGGGGAAGAGCCGAGCGGCCTTCGAGAGCGCGCCCACGGCCAGGTCGGGCTGCGCCGCGGCCAGCGCGACGCCGAGCTCGAAGTGCCAGCGCGCCGCGCCGGGATCCGCCGCCAGCGCCTTCTTCGCGGCCTGCGCGGCCATGCTCGGCACCAGGCGCTCGCCACCGGGCTCGAACGCGCCCTCCTTGTACTCGCCGTCGCGATCGAACAGGACCGCCTCGTGCGCACACACCGCCGCGACGAAGCGCTCGACGGAGCTGCCCACGGGCCAGCGCTCCTCATCCTCCACGAGCCAGACGCGGCCATCCTCGCCGAGCGCAAAGAGGCCTCCGTCGCCGGTCTCACCGATCACGGTCTCGCCAGGGCCGCACGCGCCCGCCGCCTGCGCGCCGCGCGTGGCCGCGACCAGGTCGCCGCCCTCGGCGCTGGCACCCACGCCGAACAGCACCACGCTCTCGTGGAACACGAGCGCGCCGTTCCACGAGCCGAGGAAATCCACGAGGGCGCGCGGCAGAGGCCGGCCGAGCGCGCGCTCGGCCGCCTCGAGATCGCCTGCGGAGGCCGGCGCACCCGCGCGATGCACGCCCTCGGCCCAGCCGGCGAGCGTGCCGCGAAAGGCCTCGAAGAAGCCGTCGGGCTGCCGCGGGGGACGCCGCTTCGTCACCGGCTGCACCGCGCAAGCTCGACCGGCAGGCCCTTTTCGATGCGACCGAGACGCGCGCGCGTCGCGTCATCCGCGGGCACCAGCGCGAGCAGGCGGCACAGCAACGCCGCGCAGCGCTCCGCGGAGCCACGCGCGCAGACGTCCTCGGCCTCCGCCCGCGCCGCCTCGAGCGCCTGGCTCTCGAGCCGCTCCGTCGCCACGTGTCCCCGGCCCAGGCGCGCGCCCAAAAGGACGCCGACGAGCGCAGCCACACACAACATTCCCGCTGCGAGCAGCAGCCGAGGCCGGTCTGCCGCGACCCCGGGCCACACGCTGAGGCGACGCGCGGACGCCTCGTACGAGAGCGTGAACTCGCCGATCTCGATGGTGTCGGCAAAGCGCGCGGTCACCGCACCGCGCGCCGGATGCCCCTGGACGCGCACTCCGGTGGCCGAGCCACGATCCGTGACCTCGATGCCATCGAGCAGGATGCGGAGCGAGGCGTGCCGACGCGACACGCCGGCCGACGGCAGCACGAGATCGCACGCCGGATCGCGCCCGACCTGCACCTCGATGCCGGTCGAGACCTCGAGCGTCGCCACGTCGGCGCCGTCTCGGTCACGCGCGATGATCCGCGGCAGTGCAGCCTCCGGCCGCGCGCGGCGCCCGCGCTAGGGTCCTGTATGAGAAGAAGACATCTGATCCTAGTGTCCTGTCATCGAAGTTCGTTGCATAAGCCCACGCCGCGGAGACGGGACACTAGAGCGCGCGCAGCGCGCCTCGGGGGGCAGCTTGGCCGGGCTTTGCCTGGACAAGCTGGGGGGGAGCGAGGCTCCCCCCAAGAAAACAGCTAGTGTCCTGCGCAGGATCGCGGTCGCCTGCGCCCGGCGAATAATGATGCGAACTTCGAATACAGGACACTAGACCTCCATCGGGACCACGTCGATGCCGTCGGCGCCCACGCCGCTGACCTCGTACAGCCCGGCGAGCACGATCTGGCCGTTGTCGTCGCGCGCCGTCTGCGCGATCGCGTGAAAGGAGCGCCCAAGGAGGTCCCGGACGGCGGCCACGTCCACGGAGCCGGTCCCGAGGCGCGCCAGGGCCTCGAGGCGCACCAGCGCGTCGGGCACGCCGAGCCCGCCCGAGACGACGATCGCGCCCCCATGCCCAGCCGAGAGCGCGGCCAGCAGATCGAAGGCCTCCACGCCTCGCACCTCGTCGAGGACGAGCCGGTCGGGACGCAGGCGCAGCGCGGCCTGCAGCGAGGGGCGGGCCTGGTCACCAAGACCGAGGGCGATCTGGATCCAGCGGTCCCCACGAGCCTCGATGGCTCCGCCCGATTCGACGATCACGACGCGCTCGTCGTGCGACACGCCACCGAGCAGCGCGTTTGCGAGCGTGGTGCGCCCGGAGCCAGCCCCGCCACAGACGAGGAGGTTTCGCCTGGACGAGACGACACCGGCCAGCACCTCCTGGTGCGCCGGGGTCATCATCCCGCGCCGCGTCAGCTGCTCGAGCTCGGCCTTCTCCGGGTCGGGCCGGCGCAGCAAGATGGCGGGGCCGCGTGCTGCGACGGGCGGCATCACGATCGTGGCGTGGGTGCCATCGTCGAGCACCAGATCGTGGACCGCGCCCGAGACCGAGCGCCGTCCGGCCCGATCCAGGAGCCGCTCCACGGCGCGCGTGGCCGCGTAGGCCGACGAGAAGCTGCGGTCGCTCGGCGCGACCCGCCCTCCGCGGTCGACCAGGATGCGATCCGGCCGCGCGATCTGGATCTCGCGGACGGACTCGTCAGCCAGCAGGTCGTCGAGCGGACCGAGCCCGGTCGCCTCGACGACGGCCTCGCGCACGAGCACCTCGGACTCGAGGCCGTTGGGCGCGATCGCGTGCACGATCTCCTGCACTGCGGCCTCGAGCGCGCCATCGAGCAGCGCGCCGCGGCTCGCGAGGCGGAGCGCGACCTCGCGCAGGACATCGTTCTGCTTGCTCCGCCGCCCGCCGACAGGCCGCGCGGGGACCGCGGCCGGCTTTCGGGCCGGCACCGCCGCCGCCGCCGGCGCCGGAGCCGGTCGCGCAGGC
>JAHFDS010000284.1 GCA_023248855.1 Myxococcales bacterium
CCGTGCGCGACCATGAAGAAGACGAGCGCGGCCGCCGAGAAGCTGGCGAGCTGGATGACCAGCGACTGCTCGTCTCGCGCCAGCGCCCACGCGACCACGCCCGCGGCCGGCACGAACAGCGGCAGCCACACGCGACGGTCCGAAAAGGCGGGGCGGCCGAAGCAGACGATGAAGGACACGAGGTAGAGCGCGAGCGGCAGCACCCAGACGAAGGGGGCCGCCGTGATGTCCTCACTCATGGCCTCCGTGATCGACAGGAGGAGCGCGGAGCCGAGCGCGGACAGGCCGACCCAGGCCACGCGATCGAGGACCGACGCCGGCAGCGTGCTTTCGTCGGCGACCGTGGCAGCCGGAGCGCCGGCGCGGCGCCACACGGAGACCCCCGAGAGCGCAATGGCGAGCGCGATGGCGCCGTAGCCGAGGCTCCACACGCGCGTCTGGGCGGCGAGGCCGAGGCGCGGCTCGAACAGGAGCGGGTAGGTGGCGAGCGCCAGCAGCGAGCCCGCGTTGGACCAGGCGTACAGCGCGTAGGGGCGGCGGACGGCGCTGGCGCGCGCGGCCCAGGCCTGGACCAGCGGTGCGGTCGCGGACAGGAGCAGGAAGGGCACGCCCACGCTCCGCGTGAGCAGGGCGACCACGGACAGCGCGGGATGACCGGTCGCGCTCAGCCCGGTGGTGTCGGGGGTGATCGGCAAGAGCGCGAGCGAGGTGAAGAGCAACCCGGCGTGCAGCGCGATGGCGGCGCGCAGCGGCAGACGCGCGAGCAGCAGGTGCGCGTAGAGGTAGCCGCCGAGCAGCGCGAGCTGGAAGAACAGCATGCAGGCGGTCCAGACCGCGGGGGCGCCGCCGAGCGCCGGCAACGTGAGCCGCCCGAGCATCGGCTCGACGACGAAGAGCAGGAACGCCGACGACGCGGTGGTCGCAGACAGGAGCAGGGTCGACGCGGCAGTCTTGGGCGGATCGAGCGCGGGTGGTGGCAACACGGGCGCATGCTAGTCCACCCACGCGTGGGGGCCGGCGACTTAGCGCAGGAAGGATCGCGGGCGGGCGCGGGGCTTTCTGACCACGCCGACGCGGCTGCACACCTCCTCGGCGAGCATGTCGAAGAGGAACGCGACCGGCCGGACCGCGTCGCCGCCGACGCGCAGGGGCAGGCCCTCGATCGTCGCCTCGGCGAACGCCTCGGAGCGCGGGATGGTGGTGTCGAACAGCTGGTGGCGGTCTCCGTCGACGCAGATGCCGTGGAAGGCCTCGATCGAGCTCGTGGCGCGCCCCTGGAACATGTTGACGACGACCCCGGCGAGCTTGGGTCGCTCGACGGAAGGCAGGGCGTGCACGGCCTCCAGGAACACCGGGAACGACCGACTGGACACCAGATCGGCCTGAAAGACGCCCACCACGTGGGTGGCCGCGCCGAGCACCGCGCGCGTGGTGTGGAACATCCCGGCGGGGCAGTCCACGAGCACGATGTCGCACAGCTGGATCGTCCGCTGGATCAGGCGGCGCCAGACCTCCTGCAGATCGCCCCGCTCGGCGGCGCCGAATGGAATGGTCGCGCCGCGCGCGGGCAGCACGCGCAGGCGCGGCTCCGTGGTCTGGCGCAGCGTCGCCTCGAGCTGGTCGGGGTCGTCGAGGATGTCGAAGACTCCACGATCCACCTTGCCCTGCGCGTCGATCAGGCTGAGCAGGTCGCCATTGAGGTCGGCGTCGACCACCACCGTGCGTAGCCCGCGCTCGGCCAGGCTGAGCGCGAGATTGAGCGTGATCGTGGTCTTGCCGGCCCCGCCCTTGGGGCTCGCGACCGCGACCACCACCTGCGCGTCTCCGGCGCGCTCGATCAGGGCCGAGAGGCTGATGCGACTCGTGTCCTCGAGGTGCTCCACGGCCTTCACCTGGGTGCGCTCCGCAGCGGGGGACGCCGCTGGCGGCAGCTCGGCCACCAGCGTGACTGGCTCCGGGACCTTGGCGACCCCGTTCGGCGGGGCGGCCGAGCGGTCAGCCGCCTCGAACAGCAGGTGCGTCAGCGTCGCGAGCGGCCTCGGGTACACCTTCGCGTCCGGAAGGCGGTAGACGACAAAGACGTCGGGGAGGTGGTCGAGCATCTCGAAAAACGCGGGCCGCCCCTGTCGCAGGCCGTGCTCGACCTTGAGCACCTGCCCGGCCTTGAGCGCGATGGCGCCCTTTCGCTTGCCGTCCTTCCCTTGCAGCTCGATGACCGTGTGCTGACGGCTCGTGCCCACGCATTGCAGCACGTCGAGTAGCTCGAACTCGCTGAGCGAGCCTCGCATCACCACCGTTTGATTAACCATCTGCTGTCTGCAGCGCGATGACGCTGCCCTCCCCGATCGCGCATCGGCCCATCTTCATGGTCTTCGAGAGGAGCGCGTACACTCGCGACCATGCTTCCTTGGTTTCGACCGTGAAGGCCTCGCCGAGGCCGTAGTCCAGCGCCCACAGCAGGGCCTGGCCGACCGCGTCATAGGACTCGTCGGGGATGCGGTAGAGCTCGCCGTGGCGGCGTCCGAGGGCCAGCACGACCAGGAAGAAATCCTGCTCGGCATCCACGGACTCCTGCCACGCCTCCTCGGGCCAATCGACCGCCTTGACGATGAAGGCGAGCATGGCGAGGAGCTTCTTCTTCTGCGGCACCAGGTCCGACTTGAACAGCGCCCGGTAGTCCGGGCGGAGCTCAAAGAGGCGCTGGTAGAAGAGGTCTGCGGCGGTGTCGGCGATGGGCGTGACGAGCTCCCAGCTGCGTCGTATGGCCGCTCGATGTGCGGGCGTGATCATCATGGCCATTCGACCGTAGTCGATTGGCATTGCATTGATCAACCCGTCTGGAGATCCGTAATGCCAATGACCATATGGAGCGACCGTTGAATGCATCACGCCGGCGCATTGAGGCTGCGAGGAAGCGCAGGCGCCACTACCGATGCGTTCGGCGCCGAATCGCGACGCTCCCTGGCTTACGGATCCGTGGCATGATGGGGCCATGATTGGCGAGCAAGGAATGGCCCGGGTCGAGGGGGCGAGGCCACGAGGGTTGAGCGGCCTGTTCCTGCGCATCGTGTACTTCCTCACGCGGCGCAAGGTGGGGCGCGTCGTGATGCCCGTGCAGGTCCACGGGCATCACCCGGGCCTGCTGTTCGGCTACGGCATGATGGAGCAGTCGCTGGCCGGTGGCAGGCGGCTCGAGGGGAAGCTGAAGTCCCTGGCCACGCTGCGGACGTCCACGCGCATCGGCTGCCCTTTTTGAATGGACATCGGGTCTGCCGTGAGCAGACACGAAGGGGTGACGGCCGAGCAGATCGCGGCGCTCGCGGACTACGCGACGAGCCCGCTGTTCGGCGAACGTGAACGCCTGGTGCTCGAGCTGGCGGACGCCATGACGAGCACGCCGGCGGCAGTGCCGGAAGCGCTGTTCGCGCGGCTGCGCGCCGCCTTCGCGGAGCCGCAGCTCGTGGAGCTGGTCTCGACGATCGCCTGGGAGAACTACCGGGCGCGCTTCAACCTCAGCTTCGGCATCGCGGCGGAGGGCTTCTCCGAGGGGGCGACCTGCGCGGTGCCGGTTCGGGCACTGGCGAAGTAGCCCCGCGTGGATCACAGCTCGTCGAGGCGAATCCTGGCGTAGGAGTCCTCGCCGGTGCGGCAGAGCGCGGCCAGATGCGAGATCCGTGGCAGCTCGGTGCGGATCCAGTAGGTGGCCGAGAGGCGCTTGCCCCGCAAGAACGCGGCGTCGGCCCCGCTCGAGGGCGCGGTGGCGGCCGCGGCCAGCTCGAGGTGCTGCCAGCCGACGGCGAGGATCGAGAACAGCTCGAGGTAGTCGGCGCTGTGGAGCAGCATGCCCTCGGCGTCGCCGCCGAGCCCGCGCGCCGCGAGCGTCTGGGTCAGGGCCGTGACCTCGGCGGACGCGGCTGACACGGCGTCCACGAGCTCCGCCTCGAGGCCGGCAGTCCGCGCCCGGCGCACGGTGCGCGCGATCTCCTCGCCGAGCGCGCGCAGGGCCGCGCCACCCCCGCCCACGACCTTTCTGCCGAGCAGGTCGAGCCCCTGGATGCCCGTCGTGCCCTCGTGAATGCTGTTGAGCTTCTGATCGCGCAGCCACGCCTCCACCAGGTACTCACTCGAGTAGCCGTAGCCCCCGTGCACCTGCAATGCGAGCGCATTGGCCTCGAAGCCACGCTCGGCCGGAAAGGACTTGGCGACGGGTGTCAGCAGATCGAGCAGCAGGCTCGCGCGCAGGCGCGCCTCGGGCTCCGCCGCGTGCGCCGCGAGATCGGCGTAGAGCGCGGTGCGCGCCACGAGGGCAAGGCCGCCCTCGACGATGGCCTTTTGCCTCAGCAGCATTCGCCGCACGTCCGCGTGCTCGACGATGGGCACCTGTGGTGAGCTCGGATCGCGACTCGCCAGCGGTCGGCCCTGCGGGCGAGCCTCGGCATATCGCAGCGCTTCGTGGAAGGCGACCGACGCGGTGGCCACGCCATTGACTCCGACCATGATGCGCGCCTCGTTCATCATCTGGAACATGTAGCGAATGCCCTGGTGCGGCTCACCGACCAGCCAGCCGTGGCAATCCCCACGCTCACCGAAGGACATCGCGAGGCTGGGTAGCCCGCGCCAGCCGATCTTGTGGATCATGCCGGCCACGCAGACGTCATTGTCGGCGTTGGTCTCGGGCCGCCGCTTCGGGATGGCGAAGAGCGACACGCCCTTGATCCCCGCGGGCGCGCCGTCGATGCGCGCGAGCGTCAGGTGCACGATGTTCTCGGTGAGGTCGTGGTCGCCTCCCGAGATGAAGATCTTGGAGCCGGAGATCAGGAAATGATCATGCGGGGTAGGCGTCGCGCGGGTGTGCACGTCGGCCAGGCTCGAGCCCGCGTGCGGCTCCGTGAGCGCCATCGTGCCGGTCCAGCGTCCCTCGAAGAGCGGCGCCATGAGGCGCGCCTTGAGCGCCTCCGACCCGAACGCCTCGACGAGGTGCGCGGCGCCCGCCGTCAGGCCGACATAGCCGTAGGCGCCGAGGTTTCCGGCCATCAGGTACGCGCTCGCCACCGTCGCCACCACGAGCGGCAGCTGCTGACCGCCGACCTCGTACGGCCGGGTGGCGCTCGCCATCCCCAGGGCCACGAGCTGCGGGTAGACGGTCTTCATGCGCGGATGCACCAGCACGCGCCCGCCCTCGAAACGAGGCGGCACCTCGTCCATCGGCTTGTAGGTCGGAAACAGCAGGTCCCGCGCGAGCCTCCTGGCCGCGCCGAGGAACGGATCGAATGTCTCGCGTCCGTGCTCCGCGAAGTACGGCAGGCGCGAGAGGGCGAGCACGTCGAGGACCTCGTAGAGCAGGAACTCGACGTCACGGTCGCGCAGCAGCGGGTTTTCCGGCATGGCGCGCGCGATGGTACCGCGGTGCTCGACGGTCCGCCGCGCCATGTCATGATGGAGCTGCGAGATGGCAGACTTTCGGGCTCGCCTGACCGGACTGCGCCAAGAGCGCATGGTGGCGTCGCCGCGCTACGCGGGGCAGCGCTTTCGCAACACCGCCCGGGCGCGCCCGCGCCTTACCCCCGGCACGGCGCTGCCGATGGCTGGTGAGCTCTTCTTCGGCGGGGGCCATCGCGCGCCAGTGGCGCCATTGCCCACCATGAGCCCGCTCGATCGCTGGACCACGCCCGTCGACACCGGCCTTCGCGTCACCTGGCTCGGCCACTCGACCGTGCTCGTCGAGATCGACGGGCTGCGGGTCCTGACGGATCCGGTCTGGGGCAACCGCGCCTCACCGACGCGTCTGGCGGGCCCGAAGCGCTTCCAGCCCGTGCCCGTGACGATCGCCGCCTTGCCACCGCTCGACGCGGTGATCATCTCGCACGATCACTACGATCACCTCGATCACCCGAGCATCCTCGAGCTGGCACGACGCGACGTGCCCTTCTACACGTCACTCGGCGTGGGCGCGCGGCTCGAGACCTGGGGGGTCCCGGCCGGACGCATTGTCGAGCTCGACTGGTGGGAGAGCGTCCCGCTGCCGCGAGGGGAGCTGCGGATCACGGCGGCGCCGTCGCAGCACTTCTCCGGACGCGGCGTGTGGGATCGCAACTGCACGCTGTGGTCGTCGTTCGCGCTGCGCGGGCCGCGGCACGGGGTGTTCTTCAGCGGCGACACCGGTCTGACGCCCGAGTATGCGGAGATCGCGCGCCGGCTCGGGCCGTTCGATCTGGTGATGCTCGAGGTGGGCGCCTTTCACCCCGCGTGGGGCGAGATCCACCTCGGTCCCGACAATGCGCTCGCGGCGCTCGAGCTGCTCGGTGGGGGCACCTTCCTGCCGGTGCACTGGGGCACGTTCAACCTCGCGCTGCACGACTGGGACCAGCCCGCGGAGCGCCTGGTGGAGCTCGCGCCCGCGCGCGGCGTGCACCTCGTCATGCCGGGCCTCGGCGAGGCCGTCGAGCCGAGCCGCGTGGAGCGCGTCGATGCCTGGTGGCGGCCGATCGCGGCGCTGGAGGCGCGCCCTCCGCGCGCCCGCGACGAGCCCAGCGAGCTTCTGTCCGTGCCGGATCCGATCGACTAAGCCTGTGGATCAAGGCACGAGGTCGACCTCGAGCGTCATCGGATTGCCCGCGCGCTGCAGGGCAATCGTGAGGTGGGCTGCGGTCTTGAGCTTCGTATAGGCGTCTAGGGCGCGCTCCGGGGTGGCGACGGAGAGCCCGTTGATGCTGTGCACGACGTCGCCGTCCTCGATCCCGACGCGCCAGAACACGCCGCCCTCGCGGATGGCGAAGATCTTGAGCCCGGCGGGCTTGCCCGCGACGGCGAAGGGCACGACCCGCGCGTCGCGCGCCAGCTGGTGGTTGTCTGCCAGGGTCTCGTCGAGGGTCTTGCGCTCGATGCGCCTCGTGACCCGCCGCTCGGTCACCGCACCTGCGGGCTCGGCGTTGCCCGCGTTCTCGATGCCCGGCAGCGATGGGCCGCTGTAGTCCCCGCCGCCGTGCGCGACCGTCCCGAGCGCGCGAAAGGCCTTGAGGCAGGCGTCGATGCGCGCCGGGCGCTTGCTCGCCGTGCCGATGGCGACCTTGCACGACAGCCCCGGCAGGGCGACGGTCAGCTCCTCGAAGCTCTCGAGCACGCCAGCGCCGTGCTGGTGGGTCGAGCGGATCGCGCAGAATCGCTGCTTGAGGAGCGCCTTTCGCAGCTCCTCCAGGGCCTCGGGTTTGACGTGGCCGGTGACGGGCGCGCCCTCGTGAGAGACCGCACGCGTCGTCGAGACCCAGCGGCCGTCGTCGTAGACCTCGAACGAGCCGCTGCCCTGCGCTGGATTGACTCGCGTCCAGCTCGCGATCGGCGTCTCGGCGGCAGAAGACCCGAGCCCGACGGGCCACAGCAGGATCCAGGCAGCGAGGGACCACATGGGCCCTACATACACCGGGCCGGGGCCGGGCGCGAAATTGCCCCTGGCTACCGCGCCGCGCGCATCACGGCACCCGCGCCGGTCTTCTCCTGCAGCCAGGACTGAGAACCTTCACGTCGACGGCCTTGTGCGGGCCCGAGGACCGCGCGATGCTGGCCACGATGGCGTCTGATCAGTTCGGTGTCTGCTCCATCTGTCGCGCCCCCATCCGCATGGGGACCAAGCTCGTCCTTTGCACGGTCTCCACGTGCAACAGCGGCAAGCGCAAGCTCGTCTTCTGCTCGCCCGGCTGCTGGGACGCGCACTTGCCCACCGCTCGCCACCGCGATGCCGGCTTCACCGAGGAGATCGCCAGGCCCGGCGGGTGAGGACCCAGGAGGGCAGCACCGGTCGCCTGCTCCAGCTCTGCGCCGCGTACTACTGCTTCTACGTGGTCACGGGCGTGGCGGTGAAGTACTTCCGCGGCCCCGTGGCCCAGGGCTACCCCGGCCTCGGGGAGATCGAGTACATGGCCTACAGCACCGCGGGGGGCACGGCGATCTGCCTGTTCGTGGTGCTGGTCATGCGCTGGTGGCGCCTGCAGTCGAGCCGGCTCTTCCGGCTCGGGTCGCTGCAGCTGCCGGCCGAGCTCGCCTACATCATCCCGTCGGGCGTCTGCACGGCCGTCGTGATCCCGACGACGACGCTGCTCTACACGTTCCCCATCCCGGTCATGGTCGCGATGGTGATCATGCGGGGCGCTGTCATCGTCGTGAGCCGTCTCGTGGACGCCATCCAGATCCGGCAGGGCATCCTCAAGAAGCGGGTGTACTGGGAGGAGGACGCCGCGGTCGGCTTCGCGCTGGCCGCGGTGGCGTCGAACCTGTTCTGGGGCCACCAGCAGGGCGGCTTCTCGATCGTTCGCTCGGTGCCGGCGCTGGTCACGCTGGTGAGCTACGTGCTCGCCTACTTCATCCGCATCTACATCATGAACTACTTCAAGAACACGCGGCCGCCGGGCACGCCGCTCGACAACAAGGGTTTCTTCGCGCTCGAGCAGATCGCGGCCGCGGCGACGCTGGCGGTCGCGGCCGTCGTGGCGTTCCACGCGCCGCGCCTGTTCGATTCCTCGGCGGCGCAGCTGCTCGAATTCCACCGCGCCGTGGTCGCGCCGCCCGCGACCTGGAGCCTGGCAGTGCTGTCCGGCACCGCGTTTGGTGCGGTCGCGTTCTTCTCGGTGTTCATCTTCATGTTCAAGGGGCGTACGGCCACCTTCGCGGGCCTCGTCAACCGCCTGACGTCCCTCGTGGCGGGCACGACCGCCACGCTGCTGTCGTGGCTGCTGTTCGGGGGGCGCCTGCCCTCTCTGCAGGACTGGATCTCGCTCGGCTTCATCCTGATCGCGGTGGCGTTCCTGTCGCGCGCCGAGCGCAGGCGCGCGCGCGAGGTGCGGTAGTGGCGATCAGCCGCGGCGGCCGATGTAGATGACGTGCACGCCGCTGCCGCGCCCTTCCCGGGTGCGGCTGGTGGCAAACCCTGCGGCCGCGAGGCGGCGCTCGAAGGGCGTGTCGATCTCCTCGCCCCACACCGCGAGCACACCCCCTTTGCGCAGCGCCGCGTGCGTCCGCGCCAACGCCGCGGCAGAGTAGAAGGGGTCGTCGCGCCGCCGGCTGCCCGCGTGCGGACCCTCGTACAGATCGAGCAGGATGGCGTCGAAGCGGCCCCGCGCCGCTCCGATGACGCGCGCCACGTCTGCGACCTCGACCTCGACCCGGGGATCGGCGAGCGCGTTCCCCGACAGGGGAGCCAGCGGTCCGCGGCACCATTGGACGACGTGGGGATTGAGCTCCACGACGGTGACGCGCGCGCCTCGGGGCAGCGCATCGAGCGCCGCGCGCAGCGAGTAGCCGAGGCCGAGGCCACTGACGAGCACGCGCGGGGCCTTCTGGCCGGCAAGTGGCGCGCACCCGAGCCGGGACAGCGCATCCTCGGAGCGGTGGGCGCGGCTCGACATGAGGACGCGCCCGCCGATGGTGATCAGGAAGTCGCGCTCGCCGCGCCGTCGCAGCTCGAGGGCCCCCTCCGGGGTCGCGACGCGCTCGAGTGTCCGCCAGGGCACCGCCATTTCATCCGAAGCCTACACGCTCCTGACTCCTCCCCGGGGCCGAGCCCCCCGAACCGAGGCCACGCGCCCCTGGCCCACCGGCTGTCGTCCGTGTCCCCACGGGCACTTGCAGCTGGCAAGGGTTGGCACGCGCTATGGTAATGGGCGACTCCGCGCGCCCGGGCCCACAGAGAGGGATACGGAGCGCAGGTCATGCAGCAAGGGACGCAAGCAGCCCGGCCGAGGACCCAAGGCGCAATCACCCCGACGCCCTTGCTGCGGCTGGCGGTGCGGGTCCTCGGGGGCTCACGCAACGGCGTGGTCCTGCGCCTCGGGGCGGACGAGATCGCGTCGGGGGTCGTGCTCGGTCACGGGCCCGACTGCGGCCTGCGTTTCGACCAGCGGCGCGATGCCGCGGTCGCCAAGCACCACGCCATCCTGGTCCAGCGCGGGGCGGCCCTGCTCATCCAGGACCTGGCGGGACGCGGCGATCTGCTGGTCGACGGCCACGGCGTGGCGCCCGGTGGCAACTATCTGCAGGAGGGCAGCCGGATCCAGCTCGGCGACCGCGGGCCGATCGTCGTGGTGGAATCGGACCGGGCGACCGCGGGCGCGAGCCCGCCACCCATCCCGGAGCCCGAGCTCGATCCGGGGAGCCTGGTTCCGGGACCGCCGCCGATGTTCGCCCGGGTGGCGCCCGTCGCGGCTGCGGCTCGCCCCGGGCGCGCGACGCGCTGGCTGCTGCTCGCCCTGCTGGTGCTGACGGCAGCAGCGGTGGGCGGCCTGCGCCTCGACGCGGGCGCGGAGGAGAACGCGCAGCGCGAGCACGAGCAGGCGCGCCTTTCCCGGCTGCGCGCGCGTGCAGACGCTGTGCAGCGCAATGCGCGCGCCTCCCTGGCGCAGTCGTACCAGGCGCTCACGCGCGCCCGAGACGAGCTCGCCCACACGACGGCCGAGCTCTGGCCGTCCGACGGACCGCCGGTCGACGATCCGCCGTCGCGGCGCATCGCGACCGCCCGGCGCGCCGTGGCCAACGCCGCCCGAGTGATCGCCGCCGGCCTCGCCCAGCAGCCGCCCTGAGAGAGCGCGCTCCAGGCCTGGGGCCGGCTCCTGCCTCCTTCGCACCCGAAGCCACGCGCCACCCGCGCAGCTCTCGCGCGCATCGGGTGAGGTAGGCTGATGCCATGC
>JAHFDS010000699.1 GCA_023248855.1 Myxococcales bacterium
ACGTTCATGGGCCTGGCCGGCGTGGGCACGCTGCTGTCCGACGCCGCCGGCCCCGCGGACGAGGACGTCGTGTTCGGTGAGACGCTAGGCCGCGGTGAGCCCCGCCTGCGCGGTGCGGAGCCCCCGAGCGCGCTCGCCGCGCGCGCCGCGGCTGCCCTCGCGACCGACACCGGCACCCGCACGCCGCTGCTCTTGGCCTTGCGCGCGCTGCTCGACGGCCAGCTGCAGCCGAACGATCTGCAGCGTGCGCTCATGGAGCGCGCGCTGGCCGACGAATGAGCGCTCGCGGTACCATGAGCGGCCCCCTTGGTTCGTCGTTCGACTCCCGTCCCTAGGTCGCGCCGCCCGTCCGCTGTCACGGCGGTCCTCCTGGGCATTCTGGGGGCCAGGGAGGCGCGAGCCTACGAGGGCGAGGTCACGGCGACCACGATCGGCCAGGGCTACCAGCTGCGGCGCTTCGACGACCGCGGTGGCTCGGTGATGCTGGCGCGCCGGCGCGTCACGCAGCTCGTCGGCGCCGAGATCTCCGACCTCGTCCCGAGCGACTGGACCCACGGCGGCGAGCGCAACCTGGTGTTCTTCTCGAGCCAGCTGCGCTTCGACTACGACTTCGGCGACTACTCGCGCGGCGCCCCCGGCGGCACGAGCCGCATCCGCGAGCTGGCTGATCCCAGCCAGGCCGGCCAGCAGTTCGACCTCCTGCACGCCACCCTCTCGGTGCGAAACGGCGCTGGCTTTCTCGACGCCGACCTCGGGCGGCAGGTCGTCATCGATCACTTCGACTACTTCGCGCTCGACGGCCTCGACCTCCGCGCGCGCGTGCTGCCCTGGCTGGTGATCGAGGGCATGGCTGGCCTCGAGGTGCGGGGCGAGCACGCCTTCGGCACCGATCACTTCGAGCTCGACGGCACGAGCGCCGGCTCCCGCGACCCGCTCAATTGCGCCGGCGTGGTCTCCGGCCGCTGCCCCGATCAGGCGGACGCGCTCGCCCCGGTCGCGGGGGGCGCGCTCTCGCTCGAGCGGCTCGGGCCGCTCGACGCCCGGGTTTCGTACCGGCGCACCTGGTCGCGCACCGCGGGCTACCGCTCGGCCGTGGTGCAGGAGGCGCTCTTGCCGAGCGGCCTTGCCGACGTGCGTCCCGAGGGCGCGGTGGACGAGGAGAAGCTCTCGCTCTTCTCGCGCCTCTCGCTCGGCTGGCTCTACCCGTACGCGGGCCTGCGCTGGAACCTCCTCGTCGGGGCCGTCGACGAGCTAGCCGCGGGGCTCGACGCCGACCTGCCGGGCGGTCAGCGCGCGTCAGCAGGCTACGCGTACCTGCTGCCCACGTTCGAGGGCGACTCGATCTGGAACGTCTTCTCGCGGGGCGCCTACCAGGACGCCCGGGCGCGCTGGGAGGTCCCCGTCCCCGCCGCCGGCGGCACCGCGCACGTGCGTGCGCACACGCGCGTCTACGAGGAAGCGCCCGGCTCGCCGGGCGGGCGCTGGGATCGCGTCGAGTGGGGGGCCGGCACAGGCCTGCGCCGCCGCACCGCGCTCGCGCTGGCACAGCTCGACGGCGAGGTGCGTGGCGGCTTCGGCGGGCTGCGCGCCGGCGCCGACGGCTTGCTGCTCACGTCCCTGCGCCGGGTCGACCTCGAGGGGCGCCTGTCGCTGCTCTACTTCCGCAGCGACCTCGAGCCCGACCGGCAGTCGGGCCTCGCGTTCGGCGCCCAGGCCGGCACGCGCTTCCAGCTCGCGCGGGGGGTGTTCGCGCATCTCGTGCTCGAGGAGAACGTCAACCGCGTCGTGGGCCACGAGACGCGCGCCCTGGCGATCCTCGACCTCACGCTCGGCACCCAGAGCTCCCCGCGCGGTCCCTACGCCGGCACCCTCGGCGCCGTCGGAGCGTGGCGTTGATGCGCCCCCACCAGGTCGTGCTCGTGCTCGTGCTCGCGCTCGGGCTCCGTCCCGCCACCGCCGCCCCTCCCGATTTATCCGTAAAAGCAAATATATCGGCCACCACGGCCTCCCCCACCCGCGCCCCCTCCCGCGTCGTCTACCCACCGTCGCCGCCAGGTCGCCCCTTCTCGCACAGCCGCCACGCGGGCGTCGCCCCCGACTGCCTCTCGTGCCACGAACGCGCGCGGACCTCCACCAGCGCGGCCGACTCGCTCGCCCCCGCCGCCCCCACCTGCAAGCGCTGCCACGCCGACCACCGCGCCGAGCCCCACTCCGAGCGCCTCGCTCCGCACCTCCGTTTCTCGCATGCCACCCACGTCTCGCGCGCCGAATGCGTGGCGTGCCACCCGGTCGATCGCCTCGACACACCCGGGGCGGCGCTGCCGCTCGAGGCGGTCTGCCTCGGCTGCCACGACGGCCACCGCGCACCCCGGCGCTGCGCGAGCTGCCACGAATCGCAGCCCACGGGCCGCCTGCGCACGACGTTCCCCGAGGGACGCCTGCAGCCCCAGTTCGGCGCTCTGGCCCACGGGCCCACGTTCCGGCGCGATCACGCGAGGCCGGCGCGCCTCGAGCCGCGTGCCTGCGAGTCGTGTCACGTGCAGCGCTTCTGTGCCGACTGCCACCAGGGCGTTCTCAAGCCCTTCGACTTCCACGGCAACGACTACGTCACCCTGCACGCGCTCGACGCGCGCAAGAACGATCCCGACTGCAGCGCCTGTCACCGCCGGCAGACCTTCTGCATCGGCTGCCACCAGCGCCTCGGCGTGGCGTCCGATCCGACCGGGGG
>JAHFDS010000700.1:0-841 GCA_023248855.1 Myxococcales bacterium
AGGCATGCGAGCAGCTCGTCGCGGGACGCGTAGTCGAGGACCAGACGGCGGCGGCTGCGACTGCCGAGCGGCAGCATCTCGGCGGCGCGGAGGCGTTCGGGCAAGCGCTGGTCCCCTGCGAAGACGACGCAGAGCAGTTGGCGCGAGTCGAGCTCCTTCGAGGCCAGGATGCGGAGCTCACAGAAGACAGTGTTGAGCGCCTCCTGGGCCTCGTCGACGATGAGGATGGGGCGGCACTGGGTGGAGGTGATGTGCTCGTGCCAGCGGGAGCGGAGGGTCTTGAAGGCGGCCCAGCGATTGTGCGACGCGAGCGGCACGCCGAAGAGATCTGCGAGCTCGCGGTAGAAGTCCGAGGTGCGGCTCTGCGGATGCTCGACGGTGCCGACGAGCACGTCGGGCAGGTTGCGCAGACGCTCGGCGAGCAGTCGCAGCGCGACGCTCTTGCCGGTGCCAGGGTCGCCGGTGACCATCACGAAGCCGCCGTCGGCGATGCTCAGCTCGACGCGACGAATGAAGGCGTCGACGATGGGCGTGCAATAGAGGGCCTCGACCGGGACGTCGGGGCGGAAGGGGTGGAACTTCAGGCCGTAGAGCGTCTGCAGCTTGGCGTTCATGGCTCGTTCTCCTGGTCGTCGTTGGGGTCTTGGGCGTCGAGGTCGGCGTGTGACGCATCCGCATAAGCGGATGCATGTTTGGGCAGGTAGGCGGGCGGCAGGCCGGTGGCGGCGTAGTCCTGCATGAGGGCGCGCAGGTGCGGCGCGATGCCGGACGGGGGAGGCGCGACGCCGCCGGTGGGATCGATGCCCGGGGCAATCACGCGCCGGTTGCGCTCGGCGTTCTT
>JAHFDS010000700.1:851-2723 GCA_023248855.1 Myxococcales bacterium
GTCGAGGGGCAGGAGCGTGCAGAGGTGCGCGCCGGTCCTCGGGTCGACGAGGTCGATGCTCGAGAGATCCCAGCGTGCGACCCGGATGTTCAGGCGCAGCAGGGTGCGGTAGCGCGCGGGCACTTCGAAGCGCACGCCGAGGGCGGTGAGGGTGCCGTCCGAGCGCCGCTGCGCGCGGGTGGTCTCCGTGCGAAAGGCGCGCCGCAGCTCCTCCGAGCTCGGGCTCGGCCGCACCAGGCTCGGGCCCCGCAGCGCGCGCTCGAGGGGCGGCTCGCCGATCTCCGAATGCACCTTGCGCTGGTACTCCTGCTCCACCCAGGCCTGCGTGGCGTCATTGAGCAGGGTCAGCGTGAGCTGCGGCTCGCCCTCGAGCATTGCCATCAGGCGCCCCTCGACCTGGGCCCAGAAACACTCCTGCTTCGCGTTCTGCTCGGGGGTGTAGGCGAGCGTGGTCTGGTGAACGATGCCGAGCCGCTCGAGGCCCTCGGTAGTCTCGGCGGCCAGCATCGCCGCACCGTTGTCCGTCATCAGCGCGCGAGGCCGACCGCGCTTCTGGATCGCTTGACCCAGGCCGTGGACGAGCGAGTCCGCGGTTTCGTCGAGATACCATTGCAGATGGCAGCACAGGCGCGAGTGGTCGTCGAGGACGCCGAGTAACTGCGGCTTCCTCCATTCGCCGGAGGCCGTGAGCACCTTGCGCGAGCCCTCGTGGAAATCGAGGTGCCAGAGCGCGTGCACGTGCGTGACCTCGAAGGAGCGGCGCTCGCGTTGCTCGAAGACCGTACCCGTCTCCCCCTCGGCGTCGGCGCGCCTGTGTCGCCGTCTGCGCTGGCGGACGAGGCCCTGGTCCTTCATGTAGCGGCGCACCGTCGCGTACGACGGCATCACGCCGATCGACGGGTCCTGCCGGGCGAGGACCACGAGGTTGTCGTGGTGCAGCTGCACGGTCCACCCCGGGTGCTGGCGGTACAGCGTCGCGATGGCCAGCGCGAGGCCGGGCGAGATGCCCGGGTGTGTGCCGGCGTGGCTCGGCACCTTCCGCTCGAGGGCGCGGATCGGATCGACGTCGTCCTTCGCGTCGTAGTACCAGCGCTCGATCGTCGAGACGCCGAAGCGGATGGTCAGGCGCGTGGTTGGATGCAGGTAGCTCTTTGCGGCCAGCTCGCGGAACCTGTCTCCGAGCTCGCCAGCGGCGGGCGGCGACGCGAGCAGCGGACCGATGATCGAGAAGCGCAGCCTCGCCCAGCGAATGCGCATGGGCACTTCGTCGTGGTTCATTGGGCACACCTCGCCCCTTGTGCGCGCTCCCCGTGAACGCGCGACCGGGCTCAATGGGCACGCTAGGCGATTACGACTTCAGCGAGCCAGCGCCCTCCTCTGCGTGCGCAGGATCAACCCTCACGAAGCGTGCACCGTCCACCACCGACGCCGTGGTGAGCGGCGCCAGAAACGCCGCGGTGCGGACCATCTCGACCTGACCCTCGTCGCCCGGCAACGCGAAACGCTCCATCAGCGTCGCCGGAAGCCCGACCTCGGCGAGCGGGGGCATGAAGCGCCCACGCTGCTCGCGGAACAACCGGCTCGATACGAACCCGGTCCTCCACCACGCCTGCCAGCGCCGCACTGTCCGCGCCGGGATCCCGGTCTGCTCCACGATCTTCGCGGCCGCCGCCCTGACGTCCGCGATCGCGCTCGCCAGGAGCACCGCCGCCCCCACGTACACGCGCCGGCCGAGGTAGCGCACCGACGGCGGCAGTGCCCGCCTGCGACATCCCGTCCGCCCGCAGCACAGGCCGATCCGCCGCGCCCAGCCGGGCTCCGTGATCACCAGCGCGCCGCCGCGTGGCTTTCGCGGGAAATCCCCACGATGCA
>JAHFDS010000285.1 GCA_023248855.1 Myxococcales bacterium
CAGGGCGCACAGCGCGGCCGCAAGCGCGGTCAGCGCCGCCCACGAGCGCACGGTGGCGCACGTCCGCGCCTCGGGCGACCCCCACTTCCGCGTCGAGCCGCGCGGCCCGGTGCTGGTCCTTGCGCCCGCATGAGCACGCCCACGCATTCGCCTTCGCACATGAAACCTCGCTGGTTCTCGAGCGAGGCCTGGGTCAGCGCCCGCCCCGCCGTTCGCGCATACTGGCTGTTCAGCCTGGGCGGCATGCTGGCGCTTGCCATCGCCGTGCTCGGCTACGAGCATCACCTCGGCCGCGACGCCTCCGTCCTCGGCGTGATGGCGCTCGGCACCGGGAGCGGGACGCTGCTCGGCAACTGGCTGGCGGTGCGCCGCCTGCGGGTGTTCTGGCTGGGCCTCTTCGGCGCAGCATTCTTCTTCGTCGTGACGCTGCTCGGCGTGCATGGGCTGCGCGCAGACTTCGTGCTCGGCTTCCTCTACACGTTCCTGTTCGGGACGCTGTGCGGTCACCTGGCGCTGCAGCATCGCTTCGAGCTCGTGGCGTCGTTCGTCCCCATCGTCGGCTGGGGCGGCGGCATCATGGTCATCCTGAATCGCCAGCACCGCGTCGAGGTCTGGGAGCAATCTAAAGTGTCGTCGTGGTTGCCGGTGCCGCTGCTGTTCCTCGCGCTCGGCTCGCTCGGTTTCGTGGCGTTCCTGGCGGGAAACCAGCGCCACCGGCTCGACGTGTGGCGCGGCCTCGGCGGCACGATCGCGCGCGAGCAGGCGGACGGCGCGTCGCCTCCGGTGCGCAGGCTGCGGCCCCTCGTCGTGGTCGGCCTCTTCACGTTCCTGGCGACGGCCCTTCTGTCTCCCTACCTGTGGCGCACCGGCCGCGGCGATCGCCCCAGCGAGGACCCTGGCAAGCCGACCACGGTGAAGGAGCACAAGATCGAGCTCGACGGGGACGAGATCCTCGCGCGACTCAGGGAGCTCGCCGAGAAGGTCAAGCAGAACGCCGAGCGGACGCTGCCGTTTCTGATCCCGTTCTTCCTGGCGCAGCGCCCGCTGCGGCGCCTGTTCCTGATCAGCCACTGGCGCAGCCCTTTCTGGCGGGTCCCACCGACCGATCGGGTCGAGGGCCTATGGCGCCTGGTGCGGCTGGCCTGCGCGGACGCCGGCGTGCGGATGCACGAGAGCGACACCCTCGAGGACCTGGTCGAGCGTGCGGGCCCGCTCTTGTCGCCAGAGCGGGCCGTGGAGCTGCGCGCCGTGGCCGCGCGCTACCGGCGTGTGCGCTACGGGCTCGGCCTTCTGCCCGACGACGCCGAGCAGATGGGCCTCGGCGTGGATCGCGCCTACGATGCCCTGCGCGCGCCGCTCTCGCGCTGGCAGCGCGTGCGCAGCTGGTTTCGGCGGGTGGAGGATTGAGCTAGGATCTGCGTCCCCATGATCGACGTGGTCTACGAGTTCCACTGGTTGAGCTCGATCCCGGCGCGTGACGGCCGGACCCGGACGAAGGACGAGGACGAGCGGCGCGAGCGCCTGCGGGTCCTGCTCGAATCGGCGGAGGACGGCAATCGGCGCTGGAACCGCGTGGGCCTCGTGCGCATGGTCGAGCTCGACACGCAGCACGGCCGCGTCAAGGCGCGTCTGGTCGAGGCTTCGGCGGGAGGATTCCGCGTCGAGGCCACGCTCGAGGCGCCGCTGTCGCTGTCGGGCGGCGAGGCCGTCGAGGTCCGCATCGCCGAGAAGAACCGGCCGGCGTTCGCCGCGGCGGGCGGCGTCGTCCGCATCATCGAGGACAAGCGCGCCGTGGCGTCGACGCTGGTCGAGGTCCCCGAGGAGCGGGTCGCCTTCGAGAAGACGGAGATCGGCCTGGAGGAGGAGCCTCGGACGATCTATCGCTTCCCATGCCGCGTGGTCTGGGTCGGGCCGGGCGGCGGCGGGCTCGAGCTCGTCGGCATGCCGCTCATCGACTGACCGCGAAGGCCTCGCGCCCATCGCGGCTTCTTGCTAGCCTGCGGCTCATGAAATCAAAGACGCACATCAAGGCCGGGCAGAAGACCTTCCACCCCACCAACTTCTAGGCCCACGAGCCGCTACATTTCGCCCTCCTTGCGCAGCCGGTGGCGCCGCTCACCGGGGCGGACCATCCGCTGCCTTTCAGCGAGAGTCCCCACTCGACAACAGGACCGAGCGACCCCCGCCCACCCGCATCTATTGCCCTGGCTGCGGTCCGCGGCGCACGACCGCGGTCGCCCCCGGGCCCGTCACCGCCGCCGCGGCCTTCTCTACTCCGAACCCGTGCGCTTCGGCAACCCTATGCATGGTGAAGGCCGGCAGGATAAGATCCCACCAGGTCATGGGTTTGCTGGGCAAGACGCTCAAGACCGTGGCGACGGCCGTCGCCGTCACTGAGCGTGTGCTCGAGATAACCGACGCGATCGGCAAGCGCGGCCCTCCGGCGCCATCGCCGCCTCCCTCGCAATCAACGCAGGTCTCGTCCAAGGTGAACCTCCCAGGGCCGCCCTGCAAGACCAGTGACGAATACTCTGGACAACCATCCCGCTCACCGGAAATGGCGAACGGGGTACGCATTGCAGTGCTTGTCTTCGGGGCTTTGGTCGCATTGCCCCTGATCTTTCTCTCACCAATCCTGGGCATCGTGTCAGCCCTCGGCATCCTCATCTTGGCGTTTGTGTGGAAGTCGGTCCCATTGGGCAGCGCGCCCGCCGTCGCGTTGGGCATGAGCCCCGGCGCCGAGGCGCCGAGTTCGGGCACCGAGGGGTCCGGCCGTGAAGGAGCGCCCCCGAACCACCCTAGGGCAAGAGAGGAGGCCATCGTCGGTCACGTAACCCCGCACGCCACACCCGACAGCCTTCTCATTGCGCTCTCACAGATGGACCCGTTCGAGTTCGAACGGGAGCTAGGCAGAGCGTTTCGCGAGCACGGCTATGAAGCGACCGTCACCAGGGCAAGCGGGGATCAAGGAGTCGACATCATCCTTGTCCTCGACCGGCAGCGCATCGCAGTGCAGGTCAAGCGCTACAAGGGGACCGTCGGCAACGCCGCAGTGCAAGAAGTGTTTGCCGGCAAGCACTTCTACGATGCGGAAGAGGCTTGGGTGATCACAACGAGCGCGTTTTCCGAAAGTGCGCGGGCTCTCGCGGCACGAACAGGGGTGCGCTTGATCGAAGGACTCACCCTGGTGCGCTGGATGTGCGACCCCTTGACCACGGAAAAGAAGGCCCTGCTATCGCAGCTCGCCGAGCAGAGGCTGCCCGCATCCGCGTCTGATCGACGCCGATGCATTTGTGCGCCCTCGATCAGCCACGAGTCCGATCCGGCGCGGCCGTCAGCCGCGGGGAGGGGGGAGGCCGCGCTGGGGCGCGGCCGAGGCGGGGGGAGCTTGCTCCCCCCGAAAACAACAGGTCAGGGCCCATCGACTCCCCCGACTTCAGGGACACACCCTAGTGCGCCTCGGCCCAGGTGGGGCCGGAGCCGAGGTCGACCTGCAGCGGCACGGCGAGCGTGAACACACCCTGCATCTCTGCGCGGGCCTCGCTGGCGAAGTGCTCCGTGAGCGCCTCGGGCACCTCGAAGACGAGCTCGTCGTGCACCGTGAGCACCATGCGCGCGCCCGCGAGGTCGCGCTCGATGCGGTGCTGCATGCGGATCATGGCCAGCTTGAGCAGGTCCGCGGCGGTGCCCTGGATGGGCGTGTTCCTGGCGATGCGCTCGGCGTACGAGCGCTCGTTGAAGCGCTTCGACCTCAGCTCCGGGAGCGGACGGCGCCGGCCGAGCAGCGTGGTGACGACGCCCTGTTCGCGCGCCTGCTCGATGGTGTCGGTCATGAAGCGGCGCACGCCCGCGTAGCGCTCGAAGTAGCCCTCGATGTAGGTCTTGGCCTGGCCGCGCGGGATGCCGAGCGCGCGCGCCAGGCCAAAGTCCGACTGGCCGTAGATGACCCCGAAGTTGACGGCCTTGGCCACGCGGCGCATCTCCGGCGTGACCAGCTCGGGCGCCACGCCGAACACCTCGCGCGCGGTGCGCGCGTGCACGTCCTCCCCGGTCGCGAAGGCCTCGACCAGCACGGGATCCTTCGACAGGTGCGCCAGCACGCGTAGCTCGATCTGCGAGTAGTCCGCCGCCACGATGCGCATCCCGGGCGGCGCCACGAACGCGCGCCGGATCTGCCGGCCGAGCGCCGTGCGGATCGGCACGTTCTGCAGGTTCGGCTCCTGGCTCGAGATGCGGCCGGTCGCCGCGACCGCCTGCTGATACGACGTGCGCAGGCGGCCGTCCTTCGACACCAGGCGCGGCAGCGCGTCGAGGTAGGTGCCCTTGAGCTTGGCGATCTCGCGGTGCTCGAGGATCTTGGCGGGTGCCGGGTGCATCGTGGCCAGCTCCTCGAGCACCTCCGCGTCGGTGGACGGGCCGGTCTTGGTCTTGCGCAGGACCGGCAGCCCGAGCACGCCGAAGAGCAGCTCCGCGAGCTGCTTGGGCGATTGCGGGTTGACCTCGCGGCCGACGATCTCGGCGAGCTCGCGCTCGATGCGGGCGAGCTCGCGGGCCGCGTCCGCGCCGAGGCGCTCGAGCACGGAGACGTCGATGGCGACGCCCGTGCGCTCCATGATCGCCAGCACGCGGGCCAGCGGCAGCTCCACCTCGTCGTGCAGCTTGCGCAGGCCGAGCGCGTCGACCTCGGCGAGCAAGAGCGGCGCCTCGACCAGCGCCGCCTCCGCGCGTGGCGCTGCGAAGCCCGCGACCTCGTCCGGCTCGAGCTCCGACGGCGCGCGCGTGCTCTTGCCCTTGCCGAGAAACGCCTCCTCCGACGGCAGCGTCTGGTCGAGCCGCGCCTTCGCGATCTCCTCGGGCGCGCTCGGCGCTGCCGGATCGCACAGGAACGCCTCGAGCATCGCGTCGGCCTCGGCCCCCAAAAGCTCGAAGCCGCGCGCGCCGAAGAGGGCGTGCAGGAGCTTGAGATCGTGTGCCACCTTGGGCACCGCGGCGTCCGTGAGCAGCGGCCCGAGCAGGCGCAAGGCCTCGGTCTCGGCGAGCTGCGCGCCGGAGGTGAGCGTGCGGTGCCCGAGCGGCAGCCACACTGGCGCCGCCCCCGGCCACGCGAGCGCGATGCCGATCAACCTGGCGAACGCGGCGATGTTGCCTTCCGCGATGGGGGTCAGCGCGACGCGCCCGGCCGCGCGCGCGGCGGCGATGGCGGCGGCGAGCTCCTCGGCCGTGCGCAGGACGGGAAATGGCGGCGCGTGCAGCGCGATCCGCGTGCGCTCCGCGAGGACGGGTCCAGGGGCGGCGCGGGTACCGCTGTCGATGCGGGTCAAGAGGGATCCGAACTCGAGCTCGGCGAGCACGCCTGCGAGGCGCTCCCGATCGAGCGGCCCTCGAGCGAGGTCATCGAGCGTGACCGGCAGCGCGACCCCTTCGTCGAGCGTCACCAGCTTGCGCGAGAGGCGTGCCACCTCGGCCTCGTCGCGCAGGTGCTGGCCGACGGCGCCCTTGATCTCCGCGACGTGTGCCAGGACGCCCTCGACGTCGCCGTACTTCTCGATGAGCTTTCTGGCCCAGCCGGGGCCGACGCCGGTCACGCCGGGGACGTTGTCGGAGGTGTCACCCTGGAGCGCGAGCACCTCGGCCACCTGCGCAGGTGGCACGCCGAACTTCTCGGTGACGCGGGCGACGTCGTAGGTGTTGTTCCGGAGCGAGTCGTACATGACGACGTCCTCGCCCACGAGCTGCATGAGGTCCTTGTCCGACGAGTGCACGACCGCCTGCCAGCCGCGCGCCCGCGCCTGCCGCACCAGCGTGGCGATGACGTCGTCCGCCTCCACGCCCGGCACGCTGAGGACGGGCATGCCCATCGCCTCGGCGATGCGCGGGAACCACGGCATCTGCACGACCAGCTCCTCCGGCGGCGCCTCGCGGTGAGCCTTGTATTCAGCAAAGAGCGCGTCTCGGTGCGTCTTGCCGGGCGCGTCGAAGACCATCGCCCAGTGCGCCGGCTGGTCCTCCTGCGCGAGCTTGATGAGCATCGCCGAGAACACGTAGAGCGCGGTCGTCGGCATGCCGGCTTTGGTGGAGAACTGCTTGGCGGTGCGTCCGCGCGCCTCGGCCATCGCGAAGTGCGCGCGGAACATGAACCCCGATCCATCGACAAGGTGAAGGGTCTCGGCCATCGCGGAGGCGAGGCTATCGCAGTGGGCATCGGAAGGGTGTGGTAAGAGGCGGGGATGGCACTCGGTCACTGGGTCTTCCTCTACACCGCGCCAGGGCTCGAGCCCGAAGGGCGCGTGACCGTCGTCGACAGCCCGCGCTGCCGCACCGTGCTCGTGGGCGTGCCCGACGTCGCCTCCGGCGTGCGGTACGCGCGCACCCTGGGGAGCGAGGTCCAGCTCGTGGAGCTGTGCGGCGGCTTCGGGCCGCGCGGCACTGCGCAGGTGCTCGAGGCGCTCGGGGGTCGGATCCCCGTCGGCTCGGTCGGCTACGGCCCCGAGTCCGTGGACGGCGTGCAGGCTATCTTCAGCTGAACGATCCGAGGGATCCTCGCCAGCGCCTGTCGGTCACATGGGACAACGCAAGACGTTGACGCTGACGCTGACGAAAAAAAACACTGCCCCAGGTGCGATGCCCATGCCCAAGCCCATGAAACCTCTGGATCCCCATCGTCGTGGCGCTGGACGCTGCCACCACCGCTGCCCGTCAGCGTCAGCGTCAGCGTCAGCGTCCCCGTGACTGACTAGCATTGGTCCTAGACTCCCCCGGTGCGCTCCCGCCTCGTCTCGCTCGTCTCGCTCGCGGCGCTCGTCGGCGCGGTCGGGCTCGGCGTGCACGCGGGCGTGGTGTCGCGACGTGCGCTCGCGCGCCCGTTCCCGGGTTTCTTCGTGTACCCGAGCGGCGCGATCGCGTCGGTGCTGCGGCGCGACTGGGAGGGGCCGCGCGTGGGGCTCAAGCCGCGCGATCGCATCGTCGCCGTCGACGGCCGGGTCGCCGCGAGCGGCGAGGACGTGTGGACGCTGCTCGCAGAGAGCGAGCGCAGCGAGGTCACGCTGGACGTCGAGGCCCCCGAGGGCGCGCGCCGCACGGTCACCGTGCACCTCGGCAAGCTCGCCGGCAGTGATCTCGCGCTGTCGTTCCTGCTGCCGTTCGGCATCGGCTGGCTCTACCTCGCCATCGCGGCGCTGATCTTCTTCTTGAAGCGCGACCTGGTCGGGGGCCTGGTGGCGTCGCTGTGCACCGTCGCGTCGATGTTCTACCTCACCATGTTCGACGCCCACACGACCTATGCGTGGAGCCGCATATGGATCACGTACCCGCTGCTCGGGCCGCTCTCGCTCCACCTGTTCTCGTGCTTCCCAGAGGACAGCCGCTTCCACCGCGCGCGCTTCCTGCTGCCGATCTACGCGGCCGCGCTCGTCATCGTCGCGGCCCGCGAGGCCGCCCTGCACGATCCGTTCATCCTCGATCGCACCTCACTCGGGGCCGGCTTCTTCCTGGCCTCGTGCTTCCTGGGCGACCTCGCGCTCCTGCTCGTCACGGTGCGCCGCGGCGCCTCGCCCGAGGCGCGCAACAAGGCCAAGACGCTGGCGGTAGGCCTTCTGTCCACGATCACCCTCGCGGTCGTGTGGGCGTTCGTCTCGCGCTTCGGCCCGCGCATCGTCACCGCCGACTGGGTCATGGCGCTGTCCGCGCTGTTTCCGCTGCTCATTGCGTACGCGACGCTCAAGCGCAACCTGTTCGACCTCGAGATGGTGCTGCAGCGCTCGCTGGCGTACGGGCTCGCGTCGGCGCTGGTCGTCCTCATGTACCTCGCCCTCGTGACGCTGCTCGGCTCGGCGCTCGCGCCCGTGGCCTCGAGCGTGCTGCCTGAGACCGCGGGCGCCGTCCTGTCGACCCTGGCGGCGGCGGCGCTGTTCCATCCCGTGCGCGTGCGCGTGCAGACGGCGACCGGGCGCCTGTTCATGCGCGGCCGGCTCGATCGCGCGGAGGCGCTGCTCGAGCTCTTGCGGGCCCTGCCGGCGGCGGCCTCGCCGCTCGAGGTCGGCGAGCGCCTGGTCGAGGGCGTGGCGCACCTGCTCGGCCTCGGGGGCGCGGCGCTCCTGGCCTCGCGCGAGGACGATCGGCTCGAGCTCATCGCGCGCACGGGCAACGCCGACTCGGAGGTCCCGTTCGGCGTGGACCCCGCGCTCACGCGCCGCATGCTCGCCGCCGGGCGCACCGAGAGCCTGCGCGATCTGGCCGAGGATCCGTCGATCGCGCCCATCACCCTCTCGAGCCTCGAGGCGCTCGGCGGCAGCGCGCTGGCCCCCTTGCGCGTGCGCGGCCACCTGGTGGGCCTGCTCGTGCTCGGCACGCCGCGCTCGGGCGCGCGCCTGTCGTACGACGATCTTCGGGTCCTCGACGCGATCGCCCCCGCGGCCGCGATCGCGGTCGAAAACGCCCTGCTCGTGAGCCAGCACGCGCAGCGCGAGCGGCTGGCGGCGCTCGGCGGGGTGGCCGCGGTGATCGTGCACGAGATCAAGAACCCGCTCGGCATCATCCGCCTGTCCGCGGGGCAGCTGCGCAAGAAGTTCGAGCCGGGCACGAGCGGCGACGAGCTCGGTCGCACGATCTCCGAGGAGGTCGACCGGATGGACGTGACGCTCCGGCAGATCCTCACGTTCGCGCGGCCGCAGGAGCCGCAGCTCGGGCCGTGCAACGTGTCGCAGCTGGTCGGGCGGACGCTCGACCGGGTGCGCCCGCAGCTCGAGGCCGCCTCGATCACCGTGCGCGAGGATCTCGACGGCACGCCGCCGCTGTCGGCAGACGCCGCGCAGCTCGAGCGCGTGTTCCTGAACCTGTTCGTCAACGCCCAGGAGGCCCTCGGCGAGAGCCCAGGAGAGCTGCTCGTGCGCACGCGCCTGGTCAAGGACGGCCGCGGCGGCGACGCGCTCGAGGTGGCGGTCGAGGACAGCGGCCCCGGCATGTCCGAGGAGGTACGCAGAAAGGTGTTCCAGCCCTTCTTCTCGACCCGGCACGGCGGCACGGGGCTCGGCCTCGCGATCGTCGATCAGATCGTGCGCGAGCATGGGGGCACCATCGACGTCGAGAGCGCGCCGGGTCAGGGCGCCCGGTTCCGCGTGCGCCTGCCCCTCGCCCCCTGACCGGCCCAGCCGGCGTAAGCTCCCGCCGATGAAGCCGGACCTGGCGTTATGGACGGCCTTCTCGGCCGCGACGTTGCCGGAGGCGGAGTGGACGCATGAGGCCCACCTGCGCGTCGCGTGGATGCACCTCGGGCGGCACGCCCTCGACGAGGCGCATCTCTTGATGCGCGTGGGCATCATCCGGCTCAACGCGGCGCAGGGCCTCGTGGAGACCCCCGCGCGCGGCTACCACGAGACGCTGACGCGCGTGTGGCTCTTGCTGGTCGCCGCCGCGATGCGGGACACGCCGGCCCTCGAGGACTCGATCGCGTTCCTGCAGATCCACACGGCGCGTCTGCACAAGGACGCGCCGCTCCGCCACTACTCGCGCGTCCGGCTGCTGTCGGTCGAAGCGCGCGCGCGCTTCGTCGAGCCGGACCAGGCGCCGCTCTGACCGAGGGACCGCGCGACGATCGTGGCTATTTGAGGATGGGCTTCTCGGGCTCGGGCGGCGGCGGCGGCTTCTTGGTCACGGGGGGCAGCGGCGGGATCTTCCGCGGCGGGGGCTTGTCTTTGGACGCGCCCTCGGGCTTGTCCTTGGGGCCCTCGGGCTTGGCGCCTTCGCCTTCGGCCTTGGCCTCGCGCGCAAGGCGCTCGAGCTCTCGGGCCTTGGCGCTCGCCTCGTCGGCCAGGCGCCGCAAGAGCTCGTCCTTCTGCTCCGCCGTGGCCTCCATGCTGGCCACCAGCTCGCGATCCGAGCTCTCCTTGAGGCGCAGGTACTCACTGCGCAGGGACTCCTCCGTGGCCTTCTTCGCGGCCACGGTGTCGGCGAGCTGCTTCTTCGCCTCGGCTCGCTCGCGCTCGCGCGCTTCGGACAGCGCCCATGCGCGCGCGCGCGCGGCCTGCTCGCGCTTGTCGGCGCTCCACCAGTAGACGCCACCGACGACACCGGTCAAGAGCACCAGGACGCCGAGCGCCACCACGAGCTTGCGCAGGCCTTTTTGCGCCGTCTTCTCGCGCTCCTGTACCTGCGCGGCCACCGCATCCATCAGCCGGATGGTGCGTGCGCCCGCGCCCACCTTGAGCGCCAGCGCGCGCGCCACCTCGTTGACGTTTTCGATTGGCACCGGCATGAGCCCCGGCGGCGCCTTGACCTCTCGCGGCATCGTCGGGGCGTCGGTCGCAGTCCCGACCGCTGCTTCGCGCGCTGCGGGCGGCTTCGAGCCCTCGCGCGGCCTCGAGCCCTCGCGTGCTGCGGGCGGCTTCGAGCCCTCGCGCGCCGGCAAGGGGCCCGCGCCGGAGCCCTCGCGCCGCGGCAGGTTCTTGAGCCCGGAGCTCTCGCGGCTAACCGGCTCGGGATCTCCGGGCGCCGGCACCATGCCGGGAAGGGGGCGGAGCGCGGGCGGGCCCTGCGCCGCTGGCGGCGTGGCCGCGACGGGCGGCGGCGTACCCCGATCGGGAGCCGCGGGCGGCCGGTCC
>JAHFDS010000701.1 GCA_023248855.1 Myxococcales bacterium
TCGAGCGCAGCCGCCACCGCCGCCGCCGCGCCTGGTCGCCGCCCGCGGTCGCGCGCGATCAGCCCGAGCACGAGCGCGTCGAGCGCCGCCGGGATGCTGGCGACCTTCGCGCTCGGCGGCGGGACCACCTCGTGGAGCAGCCGGTGCATGGTCTCGAGCTCGCTGTCGCCGCGGAACAGCAGCTCGCCCGTCAGGAGCTCGTGCAGCATGACGCCCAGCGAGTACAGATCCGCCGCCGCGTCGGGCGGGAGGCCGGCCACGAGCTCCGGCGCCAGGTAGGGCAGCTTGCCCTCCACGCCCGACACGCTGGGCGCCTCCTCGGTGGGGCGCGCGAGGCCGAAGTCGAGGATCTTCACGGCGCCGTCGACGCAAGCCATCACGTTCGAGGGCGACAGATCGCGGTGCACCAGGCCGCGCGGCGCCTCCGGCAGCGACAGCGCGTGGGCGGCCTCGAGGCCGCGGGCGACCTCCGCGCCGGCGAACGCGACGAGTGGCCACGGCATCGGGCCGCGCGCGGGCCCCAGTCGCCGCAGCGTCACGCCGTGCAGGTATTCCATGACGAGGACGAGGCGGCCCTCCTCCGCCTCGAGCCCGAACACCTGGACGATCGCGCGGTGGTGCAGGGCGGCCAGGACGCGCGCCTCACGCTCGAAACGCTGGTGCGCACGCGGATCGTCATCGAGCGCGGCGCGCACGATCTTGAGCGCCACGGGTCGCTCGAAGCCGGCCGCGCCGATGCGTCGCGCGAGGTAGACCTCGCCCATCCCGCCCTCGCCGAGGCGGCGCACGATCTGGTAGCCGCTCGGAGCGCGGCCGACGCCCAGCACAGGACCATCTTCCCGGATCGCTGCCCGGTCGTCGAGGCGGCGGCTATCATGCCGGGGTGTCGGCACGTGACGAGGAGCGCACGCGAAGCGCGACGCGGCCCGAGGGGCCGCCGCGGATCGAGGGCGGCGTCGTGCGTGTGCTCGACGGCCCCGAGCGTGGCAAGCGCCGCGTGCTCGAGGCGGCGGCGATCACGATCGGCTCTGCCGAAGGTTGCGAGCTACGCCTCGCGGACGATCGGGTCTCGCGCCGCCACTGCGAGGTGCGCGTCGGGCCGCACGGCTTTCTGGTGCGCGATCTCGGCAGCCGAAACGGCACGCTGTTCGAGGGCTCGCGCGTGGGCGAGCTCGCCGTGCCCCCGGGCGCGATCCTCACCGTCGGCCGGACGCACCTCGTGCTCGCTGGGGCCGGGGATGCGGCGCAGCTGGCACCGAGCACGCGCGACCGCTTCGGCGAGCTGCTCGGCACCAGCGTCGCGATGCGGCGTACGTTCGCGCTGCTCGAGCGGGCCGCCGCGTGCGACGCCACGGTCCTGCTCGGCGGCGAGACCGGCTCCGGCAAGGAGCTTGCCGCGCGTGCCATCCACGCCGAGGGACGCCGCGCCCGCGGTCCGTTCCAGGTGCTCGATTGCGGTGCGGTACCCGAGGGGTTGCTCGAGAGCGAGCTGTTCGGCCACAAGAAAGGGGCGTTCACCGGCGCCTCGTCCGATCGCCCCGGCGTGTTCACGCGGGCGCACGGCGGCACCGTGTTCCTCGACGAGATCGCGGAGCTGCCGCTTCCGCAGCAGGCGGCGCTGCTGCGCGCGTGCGATCGCGGCGAGATCGCGCCGGTGGGGGGCGCGGGCCCAGAGCGCGTCGATGTGCGCATCATCGCCGCCACGCATCGCGACCTCGCGACCGCGGTGCTCGAGCGGCGATTCCGCGAGGACCTGTACTACCGGCTGCAGGTGCTGCCGATCGTGCTGCCGCCCTTGCGCGGGCGCGCGGGGGACCTGCCGCTCCTCGTCCGACACCTGCTCGCCGAGCTCGGCGTGCGCGATCCGGGGGCGATCGAGGGGCCCGGGCTGGCCGCGCTCTCGGGGCACGCCTGGCCCGGCAACGTGCGCGAGCTGCGGAACGTCCTCGCCCAGGCGGTGGCGTTCGCCGGCCCGCGCGCCCGCTTCGTCGACCTGCAGCTTGCGTTCGCCCCGCCCGCGGCCGAGGGCGATGATCCGCGAGCCCCGTACCAGGCACGAAAAGAGGCTGCCATCGCACGATTCGAGCGCGATTTTCTGGTCGAGCTCATGCGCACCCACGAGGGCAACATCAAGCGCGCCGCGCGGGCCTCGGGCATCGAGCGCACCCAGCTCAAGCGGATGTTGCGCAAACACGACTTACTGTGATGGTGTGCAAAATTACATGATTTGTGTAGAGATTCAGCTACGGTGGAGGGCGTGATGGTCCCGCCGGAGCGTTGCGACGTCTACCTGCATGGCCCTTTCGATCGCCGGCCGGACGCGTTGCGCGAGGCCGCCCGGGCTGGCGCCAAGCGGCTCGCGGTGTCGGAGGAGCAGCTGGTCGTGCTGCTGTCCTCGTCGCGGGCCGTGCGTGTGCGCAGCCGCGTCGAGCCAGCGATCGCGTGGAAGCTGGTCGACGTGCTGCGCGAGTGCGGCATCGTCGGCAGCGTCGTGGCCACGGGCAGCCCGGCGCCGCTGGTCGCAGCGCCACCGCCGCCGCGGCCTCCGCTGCGGCCCGACGTCACGACGGGGCGCGTGCGCAAGGAGCTGCCGAAGGCGCTCGAGCAGGCCGCCACCGGGGAGTTCATGGCCCTTCTGGCCTCGTTCGAGGAGATGGTGGACGATCCGCAGAAGTCGGAGGATCGGGGCGCCGACAAGCCGAGCG
>JAHFDS010000286.1 GCA_023248855.1 Myxococcales bacterium
CACGGTGCTCGCGGAGTCGCGCCGCCTGGCCGCCATGACCGCGGACGCGCGCGCGGAGCCGCTGACGCACCTGTCCGCCGGCATCTGCGCGACGCTCGAGGGGCGCTGGAAGCAGGCGGAGGCCGAGTACGACGCGGCCGAGACCGGCCTGCGCGCCCACTGCCGCGGCGTCTCCTGGGAGATCGCGACCGCGCAGTCCTACCGCCTGGTCTCGCTCTTCTACCTGGGCCGACTCGGCGAGCTGTGCGCGCGCCTCGACGGGCAACTCCGCGAGGCCGACCTGCGCGGCGACCGCTACGCGGCCTTTCTCTCGCGGACCAGCGCGGGCTTCTTCGCGTGGCTGGTGCGGGACGATCCGGCACGTCTGCGCCAGGAGATCGCCCAGGGCCTGGAGCGCTGGTCGCACGCAGGCTTTCAGCTGCCCCATTTCTATGCCCTGGTCGCGCTCATCAACGCGGACCTCTACGAGGACGACGGCGCCGCCGCCTGGCAGCGGCTCGAGGAGGCGTGGCCGACCCTGCGCGCCTCCCTGCTCCTGCGCCTGCAGTACCACCGCATCCTCGCCCACTGGCTGCGCGGCAAGAGCGCGATCGCGGCCGCCGCGCACGGGGTGGGTGATCAGGGCACGCTGCTCGACATCGCGCAGCGCGAGGCCCAGCGGATCGAGGGCGAGCGCGCAGCCTGGGCGACGCCGCTGGCCGTGCTGCTGCGGGGGACGGTGTCGTCGATGCGCGGCGACGCTGTGCGCGCCGAGCGTGAGCTCGAGGCCGCCGCCCGTGGCTGCGCGGCGGTCGAGCTGCATCACTATGCGGCGATCGCGAGGCTCGCGGCGCCGCTGGTCGCGGGGGCGAGCGGCCCGGCGAGCTGGGACGCGCTGCACGACCAGCTCGTCGCCGAGGGCGTGCGCCGCCCGGACCGCTGGATCACGATGCTCACCCCGGGCCTTCCGCGCAGCGCCCGCAAGCCGTGACGCGCTTGCCCGTGGTTCGAGTGCGCTCGGTGTTGGGTCGCCGTCACCGACGGCGTATCATCCCGCCATGTCGTCTCCGAAGCCGCGGTACGCCGTGGATCGTCTGATCGGCAAGGGCGGCATGGCCGAGGTCTACAAGGCGCGCATGACGATCGCCGAGGGCATCGAGCGCTCCGTCGCCCTCAAGCGCGTCCTGCCACAGCTCGCGAAGGATCCGGCCTTCCTCGGCATGTTCCTCGACGAGGCGCGGCTGTCGATGCTCCTTCACCACCAGAACATCGTGCAGGTGTTCGACGCGGGCAAGGGCGCCGACGGCTACTTCCTCGTGATGGAGTACGTCGAGGGGCTCGACCTCGGGCACCTCTCCGGCGCGGGGGGCCAGCGCACGCCCTTCGATCCGCGCATCGCCGCGTTCATCGTGGCCGAGGTCTGCCAGGCGCTCGAGTACGCGCACACGCGCAAGACGGCCGACGATCGCCCCCTCGGCGTCATCCACCGCGACGTCTCGCCGAAGAACATCCTGATCTCGCGCGAGGGCGAGGTGAAGCTGGCCGACTTCGGCCTGGCCAAGGCTTCGTCGCACGCCATGCGGACCCAGCCCGGCATCGTCAAGGGCAAGATCGGCTACCTCTCTCCCGAGCAGCTCGAGGGCCAGACACCGGACCACCGCGCCGACGTGTTCGCGTGTGGCATCGTACTGTGGGAGCTGACCGCGGGGCGCAAGCTGTTCGAGGCGCCGAGCGACGTCGAGACCCTGATGCTGATCAAAAAGGGCCTCATTCCGCCGCTCCGGGACGCCCTGCCCGATGTGGATCCGGTCTTCGAGTCGGTGGTGATGCAAGCGCTGGCACGACATCGCGAGCACCGCTTCCCGAGCGCGCGGGCGCTCGGCGAGGCCCTGTGGGGCTGGATGTTCGCCCGCGGCCAGCAGGTGACGAGCTGGGACCTGGCCGACATCGTGTCCGGCAAGCGCAGCGCCAGCACGCCGCCGCCCCGTCCGCCGCCCGCAAAGCTCTCGTTCGCGCTCGACTGACCGCGGCCGCTATGGATAGACCCCCTTCGGGTGGCACTCGTAGCACTTGACGGCATCCCAGACGTACTGCGGATTGCCCGGGTGCCTTCCGAGGGTGGCTTCCTGGGGATGGCAGTCCGCCTGCGTGCAGTCGCACTTCGCGAACGTATCCGTGTTGTGACACTTCAGGCATTCCTTGGCGTGGGGCGGGAAATCCACGATCGGGAAGAACGTGTGATTCTGGCGCGTGACGGTCTTGAAGCCGCCGTCGGGCCCCTCGGGGAACATCGATTCCGAGTGCGGCGTCGTGCACCCGAGGGTGGTCGCGAGCAGCACCAGACCCAGCCACAGCCTCGCACCTTGCGGCCCCATCACTTCCTCCCGTTCGGGTGACACTCGTAGCACTTGCGATTGACCGGGGCGTACCCCTCCACGCGATCGCGCGCGTGGGTCATGTCGGTGACGCTGGTCGGGTGGCACCCCGCCTGGATGCAATTGGCCGTGCCGGTCCGGCACATGCCATTGGCGAGAGTGCCCATGAGCGTCGTATGGCAACGCAGGCAGGGAATGCCCGTGTGCTTGCCGCGCGTGATCGGGAAGCACTTGTCGTGCGTGAGGTATTGCGCGCCAGTCCAGCGCAGGACCGTGTGGCATTGCTGGCAGTTGGTCGTCAGCTGCGCCGCCACATGATCGAGGGACTTTCCGACCGTCCGCGTGACGTCACGGAGGTGGCACGCCTCGCAGGCGCCCGGCACGCGCCGGAAGGTCCGGTCGCGCACGTTGCCGTGGCACTCCTCGCACGGCACGGCCGCGTGGCCGCCGATCAGGCGGAAGTTGGTGGTGCGATGCGCCTCGAGCGCGTCGCGCGCCTCGAGCCAGCGCTCGGTGTTGTGGCAGCGCTCGCAGCGCACGCCGAGCTGGCCGCCGTGCACGTCCTTGTGGCACGCCTCGCAGCGGTGCGACAGCTTGCGCGCGAGGCCCCCGACGTGGCAGCCGTCGCAGCTCGTCTTTTGGTGACCGCCAGTGAGCGGGAAGCCCGTGGCGTCGTGATCGAAGGAGATCTTCTGCCAGTTCGACGTGTTGTGGCAGTACGCGCACGGCACCGCGGTCGAGACCTTGCCTCCGCGCACGGTGGGCTTGGCCGCGGCCAGCTTGACCTTGATCGGCACGAACGCGTCGTACTGCCCGTGGTGCTGGTCTTCGTGGCAGCCCTGGCAGGCGAGCGGCAGCGGCCGGTACAGGCGCGCCTTGGCCTGCGCGGTGAGCCGCACGTTGAGGTGGCAGCCGTCGCACGCCGTCTGCACGTGCTTGCCGTCGAGCGCGAAGCGCACCGGCGGCTTGTTGTGGTCGAACTGCACGAGCGGCTTCCACGCCTGCTCGGAGTGGCACGCGCTGCAATCGACCTGATAACGCGCGAACTGCCCGTAGTGGACGTCCGGATGGCACGACACGCAGGTCGTCTCCATCGGTTTGTAGCGCACGGGCGCGCCCTTCCGGGACGCCGTGTGGCAAAGGCCGCAATCGATTTCCCTGTGCGCGCCGCGCAACGCAAAGCGACTGTCCTTGTCGTGGTCGAACTTGAGCCGGTGGAAGCTCTGCTCGACGTGGCACGCCATGCAGTCCTCGCGCGCGACGCGGTCGTCGAACTGCCCCGCGTGGACGTCCTTGTGACAGGTGGTACAGCGCTGCACCGCGTTCTGCGGCCATTCGAAGCGCGCGAAGCTGACGAGCGACCGGCGCACGCCGTGGATGCGTCCTCCGCTCTTCTTGAGCACCTCCACCCGCTTTCGCAGGGCGGCCGTGGTCTTGTGGCAATCCATGCACGGCACGCCCGCGTGCGCCCCGGCCAGCGGGTAGGAGGTCTTCTCGTGCCGAGCTGGGCTGAACGACACTGGTGAGAACCCGAAGTTGTTGTGGCACGCATTGCAGTCCGGCTGACTCGCGCCCATCTGGCCGATGTGACCGTCCGGGTGACAGTCCCGACACAGCGCGAACTTCATCCCGCGGAGCACCTGCTTGCCATTGACGATGGGATGGCAGCTGCGGCACTCCACGCCGCGGTGCAGCCCCTTGAGCGGGAAGCGCGTCTTGTCGTGCTCCAGCAGGACGCGCGAGGGCGCCTTCTTCAGCTTCCAGCCCTTCTCGGTGTGGCACTCCGAGCAGTACGGCCCGAGCGTCCCGTTGTGCGGGTCGTCGTGACACTCGGAGCACTCCTTGAATTTCAATGGCGAGAACACCCGCTCCCGGTAGCGGGGATCGCTCCGGATCGCGTCGCCGACCGGGTGGCACTGGTCGCACTTGACCTGCTTGTGCAGGCCGAGCAGAGGATATCGAGTCGTGTTGTGGTTGAAGTACGGCGCCGGACGCCAGGCGTTCTCGTCGTGGCACTCGGTGCAATTGGCGCCGAGCGAGTTGTTGTGCGAGTCGCGATGACACGCGGCGCATGCCCGCTCGAGGCCGAGGAAGGTCTGCTTCTTGGTGTGCTTGGCGAAGTACGCGAGCACGCCGTCGTCCTGGACGTTCTTGCGGGTGTGGCACTCCGCGCACTCGATCTTGGCGTGCGCCGCGCGCAGCGGCCAGCCCGTCTTCTCGTGCGGGAACTGCTTCTGCGCGCCGCCCGGCCACTTCACCATCTTGAAGTCGAGGCCGCGATGGTCGGGGTGGCAATGCTGGCAGTTCTCCTTGTCGTCCGCCGCCATCTTGCCGTGGAGGCCAGTCCGGCTCGCGATGCGACTCTTGATCGGCGTGTGGCAGTCCTTGCATTTGCCGACGTCGATCTTGCTGTCACTTCCGCCCGTGAGGCTCCCGCTGTGGCACTTCGTGCAGCTCGACAGGCCCTCGTAGGCCTTGTGCGGCTCTGCCAGAGGCCCCGGCGAGAACGTCTGCCCGTGGACGCGCCCCGACCACAAAAGGGCGACAAGGGCGAGCAGGGCTCCGATCCGGCGCCGGCCGAAGCCCGAGGCCCGAAGCCCGGAGCCTCCCCTACAGGTTCCAGCCATAGCCGACCATCATCGACACCGCGACGTGCACGATGATGAGGAGGACCAGGAACACCGACAGGGTCACGTGGAACGCGCGCCAGGTGGCCATGAAGCGCTTGAGCGCCGGGTAGAACGCGAGCTGCTCGCGCAGGCGCGCCAGCATGTAGAGATCGTCCGCGGCCTCGCGGACCTGCGGATCTGCGTTGTTCCTGCAGTACTTGCGAATGTGCAGGCGCGACTCGACCAGGTTCGCCGTCATCGTGAAGGCCGCGATCGGCAGGTGCACGAGCTGGATGATGCCCGCCGGGAGCTCGCGAACCTGCGGCGGATCCAGGAGCCGGCGCAGCCACACCGAGAGCGGCGTGGTCGCAAGCACGCGCCGCAGCGCGTCGACGCGGTCCATGAGCTCCGAGACGTTCGCCGGGCGCCCGCTCGGCCCGCCCGGCACGAGCTGGTAGATGTAGCGCCCGACAAGGCCCGTCGCCACCACGACGGCGCACGCGGACGCCGTCCCCACCGCGATCGTGTTCTCGTACTGGAACGCCGCGTGAAACGCCGTGAAGAGCGGCGCCATCACCCCCACGAAGACGTGAAAGTTGAGCCAGTCGCGGATGTTGCCGACGCCACGCAGCAGGCCCACCCGCTTTCGCACGGCGAGCAGGAAGTTCAGCATCATGACTGCCGTCGCAGCGATGCCGATGGTGCGGCCCCACGTCCCCGCGGGACGCAGCGTCTCGTGGAGCGGCGCCACGAAGCGCTTGTCGCGCGGCAGCACGTAGTAATCCCAGCCCAGGATTCCGAGGCCCACGAGGAGCGAGATCCCAACGATCCACAGCACCGCCGGCAGGATGCGGCTCGCGCTCATCGAGCCCGCCAGCTGGGACAGCGCGCGCGGCGCCTCGCCCTTGAACTGCTCGAGCTGGATGCCGACGTTGCGCAGAAAGCTCGACGGCGGCGTCCCGCCGGCGCAGATGATCACCTGGTCGTTGTGCAGCTTCATGGGCGCCCGCGGGGCTGCCGCCTTGTCGGTCGACTCGAGCACCACCGAGCTCGGCGTGATCGCGATGACGCGCGTGGACATGAGCGGCTGCACGCTGCCCGCCGCGATGCGGTCCTCGATCATCTTGATGTTGGCCTGCCGCGCCCTGGCGAACCTGGGCTGCCGGTACGAGATCGCCACCTGGGCGCCTGCGTCCGCGAGCGCGTACGCGCACTCGATGGCGCTGTCGCCGCCGCCGACCACGAGCACGCGCTGGCCGGTGTATTGCCAGGCGTCCGCGAGCCGGTAGGCCACGTTCGGCGAGTTCTCCCCGGGCACGCCGAGGCGCATCGGCGTACCCCGGATGCCGGTCGCGAGGATCACCTTGCGCGCGGTGATCACGCCGCGCGGCGTGCGCACGATGAAGTGGCCGTCCGTGCCCTCGATGCCCTCGACGTGGTGGCCGAGTCGCACGTCGAGCTCGCTCTTCTCCGCGATGTCCTGCCACAGCGCCAGCACGTCCTCCTTGCTCATCTGGCCGCGCTGCAGCGTGCCGTAGCCGGGGATCTTCACGGGCTCGCTCGTGATCAGCTTCTGCCGGTGGTACGTGAGGATGGTCCCGCCGATCGCGTCGCCCTGCTCGAGCACGAGCGCGCGCAGGCCGCTGCGTTTGGCGGACATCGCCGCCGTCAAGCCCGCCGGGCCCGCGCCCACGATCGCGACGTCCACGTCGCATTCGTGCCACCCAGGCTGCAGCGACGTAGAGACGTGCTCCATCACCAGGACGCCCTGGCGCACGGCGTTCTTGATGAGCCCCATACCGGCGAGCTCGCCGATGACGAACACGCCCTTGCGGCTGGATTCGAAGCTCGTGTCGAGGTGCGGCAGGTCCACGCCGCGCTCGCCGTCACCCATCACGAGCGTGATGGCATCGACCGGGCACTCGGCGGCGCAGCGCCCGTGCCCGATGCAGTTGGCGCCCTTGATGAGGGCGCTCGAGCCCTCGATCATGCCGAGCACGTTGCCCTCCGGGCACGCGCTGATGCAGGTCATCGAGCCGATGCACACATCCGAGTCGATGAGCGGGTGCAGCGACGCCGGCCTGTGCGCCGCGTCGCGCACCGACTCCTCCAGCACCTCGCGATCGCGCCGCTCCCGCCTGGCCGCGAGCCGCAGCACGATCGCGAACGTCACAATGGTGACTGCGATGAGCGCCCCCGTGATGATCTGCTCGAGCGTCATCAGAAATCCCGCCCAATCCACGCGAACACGTGCATCGAGTCGGGCCCCTCGGCGATCGTGATGTAGCGCCCGGTGCCGCCGGCCGACCACACGGGCGAGAGGCGCCCCTCGGCCAGCAGGTACGCGGAGTGGCCGTAGAGGCGCTGGTTGGCGCGCGCGTCCGCGAGCACGGCGTAGCGGGCCAGAAGGCGCAGGTTGTCGCCGGGCGAGGTCGCGACGAAGACCTCCGGCTGGTGGTAGTCGAATGCGGCCGACTGGTAGAGGTACGCCACGCCGAACCGCGTCGACGCTTGGCCGTAGGGGCCGAACGCCAGCTCCTCGCGCGCGAACAGGCCATCCTCCTTGACGCCGGCGAGCTTGGAGACGCCGGCCATCGTGCTCGAGGTCAGCGTCTTGCCCGGCCGCAGGTCGACCTGGCCGTCGATCTGCTGGTCGATGCCCTGGCTCAGCACCACCGCCGCCGTACCTGCGGGCGCCCCCGCCGGCACGCCGACCAGCGGCGACGCGAGATCCTCGGCGCGGCGGTCCTGCCGCCGATAGCCGCCGCCCAGCTTGATCTCGTTCGACACCGCGAACCAGAGATCCCCCGCGGCGTTGCCGAGGTAGATCGGCTCCTTGGCGGTCTCCTTGCGCAGATCGCGGACCAGCTTGGCGCGGCCCGCGACGAACAGGCGCCTTTGCGACTCGAGCTCGAGCGCCGTGGACACCTCGGCCGCGCCCACGTCGTTCTGGTTCGAGCTCACGTTCACCATCGGGGCGAGGTCGAAGCGCGCGCGCGCGGTGCTCGAGAAGTCCTGCTGAACGATGACGTAGCCGCCCGCGACCGCGCGGTCCGCGTTCGGCACCAGCTCGCGATCGGGCACCAGCCCCGCCACCGCGCCGACGTTGAAGCCAGGCTTGACGCGGTAGGCGATCTCGACGCCGTCCACGGGGCGCGAGTCCGCCCGGCTGCGCGCCGGCGTGCGGCCCGCGCCGACGAGCAGCGTCGAGTCCTTCGACACCCACCGCACCTGCGCCCGCCGCGCGCTCAGCTGGTAGCTGCGGCCGAGCGCGAAGCGCGCGTCCTTGGGCCGGCTCGTGTAGACGCCGCCGTCGAGGTCGACGTCGAGGCCGATGCTGCCCGGACCGCCGAGCATGGTGCCGAGGAAGAAGCGCTCCTCCTCGAAGCGCCCTCGCCCGCCAGAGACGTACCCCCAGCTCTCGTGCGCGAGCGCAGCCGTAATCTTCTTCTTGACCACGAACGGCTGCGACGCCTCGCCGCGGTAGGGGACGAGCGGGAAGCCCTCGCGCGCGACATCCGTGTACGCCTGTACCAGCGTCTCGGCGCGCACCGCGAGCACCTGGTTGGCGGGCGTCGCGGCGCGTTGCTTCGGGCTCACCTCGGCGCGGGGCGGGCTCGACGTCGCGACGCGGACCGCCGACGACATCGCGGCCGAGGGCGCGATCGACGAGTCCTTCGGCCAGGCACAGAACGCCGTCTTGTCGCTGACCGCCAGCACCTGCGTGCGAACCACCGCCTTGCCGCGCGCCATCACGACCGGATCGCGCAGCGCGACCCCGTGGTCGGTGCCGCGATCGATGTACATGCCGGTCTGGGTCACGTAGACGATGTGCCCGGTCACGCCCTGCGCCGGCGCGCGACCGCCACGCTGGGCGTGCGCGGCCGCCGGTGCGAGCAGCACGGCGAGCATGAGCAGCGCAGGGACGAGAGGGGCCATCGGGCGTTCCGTCAGAAGGAGCGTCACGTCAAGCGTGGGTGCTCTCTCCCGGTTCCATCATCGCGCGAGCGAGCCGATCATTTCCAGCGTGCCGTCGGGGTCAGTACCCGATCGCCATCCTGGCGCCGATGATGCTCACCTGGTCGGCGCCGCTCTTGGCCGTGCCGCCGCCGCCCGCTGGCGCACCGGAGAGCTCGACGCTGAAGGACTGCATCTCGTAGAGGACCGCGGCTTCGATGCGATACGGCAGCCGGTAGCGCGCCCCGCCGAAGAAGCCGTAGGCGCTGCCCTTTGCGGTCTTGGCGAACTGCGAGACCCCCTGCAGGCCGTCCAGCATCATGTACTGGCCGCCCGCGAGAAGGCCGATCTTGCGCTCGAGCAGTGGCAGCGGAACGTCGGCGTCTGCACCGAAGGTCTTGTACGAGTACTCGACGGTCGGGATGGGCGGCCCTGCCATGCCGTCGATCTCGAAGCGCTTGGCGCCGAGGCCCACGCGCGGGCGGATGACGGTGTCGGAGCCGAGCACCAGCCGGTAGAACAGGCTCGCCTCGTACTGGCTCGAGCCGGCCTGGTACGTCGCCGCGGCCGCGCCGTTCTGGCCCTCGACCTTGGACTCGACCTTCGGGCCTGCCTCGTAGAGCAGCGCGAGCCCGATGGCGCGCAGAAAGCCTGTCTTGACGTCGAGCCAGGTCGCCGGGTGCGCGAGGACCGTCAGGCGCAGCACGGGGTTCGAGCCGGAATACGCGGGCAGCGCGGCGCCCGCCGGATCGGCCTTGGTCAGCTTGAACGTACGCTGGGAGGCGCCGATCGTGGCGCCCACGAACACCTGCTCGTCCCAGGGCGCGGCGGACGCCGCGGCGCCACCGTCGTTGCCGGCCTTCTCGACCACGTCGGCCATCTCGACCGGCATCGACCGATAGAGCCGCTGCTCGGCCAGACCATAGGTCTCGTCCGCGAGCACGGCACCCTTGGCGTCGCGCACGGCGAGCCGAAGCGCCCACTTGCCGCCCTGCTTGAACACGCGGCCGTGGATCTTGGGCACCGGCTCGAGGTCGGTCACGAGGTCGATCTGCTTGGACAGCGCGCGTGCGACCGCCGTTCGCATCTCCTCGGCATTTGGGCCGGTGAAGTTCGCCAGGATGGCCCTGGGCTTCGCGACCGCTTCGGCTCGGGGACTGAAGAAGAAGGCAACGACCGCCCCCCACGCGCACAGGATCCGGCCGAGCCGCCGGGTCCTGGGTCGTTGGGTCTGTGTGGACGTCACGCAAACCTTCAATTTCAAATGGAGTGCCAGGTGCAGCGTGCCCTTGTTTCAACTACTTGCCTGCGCCAAGCACGCCGGACCCTGGGGCTCCGGTCCCCGCTTGTCATCGGTCACCCGACCCGCCCACAGCGACATACTCCAGCATGTGACGCCCCTGTCACCGCCAGCCTCGACAAGGGGCGCGAGGTCGTCCCTGTCAGGAAGTCGGCGGTGACTGATTGCTTCGCGGGCTGCCGCCAGCGGGAAATCCGCGACAAAGCCTCGTGGCACACGACGTGCTCTGTGAGGCCGCATGGCAACCATGTCGGACATGCGAAGAAGAGCACTGGGATTGACAGCCGCGCTGGTGGTGGCAAGCGGGGGCTGCGGAAGCGACAG
>JAHFDS010000702.1 GCA_023248855.1 Myxococcales bacterium
TACTGGATCTGGATGTGCGCCGTGACCTTGCCGTCCTTGTGGGCGAACAGGATGCGCTCGCCTGCCTGGACGATCGGCACGGCCGGGTTCGGTGGCGAGAAACAACCGCAAGCGGTCGCGAGGCGTTCACCCCCGACCAGCCCCGCAACCAACCCGAGCACCGCCGCCCACCTGCCGCGCTGGCCGACGCCTGGAGTGCGCGCTCCATGAAGTCCAATCATTGTGCCGCTCCTTCCTCTTCCGCCTGCAATGAGCACGTGGCGTGCCACCGCGGTGTGAATGGATTCCAATGAGTTGTGAGGCGCCCTGCACCGAGCGGGCACGATGTGGCACAGGCAGATCCGTGTGCCAGGCGTGCTGGGGCGGTCGTTCGCGGCTATAGTCGGCGCCCCATGGGCCACGAGACGCTCGTCATCATCGGCTCGGGACCGGCAGGCCTGACGGCAGCCATCTACGCGGCCCGAGCGAATCTCCGCCCGCTGCTGTTCGAGGGGTTGCCGCGCGGCACGGATTTGCCCGGCGGCCAGCTCATGATCACGACCGACGTCGAGAACTACCCGGGCTTCGCGGACGGTATCCTCGGGCCGGAGCTGGTCGAGCAGATGCGAAAGCAAGCCGAGCGCTTCGAGACCCGGTTCGTCGCCGACCTCGTCAGCAAGGTGGACCTCTCGCGCCGCCCATTTGCGCTGGCCCTCGAGTCGTCGGGCGAGACCGTGACGTGCGACGCGCTCATCCTGGCGACCGGCGCGGTGGCCAAGTGGATCGGGCTGCCCTCGGAGCGCAGGCTCATGGGCTTTGGCGTCTCGGCGTGCGCGACCTGCGACGGGGCCTTCTTCAAGCAGCAGGACATCGCGGTGGTGGGCGGCGGCGATACCGCGATGGAGGAGGCGAGCTTTCTGACCAAGTTCGCCCGGAAGGTCTACGTGATCCATCGACGCGGGGAGCTGCGCGCGTCGAAGATCATGCAACAACGCGTGCTCGAGAGTCCGAAGGTCGAGGTGATCTGGCACCACGAGGTGGTCGAGGTGCTGGGCCAGGCGCCCAAGCCCGGGGTCACGGGGATGCGTCTGCGCGACGTCCGCGATGGCAAGACGCGCGAGCTGGCCGTGACTGGCTGCTTCGTCGCGATCGGCCACAAGCCCAACACCGACCTCTTCATCGGCCAGCTCGACATGGACGCCGCGGGGTACCTCCAGCTGGAGCGGGGCACGGCCACCAAGATCCCGGGCGTGTTCGCCGCCGGCGACGTCGCCGATCACACGTACCGGCAGGCCGTCACCGCCGCGGGCTCGGGGTGCATGGCCGCCATCGACGCCGAGCGCTTCCTGGCGGGGCACGCGCACTGATGTCCGACCAGGCGCGGGTCCGCGAGGCGCTCGAACGCGTGCCGCTCTTCGAGCGGCTGCACGCGGACCTGCTCGCCCGCCTCGTCGAGGTCGCGACCGTGACCCGACACGCGGCAGGAACGGCGCTCTGGACGTGCGGCCAGCCGGCGCCGGGCCTCTTCTTCCTGGTCGAGGGAGGGGTGCGCATCGACGGCCCGGGCGAGCTGTCGTGCGAGATCGTCGCGGGCGACTCGTTCGGCGAGGATGCCCTGGTGGAGGACGGTCCGCGCACGACCACCGCGCTGTGCGACGCGGACGCCGAGGTGGTCTCGCTGCGGCGTGACGACTTCGAGGACGTGCTGTTCATCGATCGCGACCTCGCCTACGAGCTCCTGTGGCGGCTCGCGCGGGGGCTGCTTGCACGCACCAGGGCGCCAGCGGAGGAGCGTGCGCTGCTCGAGCTGGCGGGGAGGCTGTAGTGCGCGGCAGCCCGGTCCTCATGTATCACGGCATCGGCGCGCCTCCGCCGCGCGTGGCCGACGAGGGTCACTACAACGTCGAGCGCGCCGAGCTCGAGCAGCAGCTCGACCTGCTCGCGTCGCGTCGCGTGATCTCGCTCGAGGCGATGCTCGGCGGCCAGCGGGGCGTGGTGCTGACGTTCGACGACGGCGAGCGTTCGGTGCTGCTCGAGGCGGCGCCGCTCCTGCGCGCGCGCCGGCTGCCAGCGGTGCTCTATGTCACGAGCGGCCTGCTCGGTCAGCCGGGCTACCTGGCGCCGGAGGAGGTGGCCAAGGCGGGCGCCGCGGGCCTCACCATCGGTGCGCACGGGCATACCCATCGCTTCCTGCCGGACCTGCCGGACGCAGAGCTCGAGGACGAGCTCGGGCGCTCGCGCGAGACGCTGAGCAAGCTCGCCGGGGTACCGGTCGTGCACATGTCGCTGCCGGGCGGCCGTGGCGATGCCCGCGTCGCGACCGCGGCCCGGCGCGCTGGCTTTCGCACCATCGCGACCTCGCAGGCGGGGCTCGCATCCATGCGCCAGAACGCATATGAAATCCCGCGCATGCCGGTGAACCGCGGGCTCTCGCCTGCGCGCTTCGCGAACCTGTGCGATGGCAGCTTCTCGCTGTACGCGTCCGCGATGGCGCGCGAACGGGCGCTGCGCCTCGCCAAGCGGACACTCGGAAACGATCGCTACGTCGCCCTGCGCGGCACGGTGCGCCGCTGGCTCGGGCGAAGCTAGAGAGGAGGAGATCCGATGATCGTCGTGGTGACCGGGGCGAGCGGTGCGCTCGGAGGGACGCTGTCCAGGCAGCTCGTCCAGGCTGGACACAAGGTGGCGGCGCTCGGTGCTGCCGGCCCCGCGCTG
>JAHFDS010000287.1 GCA_023248855.1 Myxococcales bacterium
CGGCAAGGCCGTGCCGGGCGCTCTCGTTGCGGCGGTGCCGGCCGGCGGCGAGGGCCGGCGCGTGGCCAGGCCGGCAGGCTCGGCGCAGAGCGACGCCGCGGGCCACTTCCGCATCGAGAACCTCCGCCCGGGCGACTACGGCGCGACGGCCACCGCCCCGGGCCTGCCCGGCGCCTTCAAGGGCGGCCTGCTGCTTTTGCCCGGCGAAACGCTGCGCGTGGAGCTGCGCCTTGCCGCGAGCGGCGTCACGCTGTCGGGGCGCATCTTCGACTCGGGGGGCGGCGCCGTGGGTGGCGCCGAGGTCCGCGCCGAGCGCAGGAGCGAGGACAAGGGCGACGTCTTCCAGGTGCTCGCGGACGCCGAGGGCCGATACCGCGTGACGCTGCCGAAGGGCAGCTACCGCGTGATCGCCGACGCCGAGGGCTACGCACCCGACGAGAAGATGGAGACGCTGACCGCGGACGCGACCCTCGACTTCAAGCTCAACCCGGCCGCGACCCTCAAGGGGCGCGTCGTGATGCGCGGCTCGGGCGAGGCCGTTGCGGGTGCGACCGTGAGCGCCCACCTCGGCGTGCGCTTCTGGGCCGACGGGCACACGGCGACGAGCGCGGCCGACGGCGGCTTCGAGATCAAGGACCTGGATCCGGGCGACTACGAGCTGTCGGCGCGCAAGGACGCGCTCGTCGGCGCGCTCAAGCGGCCGGTGGCAGTGGGCCTGGCGGCGCAGGTCGAGGGCGTCCTCGTCGAGGTCGAGACCGCGCGGGCGATCTCGGGCCTGGTCAGGACCGCAAGGGGCGAGCCGGCCGGCGGCGCACGGGTGCGCCTGGGCGGCGCCGGGTTTGGCGCGACGGCGCGCGGTCAGAGCGCGACCGCGGGGGCCGACGGGCGCTTCCGCATCGCGGGGATCTGGCCCGGCAAGTACCGCTTGACGGCCACCAAGAAGGGCCACGCGGCCGCGCTGCTCGACGACGTCGAGGTCGGCGAGACCGACCGGACCGACGTGGAGCTCGTGCTGCCCGACGGCGCCGAGCTGAGCGGCCGCGTGACGACCCGGGACGGACGCGCGGTGGTCGGCGCGAGCGTGCAGGCGGCGCTGTCGAACGCACGCAGGATGGGCGGCCCGCGCGGCTTCGCGGCCGACCGCACCGACGACGCGGGGCGCTTCAAGCTGCCGGACCTTGGCGCCGGCAAGTACGAGGTCAGCGTGTCCGGCGAGCGTGGCAACGCGCGCACCGACGTGACGCTCACGGCCGGCGAGAAGAAGGAGATCGCGCTCACCGTCGACGATGCGGGGAGCGTCTCGGGGAAGGTGAGCTTCGACGACGGCACGCCCGCGGCGGGCGTCAGCGTCACCGGGTTCGCGCGCGGCGCGGGAGGCCCCGTGCGCGTCAAGACCGGCGACGACGGCGGCTACAGGCTCTGGCCCATGCCAGCCGGCAACGTGTTCGTGTCGGCAAGCCGCAAGGCGGGTGGCTTCGGGCCCATGGGCAACGGCGGCGACTTCAAGAGCGTCACGCTCGAGGCCGGCGAGAAGAAGACCGGCGTTGACTTCACGGTCGATCGCGGCGGCCAGCGCATCCGCGGCATCGCCGTGGGGCCGGACGGCAAGCCCGTCGAGGGTGCGGCGGTGGCGGCGGTGCTCGAGAACCAGATGCGCGCCATGCGCGTGCGCATGGGCGGCATGATGAGCGACGGCAAGGTGATGACCGACGCCGAGGGCGGCTTCACCTGTGACGACGTCGGCACCAAGGGCCTGTACACGGTGACGGCGAGCAAGGCCGGGCTGCCGGACGCGCGCACCGAGCACGTCGCGCCGGGGGCGGGCGGCGTGGTGGTGCAGTTCAGGAAGCCCGCGCTGATCGCGGGCAACGTGCAGGGTGCCACGGGACCGGTGCCGGACTACCAGCTCGCGGCGCAACCGCACGGCGACGTGGACGAGCGCCGCATCGGCGCCTTCATGGGCGGCGCCAACGCGCGGCAGGTGCACGACCCCGAAGGCACGTTCGAGGTCGGCGGCCTCGCACCCGGGCAGTACGACATCGTCGTCTCGACCTCCGACGGGCGCGTCGGCAAGCAGCTGGGGCTCGTGCTCGGCGAGGGCGAGGAGAAGCGCGGCGTCGTCATCCAGCTCAGCAAGGGGGCCGCGCTGATCGGCCGGCTGGTGGAGTTCGAGGGCGGCGCCGCGGTGGCTGGCGCGCAGGTCATGGTGGCCGCGGCGGGCACGCCGCAGCGCGCGACCACCGACGCGACCGGCGCCTTCCGCGTGGAGGGGCTGCCGTCCGCGCAGCCGCTGCAGCTGACGTCGCTGGCGGACTTCCAGACCTACGTGCCGGATCACCGGGAGATCACGATCCCCGAGGGCAAGCAGGAGCTGGACCTCGGCAAGGTGCGTATCGTGCGCGGCCAGATGATGGGCCGCATGAGCGCGGGCGTCGGCATCCAGCCCATCCAGCGCGAGGGCCGCGCCTACGTCGACAAGGTGACGCCCGACTCGGCCGCGGCCAAGGGCGGTGTGGCGCCCGGCGACGCGATCCTCACGATCGACGGCAAGGACGTGCACGACCTCGGCTCCGCGGCGCTGATGTACTTGCTGGGTGGAACCGCGGGCACCGACGTTTCGGTGGGGCTCGAGCACGCGGGCCAGCCGAAGACGGTGCGCCTCTTGCGCGCGGCCGGGCGACCCTTCGGCGGCTGAAGCCGAGGTTGCCAGCTTCAGGCGCGAAGCCGCAGCGGCGACAGGATCCACCGCGCGCGGAGACGGTCCATGACCGTGAGGTGGGGGCCGAGGCGCTGCAGCCACGCACGACGAGCCCAGGGGGGCACCCGGCGCACGCCGTTGGCCAGCTCGTGCGTGAGCGCGAGGAGTCGTCGCCCCCGCCCGACCGGAGGTCCTGCGACCGCCTCGTCGATGCGGAAGAACGGCACGATGAGGTCGGGCAAGCGGACCGCGAAGGGTGGCAACCAGTAGCCGCGACGGGAGTCCTCGACCAGCGCGCGATGGATCGCCGCTTCGGCGCAGAGGTCGCCGCCGGTGCGAAGCAGGCACTCGCACAGCAGGCTCGCGAGGTAGCGCGCCGAGTGATCGTGAGGGAGGCGGGCGAGCGCGTCCCGGCAGGTCATGAGGAGGGCGCCCAGATCCTCGCGTAGGCCGGGCAGCCGGCGCAGCACGGTGGCGTAGTTCGCCACCGCCCACATCTGGACGCCGGCGCGCTCCCGCCAGTCGGCCAGCCACGTGCGCGCGCGTGCCTGGGCGCTCGCGTCGCCGTGCGTGACGAGGAAGTAGCCGATCTTCTGCCAGATCGGCGTGAGTCGGTGACAGCGCTCGGGGTTCTTTCGCCAGAACGCCAGCGCAGCGCGCGATGCGCCAACCTCGTCTAGCTGATCGAGCACCACGGCCGAGATGCTGCCGTCCTCGGTGCCAAGGCGCGTCAACGTGTCCAGCAGCTCGACCAGCGGGCGCACGAGCGGTCGATCGCGCCAACGGCGTGGGCCGATGCGCCGCCACAGGGGTCGCACCACCGTCAGCCCGACGTTCTGCACGACGAGCTCGATCGCGCGCCGCCGCACCCGCTGGCCAGCGCGAAGCAGGTCGAGGACCGCACGGACCGCGACCTGGCGCGCCTGGCCGGTCATTCCCTCGAAGGCGGTCTCCTCGGGCCAGCCGTCGTCGCCCGGCAGCTGCCACAACGCGAGGGCAGCCTCCACGGCGTCCTCGCCGTTCCAGGCAAGGTGCAGCACGCGTCGAGCCAGGACGTAGGGCGCCAGCGGACGCGTGCGATGGATGGCTTCCAGCACTGCCGTCGCCTGATGCCGGCCCTCGTCGGTCGCGCGCTCCCAGAGCATGTCGAACCGCCGCACATGCAGGTTCTCGTGCTCGGGAAAGTCCCGGAGCAGCTGCGCCCACTCTGGATCGAGCCCCTCCTCGGGGACTCCGGCCGCGGCCAGGACGATCAAGCGCCGCGAGCCGAGCTCCGGGTCGAGCCGCACCGCGGGTGGCAAGTGCTCGAGCAGGGACCGCGCCAGCTCCCAGCGCTGGTCGTCGAGGAGCCAGTCCATGAGGCGCTGCCAGCCCCAGCGGTAGGCGGGGAAGGCCTCGAGCACCCGGGCCATCGCGTCGATGGCGCCCTCGAGCTTGCCGGCCTCGCGCAGCAGCCAGGCGCGGCGACCGAGTGCGGGCGATGGGTCGGCGAGCGTGGCCGCCTGCTGATCCATGAGCACCTGCGCCTCGTCGAAGCGTCGCTGTCCCGCGAGCAGCATGGCCAGGGAATCGGCCGACGCGAAGCAGCGTCCGTCGAGCTCGAGGGCCCGCCGGTGCGCGCGCTCCACCTCAGCCACACCAGCGCCCGCGCGCTGCTGGCAGTCCCCGAGCAGCGTCCACGCGAGCGGCTGGTCGGGATCGATCGCGGTGCCCTCCTGCGCCGCGCGCACCGCCTCGTCGTGCAGTTCGGCATCCTGCAGGCGCTCCACGAGGGTCGCGCGCAGCGCCTGGTATGTCGGACTCTTCGCGAGCCCCTCACGCAGCCACGCCAGCGCTTCGCCCTGCCGGCCGCCCTCGCTGCAGAGCGTCGCCAGCTTCTCGAAGGTGCCGACCTCCAGGGGATCGAGACGCGTCCCCTCGATGAGCAGCGCCTCGGCGGCGGCGAGATCCCCCCGCTGTGCGAGCAACACACCGAGGTTGCGACGCGTCGAGGCGTGCAAGGGACGCCGGCGCAAGAGCTCCCGCAGCGTCTCGAGCTGTTCGTCCTGGCGCTGCAGCACCGCGTAGGCGTGGGCGAGCGACAGGCGGAGCGCGAAGTGGTTCGGGTACCGGCGCACCGCGGGCTCGAGCAGCTCGGCAGCGCGCTGCGCGTCCGTCCGGCCCTGGCCGTGCTCGAGCCACAGGTCGGCGAGCGCCTCCACGAGCTCCGGGTGGTCGGGGACCGCGGCCCGCCAGCGCAGCACCGCCGCCTCTGCGGCCTGCGCGCCGAAGCGCTCGGCGATGGACAGCGCCAGGCTGCGCGCGCCGTACAGCGGGCCCACCACGCGCAGAAGGCAAGCCTCCAGCCGCGCGAGCAAGCGCTCCAGCTCCTCGCGCGGCGCCCCCTGCGCCAGCGCCCATGCTCGCTCGTACGCGAAGCCGTAATCGGGTGCGCGCTCGAGCAGCGACGCAAGACCCTCGATCGCGCCGGAGCGGTCCCCCCGCAGCTCCAGCAGCCGCGCGGCCAGCGCCCGGGTCGGGGGGACCTCCGGACAAAGCTCGACACACCGCGCCACCACCGGCTCCAGCTCCTCGATGACAGCCGCTCGTGCCGTGACCGGCAGCCGCGCGGCCCGATCGGCCAGCTGGTGGCCGAGCTCGCGCCACGCCCAGCCATCCCGTGGATTGCGTGCGGTCCGCAGACGCATGAGCAGAACCACGTCCTCGAGCCGGCCCTGCGCCTGCAGCTCGCCGCGGTACAGATCCTCGAAGGTCTCGTCGTCGGGGCTGAGCTTCATCCAGCGTCGGGCGAGCGCGAGGGCGCCGGCCACGCCATCGCGAGGCAGCACCAGGCGAAGCACCGCGCGACGTGCGTCGAGTGCGCCCGGAACCTCGGCCATCCAGGTCTCCGCCAGCTCGAGCGCGAGGGCCCAGTGACCGGCGCTCTCGTGAAACATCGTCGCGGCTTCGAGAAAGCCTGGACGAGATCCCGACGCCTCGACCGCGAGGAGGGCTCGCTCGGCCAGGTCCCAGCGGCCCATGCGCACCCAGAAGCGGGTCGCGCTCGCACCGAGCGTCGCGTCCTCGGGGCGTGCCGCCTGGGCCTCGCTCATCGAGGCAATGGCCTCATCGGGGCGGCCATAGTCTTCGAGCGCCTCGACGAGCGCAATCCAGGCGAGCCCGCCCATCGCTCGCTTGCCCTGGCGCGCCACCCGATCGCGCAAGAACGCCACCGCCTCGGGCTCGCGCCCAAGACGCCGGAGGGCGTCGGCAGCGGCCCGCGCGTAGTGGTCGTTTTCCTCGCACAGGAGCGAGGCCACGCGGTACGGCAGCACGCTCTCTTCGTGGCGATCCTGGCGCGCGTAGACGTCGGCCAGCATGTGGTGAGCCTCACCGTGCCAGGGCGCCTGCCCCAGGGCGTCCCAGAGCAGGCGCTCGGCACGCGGAAAGCCGTCGCGGGTGACGCCGAGCTGGTCGGCGTACTGCGCCACGAAGGTCACGCAGGACAGGGGCGGGTCGTCGTCCGCACGGATCCCAGGTGCGCGGCGGCGCTCCACGATGTCCTCGAGCGTCCGGTGAATGTGCGCGGTGTCGTTGGTCCGGTGCAGGCTGTGGAGCAGCTCCCGGCGCAGATGGGGGCTCGACGGGTACTCGGCGAGCAGCGCCTCCTGGAGCTGGATCGCCTCGTGCGGGCGCCCGACGAGCTGCAGCTGCAGGGCGCGCAGCCGCCGTGTGCACGGGTGGCCGGGCTCGGCCGCCTCGAGCTCTGCGACGACGCCCTCGGCGGCGCTTGCCCCCAGCGTCTCGGCGGCCTTGCGATGAGCGAGCAGCGCCGCGTGGAAGGGCGAGCTCGCGGGAAGGGCGCGCTCGAGCTCCGAGACGCGCTCGGCCGGCACGATCGCGAGCGCCTCGGGGCCGAAGGGTGCCTCCCCCTCGTCCAGGCGATCGTGCAGCACGCGCGTCCACCGCTCGAGCGAGGGATCGTGGATGACGAGCACCCCCGAGGCGTCGTCGAGCCCCACCGCCGCAGTCGCGTGCGACTGGTCGATCCAGTCCACCCCCAGCACGAACGGCAAACCGGCCTCGAGCAGGGCGCGCGCGGCGCCCGGATCAGCGATGAACGGGCGCACCACGAATCCCCGCTGGGCGAGCCAGTCGACCGCGCGCCACGCCGCCGTGCCTTCGTAGGTGAGCGCCGCGGCCATCGCATCGTGATCGATCTCACGCCCGAACGCGCTCGTGACGGCGGCGACACTCGCGGGCAAGCACGTGTTGCGCCGCTGGAAGACCGGCGAGAATCGCACCTGGATCGGCCGACCCGGGCGCCGCTCGGCGAGGCGGGCCGCGACCTCGCGGAAGAACGGCGAACGAACCTGGCGCGCGCTGCGCTCGAGCTCGGCCGACTCGCCGAGCAGCATGGCCGCGTCAGCTCGGCGACGCGCGAAGGTCGAGCACGTGATCCGATCGGCGAGCGGCGCCAGCGCGGGCAGCCGGTCCGCCAGCGCCAGCGCACGACGCGCCAGCTGGACCCGATCGGCCGGCGAGGAGCGCTCGGCCAGCGCGCACAGATACCACTGACCCAGCGAGAGCGTCTCGCAGCACTGTCCGTGCTCGGCGACGGCCAGGATGCGCTCCGCGACCTCCTCGAGTCGCCCGACCTTGGCGAGCGCGCGTCCCAGCACGCTGGCGGCCGCGGCCAGCCCGGGCACGAGCGCCCACGCGCGCTCGGCGACGACGTGGGCCTCGTCCCATCGGTCCTCGCGGAGGAGCACCTCGGCCTCGCAGCAAGCCACCCAGCCGGCCTCGGCTTCGTGGGCCTTCGCGCGCGCGAGGCCCAGGTGGGCGCGCGGGAAGTCGCGCACCTGGGCCCAGGCCAGCGCCCCTTGTGCGCAGTAGCTCGCTTCCCAGCGCGGATCGCCAGAGCCCAGCTCCGGCTCACGTTCGAGCCGGGCCAGCGACGCGAGGACATGACCGCTGCCCGTGAAGTAGCGCACGATCGGGCTCGTCGGTGCGCGCCGCCGTGCGTGACCGAGGAGCCAGCGGCGACGCGCGTGGCCCCCCAGCCGTCCCGCGAGCCGAGCCGCGTGGACCAGCGCCTCGGCCGGTAGCTTCGCGATCAGCTCGGGCCGACCCCAGGCGCCTCGCGACGCCCGGTACGCGTCGAGGTAGCGCCGCTCGTCGTAGAGCGAGAGCAGCCGGTCGAGGTCCAAGGGATCGTGGCTTCGCGGCTCGGTCGGCACGGCGACCCGCGATGGTACACGGGGCCCGATCGGGCCGGGCGCGGTATGCTGGTCCGACCGGATGGACGAGCGCGACGAGCCGACGCCGACCGAGCCGCTCGCCGATGCCGGGGGCGGCCTTGGGACGACGCCCGAGCGCGATCCCCAGGTGGGCGACGTGCTCGGCGGACGTTACGCGCTGCTCGACGCGATCGGCAAGGGCGGCATGGGGCGCGTGTTCCGCGCGCACGACCGGGTCGCCGACGAGGTCGTCGCCGTCAAGTGCCTGCACGCCAAGGCGGCCTCCAACCACACGCTCGAGCGCCTACGGCGAGAGCTGCGCGCCGCGCGCATGATCGTCCACCCGAACGTGGTGCGCATCTTCGACCTCGTGGACGCCGAGGGCCAGCTGCTCCTGTCGATGGAGCTCGTCGATGGGGAGGACCTCTCGCAACGGCTGCGCAAGTCGTCGCGCCTGCCGGCGGATATCATCGCGCGCCTCCTGCGCGATCTCGCGTCGGGCCTCGCCGCCGCGCACGCCGCAGGCGTCGTCCACCGCGACCTCAAGCCGGGCAACGTCATCCTGCGCAAGGACGGCGTCGCGCTCCTGACCGACTTCGGGATCTCCCGCCTCGGCTTCGACGCCGACTCGAGCACCGGTGACAGCCAACCGTCCGACGAGGCGCAGCTCACCCGCGAGGGCGATCTGCTGGGCACGCCCACGTACATGTCGCCCGAGCAGCTGCGCCGGCAGCGCGCCGGACCCGGCGCCGACGTGTACGCGCTCGGGCTCGTGCTGTGGGAGACCGCGACCGGCGCCCTGCCCTTCGACGATCCGCTCTACGATCTCGTGACCGGCACGGCACGCCGGCTGACGCAAGATCCGCCGCCCTTGCTCTCCCTGCGGCCTGACCTCGATCCACGCGTGGCGCGGACGATCGACGGTTGCCTGCGGCACGACCCGGCGGAGCGCTTCGCCGACGGCGGCGCCATCCTGTCGGCGCTGTCGGAGCGCAAGCGACGGCGGCGGCGGCGGCGGGCTCGACTCATCTGGATATCCGCATGTGTTTCTGGCCTCCTGCTCCTCGCCGGCGGCGCCGGGCTGCGCCACTTCTGGGCGGGGCGGCTTCCGGACGCCGACCGGCGGGTCGTCCTCGAGGTGGTCGGCCAGGGCGCCGAGGATGCCTGGCTCGCTCGCGCCACGCAGGGCCTCCTGCGCCGGCGCCTTTCGGCGCGGGAGCGACGCGTGCACGTGGCCGCCGGGCGCGACGAGGCCAACGTGACCCTCGCGCTGCGCGTCGCCCGGGCCAGCCACGGCGTCGAGCTCGATGCCTCCCTCGGCCCGGTCGGCGGACGCCTGACCGCGCTGCCGCACGTGGCGGCGGCTTCGGTCTCCGAGGGCATCGACGAGCTCTTGCGCAAGGCCGCGCCGCTCTACGAGGGACAGGCCGAGCCCCCGCAGGACGGGAACGAACGCGCGCGAATGGAGGCGCTCGGGACACGCTCACGCGAGGCCTTCAAGCTGTACGAGACCAGCATCGACGAGCTGTTCGGCGCGGTGAACTACGACCGGCTGGCCTTCAAGGCCCGCGGCGAGCGCATCCTCAAGCTCGATCCGGCGTGGCCGCACGCGCACGCCCTGCTCATGCAGGAGGAGTGGCCCGACACGCCCGAGTGGCGCTCGCTGCAGGAGCGCCTGCGCGCGGCGCCGCACGAGCCGGGACGCGACCCCGCGGGCGAGGCGATGCTGGCCTCCTTGCGCGAGCCCGACCTGCAAGCGGGCGAGAAGCACGCGGCCGCGCTCGAGGCCCTGTACGCCCGGCAGCCCGCCGACGCGCTGCTCGGCTGGCAGCTGTCCGAGCGCGTCATGCAGGCGAGAAGGCGCGACGCGCAGCTTGCGGTCCTGCACACGCTGCACGAAGCGCGCCCCGAGCTGCAGTTCGGCGCGGATCTGGTGCGCCTTCTGCGCGAGGACGCCCGCGACGGCGAGGCCGAGGCGCTCATCGAGCGGTGGATCGTGCGTGCGCCGGAGAGCGAGCAGGCCCTGGCGTCCACCGTGGGGCTCGACCTGCGTCGAGGGCGCTTCGCCGACGCGTGGCGCGGCGCGGAGGACCTCGTGCTCGTGCACGGCGAGGCGTCGCACCGCCTGGCCACGCTGTGCGATGTGCTCATGGCCGGTGACCGCCTGCGCGAGGCGCGCGACGTGGCGGCGCGGCTCCTCACCGGAGACGATCTCGCTCGCGTGCGCGGCAAGCGCCGCCTCGGAGAGATCGCGATCTTGGAGGGGCGCTTCGAGGCGGCGTGGTCGTCGCTCGAGGAGGCGCTCGCGCTCGGCCGTCCGCACGGGCTCGCCGGGGAGACGCTGCTCACGCTCGAGAGCCTGCGCACGATCGCGCCGCTCGTGCAGCGCAAGGACGCGGTGCCGCGGCTGGTCGAGGAGCTCGAGAGCTTGGTGCGGCAGGTCGGAGACCTCGGCACCGCCGCCGCGCTGGCGGCCGAGCGCCGGCCCGCGGGTGCCTGCGCGCCCTGGCGGACGCCCGAGCGGCTCAAGGGCGAGGACCGCCACGTCGCCGAGGTCCACGTCCTGCGCGCGCGCGCCGAGGCCGGCTGCG
>JAHFDS010000703.1 GCA_023248855.1 Myxococcales bacterium
GTGGCGCCTCCGGAAGCGGAGGCGCGGGCAGCGGAGCCCAAAAGCGCATCGTGGCGTACTTCGCCGAGTGGGGCGTCTACGGCCGCAACTACCACGTCACCGACATCCCGGCCGGGATGGTCACGCACATCAACTACGCGTTCGCGAACATCTCCGCGGACGGCCAGTGCGTGCTCGGGGATTCCTACGCCGACGTCGACCGCTTCTACCCGGGCGACAGCTGGGACACGGGCGCCCTGCGGGGCAGCTTCCACCAGCTCCAGCTCCTCAAGCAGGCGCACCCGAACCTCAAGACGCTGCTCTCGGTGGGCGGCTGGAGCTGGTCGGGGCATTTCTCGGACGCAGCGCTCACGGACGCCTCGCGCACCCGCTTTGCGCAGTCCTGCGTGGACCTCGCGCTCGGAAATGGCTTCGACGGCGTGGACATCGACTGGGAATACCCGGGCGGCGGCGGCCTCGAGGGCAATGGATTCCGCCCCGAGGACAAGCAGAACTTCACGCTGCTCCTCGGCGCGCTGCGGAGCGCGCTGGATGCGCGCGGCCCCGGACATCTGCTGAGCATCGCGGCACCGGCCGGCGGGCCCAAGATCATGAACCTGGAGATCGCCTCCATCCATCCCCTCCTCGATCACATCAACGTCATGACGTACGACTACCATGGCGGCTGGGAGCACGCGACCGGCTTCAATGCCGCCCTGTTTGCCGCTTCCGGCGATCCGACCGCGGATCGAACCTACAACGTGGACGGCTCGGTGAAGGCTTTCCTGCAGGGCGGAACGCCGGCTGGCAAGCTCGTCGTCGGCATGCCCTTCTATGGTCGCGGGTGGTCGGGCGTGACCAACGCCAATGACGGCCTCTTCCAGCCTTCTACCGGGCTTCCGATGGGCACCTGGGAAATGGGGGTCTTCGACTGGCACGACATCGCGCAGAACTACCTGCCCAGGATGACCCGGCACGTCTCGACAGACGCGAAGGTACCGTGGCTGTTCGACGCGGCGACGGGCCTCATGATCTCGTACGACGACCCGGAGTCGCTCGGCAGGAAGGCCGATTACGTGAACCAGAACGACCTCGGCGGCGCGATGTTCTGGGAGCTCTCGGGGGATGACGCGCAGCACTCCCTGCTCACTGCCCTGCACGCGAGGCTGCGGTAGGGGCCGCCTACTTGCGGAGCTCGAGCGCGACCGAGAGCACGAGCCGCACCGAGAACGCCCCGAATTCGTCCCTTCCGCTCTGCCCGAGCCCTGCCTGCCCGTAGAGCCCCAGCGCCGCGCCACCCAGCACAGGCGCATGCGAGACGTGGATCCCGGCGCCCACCAGGCCCGCCGCCGGACCGCCTGCGACAGCCCCCTTGCCAAAGAGGCTCGCCCCGAAGGCCGACATTCCGAGCCCGGGCAAGAGGACGTAAAGGCCCATCACGCTGGTGCGCCCGGCCATCCGGAGGCCGTCGGATCGGTGCATCACGTCCGGGCCGAGGCAGGCCTGCAGCGCGGCCTTGTCCGATTGCCATCCGAGCACGGCGCCGGCACCGAACCGCTCTCCCGAGGGCTCGATGGCGCTCGAGCCGACCGACGCGCCGAAGGTTCCCTCCACCGCGAGGCGCAGGCGGTCGCGCTCGAGGACTCGCACCTCGAGCCCCCCCGAGGCGACCGAGCTCGTGCCCCCGGTGCCCTGACCGCCGGAGCTTGCCACGGCGCTCGATCCCCCCACGGCCGCGTCGAGCGCGATGCGGCGAGTGGGCGCGAACGCGACCCGGAGCGAGTAGTCGGCGACGTCGGTCGTCAGGCGGCTGCGATAACCGGCGAGCAGGCTCAGAAGCGCGTCCTGGAAGGGCGAGAGCGGCTCGGAAAGGGTCCCAGGCGTGCCGGTCTGGATCTGCGCGAGCCCTCCCGCCATGGGCCCGAAGCGGCGCGGCGGAGGCGGGCCTTGTTGCCTGATCGAGATCTCCGCGCGCGGAGCCGCGTCGCCGGGCAAGGCCGCCAGCAAGGTCACCGCGCGCTTCTCGGGCGCAGGCCCGACGGTCAGGGAACAGGTGAGCGTCCCGTCGCCGCGCGGGCTGGTGGGGAGCCGCTTGCCCTCGTAGGTGACCTCCACCGCCTCGATCGGGTGGTCCTTGCCCTGCCCATCGACGGCGCGCACGACGACGTCGACGCGCCCCCCTTCACTGGGAAGATCCTCGCGGCCCGGCACGAGACGCAAGCGCAGCTCGTCGACCTCCACCACGAACGTGTCCGCCGCCGCCCCCTCCGCGCGCACCTCCACGCGATGCACGCCCCCGTCCCCGAGGGTCACGGGCAGCGCGGTCTCGACGCCGTCGAGACGCACGCCCACGCCGCGCGCGTCCTCCGGCAGGGACAGCTCCGTCTTGCCGCCCACCTCCACCACCACGCGGCCGTCGCCGATCGCGTGCGAGCGCGTCGAGCGCACCTGCACGACCACGAGCTCGTAGGGATCCGACGGGCGCCCCTCGAGCCCGTCCGCGTCGATCGTCGCCAGGTGCACGAAGTAGCGGCCCGACGCGAGGTCGTCGAGGCGCATCCGGCTGGTGTCGCCGGGGAGCCCGCGCACCGACAGCACGCGCTCGAACCGCGCGTCGCTCGCGACGGTGGCGAGGATGCGGCGGGCGCCCTCGACCGGCGTCCAGGCGAGCTCGTGGGCGCCCAGCAGATCGTGCAGCGCGACCCGCG
>JAHFDS010000288.1 GCA_023248855.1 Myxococcales bacterium
GGCGGCGCGGGTGCAGGCGGCGCGGGAGCGGGCGGCGCGGGTGCAGGCGGTGCGGGCGGTGCGGGCGGTGCGGGCGGTGCGGGTGCGGGGGGAGCCGGCAACGAGGACTTTCCGGCGGGTGCGCCCCGGGTTGACTGGCTGCGCGAGGTCGCGCTCGGTGTCACGGCCGTGCACGCACCTGCCGGTGCCCTCGATCCGCAGCGCTCGCTGCGCGGCTGGGGCGTGGCGGTGGGCGATCTCGACGGTGACGGGGACCTCGACCTCGTGGTGCCGACGGGCGAGGGGCCGACCCTGGTGCTGCGGCAGGGCGGCGGCCTCCGCTTCGGCGATGCGAGCGCGGCCTCCGGGGTCGACGGCCAGCACAGCGCGAACGGCGCCGCGCTGTGCGACCTCGACGGCGACGGCGATCTCGACTTGCTCCTGTCGTCCGACGCCGCGCGCGCGATGGGCCAGAGCAACCTCGCCCTCTACACGAACCGTGGGGACGCGACGTTCACCGATGCGACCGTGGGCGCCGGGCTCTCCCTGCGCGCCGGGATCCGTCAGGTCCTGTGCGCCGACCTCGACGGCGATGGCCTGCTCGACGTCTACGTGGTCGGCAACACGCTCGACCTCTTCACGCCGCAGGGCCGCGAGGATCACCTCTATCGCAACCGGGGCGACGGCACCTTCGAGGACCTCACGAGCCGGCTCCCGCTCGACACGCGCGGCTACGGCTGGGCCGCGGCCGCGGCCGACCTCGACGGAGACGGCGACCTCGACCTCTACGTGGCCAACGACACCTTCGTGCCCGACGACGGCACGCGCCCGCTGCCCGCGCCAAACCCCGCGCAGGACACCGCGTTCGACCAGATCCTGCAGAACGGTGGGCCGGGCGCCGATGGTCGGCTGACCCTCTCGGACGTCGCGGCGGCGGCGGGCGTTCAGGCGTCGCGCTCGTCGATGGGGGTCGTGCTCGACGACTTCGACGGCGACGGCGCGCCCGATGCATTCGTCTCCGACCTCGGCCGCTGCGAGCTCTACCGGGGCGGCGCTGGCGTTTCGTTCGCCGACGCCACCGCGGCGAGCGGCCTCGAGCTCTTCCACCGCGACGATCCGCGCTGCGCTGGGGTCACGACACCGCAGTGCCTGCTCACCTCGTGGGGTGCCGCGCTCGCGGACTTCGATCAGGACGGGGTGCGGGATCTGCTGGTCGCGCATGGGCAGTTCCTGTTCGGTGCACCGGACGCGGGCCGCCAGCCGCAGGGCATGTTCCGCGGTGCTGGGGGCGGGCGCTTTGCACCCGTGCAGGTGTCGGGGCTGCCATGGATGGACGCGCGCGCGCTCGTGGCCGCCGATCTCGACGGCGACGGGGATCTCGACGTCCTCTTCACCACGTGGAACGGCCCCCTGCGCGCGTTCGAGAACCTCGCGCCCGCCGGCGGGCTGCGCGTGCGCCTCGTCGCCTCGGCGAGCGCCCCCGAGGGGCGTGGCGCGGTGGTGCGGCTCGTCTTGCCCGCGCGCACGGAGTCGCGCCTGGTCGGAGCGGGCGGCGTTCCCTACTCGTCGGCGCCGGCAGAAGCGCACTTCGCTCTCGCGGGCGCGCCCCCGGGCAGCCTCGAGGTGCGCTGGCCGAGCGGTTTCGTGCAGACGCAGGCGGTGACCGGCCCGGGCCTCGTCACCGTCCGTGAGCCGCCGCTCGTGCGCCTGTCCGCGCGCACCGCGGCCGTGGGCACCGGACGGGTCGACATCGTGGTCACGCCCTACGCGCCGGACGGCACCACTCGTCTGGGCGCGGCCGCGCCCGTCACCATCGACGCCAGCACCGGCGCGTTCACCGGCGCGGCGACGTTCGACGCGGCCACCGGCAGCACGACGCGCACCCTGTCCTCGGCGAGCGCCACCCTCGCCGTCGTGCGCATCACCATCGCCGGCACGCCGCTGCGCCTGCTCCCGAGGATCGAGCTCCGCTGACATCTGGCCGCTGGCGTCCGCGGGTCCGGCTCGCCATAGTGGGCCCCATGTCTTCGCCCGCCGGCCCCGAGCCATCCACCACCTGGAAAGAAACCCTCGCCGCCGACGAGGCGGAGCGCTTCGAGCGCCTCGGCAACCAGCTGCGCGAGCTCGCGCGGCGCCGCGCGGGCGCGGCCGGCGCTGGCAGAGCGCTGCACCTCAAGGGCCAGGCGGGCGTCGTCGCGGAATTCACGGTGCTGCCGGAGCTGCCGGCCCACGCACGGCAGGGCGTGTTCGCCGAGCCGCGAACGTATCGCGCCTACGTGCGCTTCTCGAACGGCGCCGGCGAGCGGCAGCCCGACGGCAAGCCGGACGTCCGCGGCGTCGCGATCAAGCTGCTCGGCGTGCCGGGGCAAAAAATCATCCCGGGCCTGGAGCAGGCGACGACCCAGGACTTCTTGCTCATCCAGAACGCAGCGACGCCCTTTCGCGACGTCGACGAGTTCGTGTGGTTCGTGATCGCCGCGGCGCGCCCGGCGCTGCTCCTGCCGCGCGCGATCGGCCACCTCGGTCCGGTGCGCGCGATCCAGCTGATCTCGCGCCTGGTCAAGGGGATCTCGCGGCCGGTGACGTCGGTCGCGACCAGCCGGTACTTTACCGCGCTGCCGATCCGGTACGGTCGGTTCGCCGTCAAGTGCGCCCTGACGCCGCACGAGAAGGCCGATCCAGCCGCGCCCACCGGCAAGGCGCCGGATCGCCTCGCCGCCGAGCTCGCCGAGCGGCTTTCCCGAGGCCCTGTCGCGTACGACTTCCAGGTGCAGTTCTACCTCGACGACGCGCGGACGCCGATCGAGAGCTCCTGCCAGGAGTGGCTCGAGTCCGACGCGCCGTTCGTCACGGTCGCGCGCCTGGTGCTGCCCAAGCAGGACGTCGCCTCCGCCGAGGGCCGCCGCCTCGCCGAGCGCATCGAGACGCTGTCGTTCGATCCCTGGCACGCGCTCGAGGCACACCGCCCGCTCGGCAGCATGATGCGCGCGCGCAACGTCGCCTATCGCCTGAGCACCGAGGAGCGCGGCGCGGCGGCAGAGCCCGACGGCCGCGAGCCGTAGCCGCCTACCGCAGGACGCGCGCCACCAGCACCTCGGGCGCGTCCGGATCGGGCGGCGCGGTGGTGCTCATCACGCGGTCGAGGTAGCGCAGCGCCACGGCGTCGGCCGGCGCGGTCGCAGAGCCGTAGCGGTCGAGATCCCAGTTGATGCGGCCGATCGGCGCGATCTGCTCCATCGTCTCGAGCCGGGTGCGACGCGCGGCGAACAGCGTGTCCGCGGCGTCCCCGGTCTGCCCGAGGTGGTAGAGCACGACGCCGAGGTTCACCCGCGGCACGAGGTCGCCGTCGTCGAGCCCACCGGCCAGCGAGAACCAGCGCAGCGCAGCCCTGAGGTCCCTGCGCTTGACCTGCACGACGCCGAGGTTGTTCGCGGCCGCCGAGCTCGGCAGCATGGTCAGCGAGGCGCGGTAGGCTCGCTCCGCCACGTCGAGGTCGCCGCGCGCCTGCGCCGCCAGGCCCTGGGCGAGCGCGCGATCGGCCTCGGCCTGCCGCAAGGAGGCCGCGCACCCGGCTCCGAGCGCCGCCGTGGCCAGCACCCACCACAGGCCTCGCATGCTTCCATCGTAGCAAACGCCCTGTGCTAAGGTCCGCGCCGCCAAGCGGAAATCTGACGGCCGACGCCAAAGATGCAGCCCCACGAGCGCCCATCCCACACCGACCGACACGCACACCTCGAGCGCCCGCCCACGGGCACCAAGGCGGCAGCGTTCTACGACTTCGACGGCACGATCGCGCGCACGAACCTCGTGCACGCGTACGCGTTCGCCGCGCGCAACCAGCAGGGGCTCTGGCGGAGCCTCGGCAAGACCCTGCGCACGCTGGTCGAGGTGCCGGTGTTCCTGGCGGCCGACCAGTACAGCCGCAAGGTCTTCAACGACATCTTCTTCCAGAGCTACAAGGGCGAGTCGATCGACCGCATGCGCTTCTTCTCGGAGCGCCTGTTCGAGGACGTGATCAAGCCCAACATCTACCCGGGCGCCTACGAGCTCGTCGCCAAGTCGAAGAGCCTGGGCCTGCGTCAGGTGGTCGTCACGGGCGCGCTCGACTACACCATCGAGCCGCTCATCCGCCACCTCGGCATCGACGACTACGTGTGTAACCACCTCGAGTTCCAGCACGGCTACGCGACCGGGCGCCTTCTGCCGCCGGTCATGGCAGCCGCCACCAAGGCCTCGTGGATCCGCACGTACGCCGAGAAGGAGGGCATCTCCCTGTCCGACAGCTACTCGTACTCGGACAGCATGAGCGATCTGCCCATGCTCTCGATCGTCGGCCATCCTGCCGCGGTCAATCCCGACTTCCGGCTGCGGGCGACCGCGCGGCAGCACCACTGGCCCATCCTGGATCTCCGGTAAACGATGAAGAACCCCAAGCCCTCGCGGCCCCGGCCGCGTCATGAGACCGAGGACGAGATCGTCTACATCGACTCCGACTCGGCGCCGCGCATCCTGTTCTACGGTGAGGACTTCTGGCTCGAGGACCTGCCGGTCGGCACGCGCTGCATCTACCCGAAACGGCCCATTGCGGGCCTTGCGAACCCGGGCGCGGCCATCCGCTACGCGCTCAACCACCCGCTCGGGATGGATCCGCTGTACGCGCTGCTCGAGCCGGGGATGAAGGTCACCATCGCGGTGGACGACATCTCGCTGCCGCTGCCGCCGATGGTGCTGCCTGACATCCGGCAGACGATGCTCGAGATCGTGCTCGCGATGATGGCCGACCACGGCGTGGACGACGTCCACATCATCATCGCCAATTCGCTTCACCGGAAGATGACCGCCGGCGAGATGCGTCGCATGGTGGGGCAGAAGATCTACGACGCCTTCTACCCGGACCGCTTCTACAACCACGACGCCGAGGATCCCGACGGGATGCTCGCGCTCGGCGAGACGCGCCACGGCGAGCCGCTCTCGATCAACAAGCGCGCGGCGACGAGCGACCTGCTCATCTACCTCAACATCAACCTCGTGCCGATGGACGGCGGCCACAAATCGGTGGCCGTGGGCCTTTGCGACTACCAGAGCCTGCGCGCGCACCACGAGCCGCAGACCATCCGCGACTCCGACAGCTACATGGACCCGGACAGGTCGGCGCTGAGCCACAAGGTCCACCGCCTCGGCAAGCTGGTCGACGAGCAGATCAAGGTTTTCCACGTCGAGACCGCGCTCAATAACCGCATGTACGGCTCCCAGCTCGATTTCCTGGGGCGCAACGAGGACGACTTCTCCGCGTTCGATCGCATGAAGTTCGAGGGCATGCGCTACGCGCTCAAGAAATTGCCGCGCGCGGCCAAGCGCCAGCTCCTGCACAACGTGCCGGCGCCGTACCAGCTCATCGGCTGCTGGGCCGGCGCGACCGAGCCGGTGCACCAGCAGACGCTCGCGAAGTGCTTCGAGCAGTACGCCGTCAAGGTCAAAGGCCAGAGCGACGTCCTCATCTGCGGCGTGCCGCACATCTCGCCCTACAACGTGAACTCGATCCTGAATCCCCTCTTGCAGCAGGTGCTCGGGCTCGGCTACTTCCACAACCTGTATCGCGGAAAACCCCTGCTGAAGAAGGGCGGCGTGCTCATCCTGACGCACCCCGGGTACGACGAGTTCGATCACGACCACCACCCGAGCTACATCGAGTTCTTCCACCGCCTCTTGCCCGAGTCGCGCGACTCGTTCTACCTGCGGGAGAAGTACGAGCTCGAGTTCGCCCACAACCCGAGCTACATCGAGATGTACCGGCGCGGGAACGCCTACCACGGCGCGCACCCGTTCTTCATGTGGTACTGGGGCGAAAACGGCCGCCAGCACGTGGGCAAGGTGATCCTCGCGGGCTCGGAGAACAAGCACGTGCCGCAGATCCTCGGCTGGGACCGCTCGGACAACCTGCAGGACGCGATCGCGATGGCCAGGAGCTACGTGGGGCGCTCGGCGGAGATCTCGATGCTGCACCTGCCGCCGATCCTGATCACCGACGTGGAGTAGGAGCCTTGGCGCTTCTCGTCTACGGTCTCATCGCGAACTTCCTGGGACGTCTCTTGCTGCTCTTCGTCGCGTTCGGTGAGAGCGCGGGGCTCGGCCTGCTCGGCCTGGCGTTCACCGCGCTACCGGTTGTCCTCGTGGTGGATCTCTGGCAGGGGGGCGGTCACCTGAAGGTGCTCGCGTGGTTCTGTCTCCTCACCTGGCCGCTGACATACGTCTACGCTCGAGTCCTCAGGCGCGCGAAGACTGGCTGGTTTCCGGCGGGCCTCTTGCTGGCGGGCGACGCGCTGTTCGCGGTCCAGGGCGGCATCCCGACGCTCAAGGCGGCGCTGGCGGGAGACTTCGAGCGTGTGCGTGAGCTGTCCCACCGCACCACCTCCCAGGAGGCTTCGGACGAGACCGTTGCAACCGGGGCGCGCGTGCCGATCGAGTGCAACAGCGAGCTTGGTGTCGAGGGCAGGAGCTTCAATGTGCGCGCGGCGGTCCGGAACAGTCGCACGTTTCCGGTCGTCGGCGCGCGCCTCGTGATCGCTGTGTACGGCGTGCAGGTGCTCGATGAGCCCGTCGGCGCGCTCGCTCCTGGCGAGAGCAAGCCGGTTTCTCGGGCCGGAACGCTACCCTCGCACATTCGCGCCGCCAAGGATCAGTTCACGGTGGATTGCTTTGCGCAACGGGCGCCGTGACGAGTGGGGCAATGACAAGGCAGGCGCGCGTGGTCGTCATCGTGGCGGCGCTGGTGGTTGGCCTCGGTGCCGGATGGCTGGTGTGGGGCCGCGAGGCGAGCCGTTCGGCCGTTCGGCTCGGCGCGCTGGAGGCGGAGCTCGAGATCGCCCAGCGTGAGCGCAAGCGCGCGGAGTCGATGCCGTCGGCGGTGCAGATGGCGCAGGCGATGCGCAGCCGGTGCCCGAAGACACCAGCGGAAGGTGCGCGCGGCGGCGCGGTGGCTGCGGCCCCGGTCGATGCGGGCGCGGGTCATGACGGCGGCGGCTCGCTCGACGGCGAGGACGTCACGATGGCCGCGGCGGCGATGAAGCTGGCGGGGGCGACGGTACGGCAGAAGGTGATCGACGACGTCAAGCTGTCGGACCGGCAGGTGGCCGACCTCGACGCGGCCGCGGCGGCGATGAACAAGCGCGTGCAGGCCGCGATCGACCGGCTGTTCGAGGCGGCCAGGAGCGGCGAGCCCAAGACGCGCGATCTGGTGGCCGCCACGATCGACGGGCTGTCGGCCATCCAGGCCGCCGATCAGGCGTACCTCGGCCTGCTCGACGGGACCCAGAAGGAAAAGGGCAGCGCGTTCGACGTGGCCACGCAGATCGACCCGGTGCCGCTGCTCGACCGGCTGCGCAAGGTCGACGGCATCTTCGGCGGCGGTGCGGGCGGCGCCGAGCCGGGCAAGCACCAGATCACGATCGGCGCCGAGATCAAGACGAACGAGCCCGCCGGCAAGTGATCGCCACCGACTAGTGCTGCCCGCCAATGGTTGGACGGCATTTGAGCTCGGAGCAGCCTTCGCCTGCCAGCTGGCCGCAGTACTCGCGCACGCGGAGCGTGCAAGACAACACCTGGGGCCGCTCGTCGAACCAGATGACTCCACTGGAATCACGGACAGCACTAGGTGTCTCGTTTGCTCGCGCTCTGCGCTCGCGAGTGCCGCACGCAGGGCGTTCGACGATTTCTCTCCACAACCCTACTCCGGTCAAACTTCTGACGAGCGGCACTGGGGCCGCTCGTCGAGCCCGCTGACCTCACTGGAATCACGGACAGCACTAGGTGTCTCGCTTGCTCGCGCTCTGCGCTCGTGATGTGCCGCACGCAGGGCGTTCGACGATTTCTCTGCACGACTACTCCGGTCAAACTTCTGACGAGCGGCACTAGGGGCTGGGCTATCCTCTCGTGGTGGCGCGGAGTGCTTCCGATGCGCCGGCCGGGACGGCCGAGACGGTGTCGCTCGCGGGCCGAGGCGCCGACGCCCCGGCCCCCGGCGATGCGATCGCGCTGACGCGCGGCACCTTGATCGGCCGCTATGTGGTGCTCGGCCGGATCGGCGGCGGCGCCATGGGCGAGGTGTACGCGGCCTACGATCCGGACCTCGACCGGAAGCTCGCCATCAAGCTGCTCAAGCGTCCGTCACACGGTGAGCTCGACGCGAGCCGTGGCAGGCTGCAGCGCGAAGCGCAGGCGATGGCCCGCCTGCGGCACCCCAACGTGCTCGCGGTCTACGACGTCGGCATCCACGAGGACCAGGTGTTCGTGGTCATGGAGCTCATCGAGGGGCAGACGCTCCGGAGCTGGCTTGTGGAGCGCCCCCGCGGGTGGCGCGAGGTGCGCGACGTCTTCCGGGCCGCCGGCCGCGGCCTCGAGGCGGCGCACGCCGCGGGGCTCGTCCACCGCGACTTCAAGCCCGACAACGTCCTCATCGGCAGCGATGGTCGTGTGTGCGTAGGCGACTTCGGCCTGGCGCGAGCCGCGACCGACGAGAGCGTGTCGCTCCAGCGCTCGAGTGGCCTCGAGGAGACGGTGGTCACGCCGCACTCGGATGCGCTCGCGGTGGCGCTGACGCAGACCGGCACGTTCCTCGGGACGCCGGCCTACATGGCGCCGGAGCAGCTCACCGGGCGGGCCACCGACGCGCGCGCGGATCAGTTCAGCTTCTGCGTCGCGCTCCACGAGGCGCTCTACGGCGCGCGGCCGTTCGGCGGCAACACCATCGGCGAGATCACGTTCGAGGTGCTGCAGGGCGAGCTGCCCGAGCCGCCCAGGGGGCGCAGCGTGCCGCCGTGGTTGCGGGCGGCGCTCGTGCGAGGCCTGTCGGCGCGTACCGAGGCGCGGTTTCCCTCGATGGCGGAGCTCTTGCGCGCGATCGAGCACAACCCGGCCCGGCGCCGCAACGTGATCGTCGCGCTCGGGGCGGTCCTCGTGGTGGCCGGGGTCGCGCTCGTGGTCGGCCTTTGGCGCCCTGCCAGGCCGACCACGATGGCGCGCGCGCCGCAGAACCTCGATCTCGAGGAGGGGCCGCTCGGCGGGGTGCCGACCGGCTGGTTCGCGCCGATGGCGCAGCAGCGCTACAGCGTCGAGTCGGTCGAGCCAGGCGCGCTGGTCGGGCGGCGCTGTGCGCGACTGCGCCGGAGCGGCGATGGGGGCGACGACCCGCGCTCGTTCGGCAACCTCATGCAGACCATCCGCGCCGACGACTACCGGGGCAAGCGCGTCCGCCTGCGGGCCGCGGCGCGCGCCGAAGGCGGCCCCGCTGCGCTGTGGATGCGAGTCGACCGCAAGGCCGGGATGATGGGCTTTTTCGACAACATGGGCGAGCGGGTCATCCGGTCGGGGGAGTGGCAGCGCTACGACATCGTGGGGCAGATCGAGCCGGACGCCGAGCTGCTCAACTTCGGCTTCATGCTGATGCAAGGGGGCACGGCGTGGCTCGACGACGTCCACCTCGAGGTCGTGGGGGAGGACGTCGCGCAGACCGGAGCCAGCGCCCGGCAGCCGGCGATCGCCGCGCGCAACCTCGACTTCGAGGAGGGGCCTTCCGGCGCGCGCCCCGAGGGGTGGCAGCTCATCTGCATGGCCGCGGTCGATTGCGACGCCTCGACCTCGCCGGACCGGCCGTGGCGCGGCGCTCGGTCGGCGACGCTCAAGCGCACGCTGGGCCAGGATGATCCACTCTCGGAGGTGCAGCTCGGCCAGGAGATCTCCGCCACCCCGTTTCGGGGCAAGCGGATCCGACTCTCGGCCATGCTGCGCGCCGACGGCGGCGGTGCTGCGCGCCTGTGGCTGCAGGTGAACCGCACTCGAACCGGCTACTCCTTCTACGACGATCTGAGCTACGCCCCGGTGCAGCGCGCCGAGTGGACGCCGTCACGGATCGAGGTGCTCGTGCCGCCCGATGCGCTGTCGGTGTCCTTCGGCGCGATCCTCGAGGGCGGCGGACAGGCCTGGTTCGACGGCTTTGCCCTCGAGGCCGTCTCCGACCATTGACCCGATCTGCCGGCTTGGCTCCTCCATCCCTGTAGACATACGCACGGCGGGCTCGCGCCGGCGCCAAGGAGGAGCCATGCCTTTCCGTCTGCTCGAGGTCCCGGGCCCGAGGAGCCCATTTCGCAACGAACCCGCCCCGAGCGTCCCCTCGGGGACCACTCGCTGCATCGTCGTGCCGCCCCGGCCGCCGCGCAGGCGCAGGCTCGCGCGGGGCACATTGCTCGTGGCGCTCGGCCTCCTGGGCATCGGACCTGGCTGCGGCCCCTCGGCCGAGGACGCGGCCCAGCGGCGGCTCGAGGTCGCCGCGCCCGCGTGGGCGCCCGGTGTGGCCTATCGCACCGGCGACCTGGTCAGCTACGGGGGCACGGCGTACCGGTGCGCGCAGTCGCACACCAGCCAGTCGGACTGGACGCCCCCGGCGACGCCGGCCTTGTGGGCCGTCCAGGGGCCGGGGGGCGACGTCGGGCCGGGTTGCGGGACCGCCGGCAGCGGCGGAAGCGGCAGC
>JAHFDS010000289.1:0-3122 GCA_023248855.1 Myxococcales bacterium
CGTGACGGCTGCGCTGCTCGTGGCCGCGACGGTGACGGGGCTGTTCGCCCTCGATGCCCGGGACGAGCTCCAGCGCACGCGGTTTTCCGGCAGCACGCCGAGCGCGGCCGCCCGGGACCTCGAGTCGCGCGCGTCGAGTCTGGCGCTCGCCACCGACCTGCTCCTCGCGGGCGCCGCCGCCGGCGCGGGCGTCACCGTGTGGTTCCTGGTTCGATCCGAGGGCGAGGCGGGGCGTGCGGCGTCGGTGGGCGCGGGCGTACACTGGACGTTCTGATCGACGACTTCGCGAAATCGTGGCGGCCCGCGGCGGCTGGACGTCGCGCCGACTGCGCGCCGCGCGCTGCCAGCAAGGCCGCGCTGGGGCTCTGCTGGACGCTGGTGCTCGGGGGGTGCTCCAAGCTGGCAGAGCCCGAGCTGCACCCGAAGGGCATCGGCGCGCCGTGCGGAGGGGATGCCGAGTGCCACGCCTCGCGGTGCGAGCAGGGCGTGTGCACGACCGCCTGCTCGCGCGAGGCGGAGTGTCCGGCGCCCGCGCGGTGCTTCGCGGACCGGTGCCAGCTGCCGATCGACGTGGGCGCCCTGTGGGTGGGGGTCGTGTCCGGCGGCGAGGGCTGGACGCTCACCCACCAGGATGGCCTCGAGGCCACCAGGAAGGCGTTGCCCTACGTGTCGTTCCAGTTCCGCGAGAACATCGTGGACAGGAGCTCGATCGGCAAGGCGATCGACGACTTCGTGGCGCAGGGGAAGGACCTCATCCTGGCCAACTCGTACTCGCAGCGCGACACCGTGCTCGAGCGGGCGATGCACTATCCGGACAAGCGCTTCGCCATCGTGGCGGGGTTTCGCAGCGCCCCGAACGTCAGCTCGGTGTTCGGGCACATGGAGCAGGCCTGGTTCGTCGCGGGGCGCGTGGCGGCGGCGCGCGCCACCCACCGCATTGGCCTCGTGGCGGCGCTCGTCACGCCCGAGGTCGTGCGGCACGTCAACGCGTTCACGCTGGGGGCGCGCACCACGAATCCGAACCTGCTGGTCGAGGTGGCCTGGCTCGGCTTCTGGTACGACTACCGCGGCGGTCCGATGGACACGTACACGGGCACGCTCGCACGGGGTGGCTCGGAGCGGGTGTATCGCGAGGAGCTGCTCACCTTCCGGCTGCTGGAGAGCGGGTGCGATGTGATCGCGCACCTTGCGGACAACCAGCGCGTGACGCGCCTGGTCGAGCGGCTCACCATCGAGGGGCGTATCCACGACCGTTGGGCCATGGCCAACGACAACCGCGATGGCTGCCGGCAGCTGACGCCCGAGGGCTTGCTGGCAGGGCCCGCGATGGTGAGCTGCCTCGGCGTGCCCTACTGGAACTGGGCGCCGCTCTACACGCGGCTCATCGGGCAGATCCACAGCGGGACCTGGGACCCGAAGGTGCTCGTCAACGAGCCCCTGTCGGCGGCCGACGACAGCGTCGTCGGCTTCAACCTGAATCCAGCGTCAGGCGTGGACGTGCCGATGGTGCGGGGGTTTCTGGCCGAGGCGGCGCAGGCGGGGCCGGAGCGCGTCTTCGTCGGCCCCTACGCGACCACGGGGCAGCGCGACGCCGACGGCGATGGCACTCCGGACGCGACGCAGGCGCTCGGGCCGGGCGAGCGCGTGAGCGAAGCGGAGTACCTGCGCATGTGCTGGTTCGTCGAGGGCGTGGTCGAGAAGATGAATCCACTCGATCCCCTGTCGCCCGACGTGGCTGCGCGCGTGCCCGATGGTCGCGTCCCGGCACCGCCGGACGTGCTCGGGCCGCCGGGAGCGCCTGCCGGAGTGGGCGTGAGCTGCCCGGAGAACCAGTAGCCGGGCAGGTTCACGTCGAGGTCAACGTCACGGGCGCAGGCTTGATCCAGCGGCGCCCGGCGTCGGCGATGACGAAGACGAGCGCGACCATCGCGAGCGTGGCCAGCGCCGAGAGCAGGTACCCCTGGAAGACCAGCTCGGGCTTGCCCGAGGCGACGAGCTTGCCCAGGAACGTGTCGCGGATGAGCTGGATGCCCGCCGTCTCGGTGACCACGCCGACGAAGGCGAGCGGGATCAGCGTGACCCACACGTGGCGCCGGTGGCCGCGGCGGATCAGCATGGAGGTCGCCGCGGCGAGCGCGATGCACGCGAGCAGCTGGTTGCAGATGCCGAGCAGCGGCCAGATGGTGGCGATGCTGCCGGTCCAGACCAGGTAGCCCCAGCCGAGGCAGACGAGGGCGGTCGAGATCAGCGTGCCCGGCAGCCAGTCGGTACGCGCGAAGCGGGGGTGCAACCGCCCGGCGAACTCCTGGACCAGGAAGCGCGCGACGCGCGTGCCCGTGTCCACCGTCGTGAGGATGAACAGGGCCTCGAACATGATCGCGAAGTGGTACCAGTAGGCGACCAGCCGCTCGAGGCCGGGCAGGCCTGCGAAGACGCGCGCCATGCCCACGGCGAGCGACACGGCGCCGCCTGGGCGGCCCGCGAGGTGCTCGCCGATCTGGTGCTGGAGCTCGCCGAGGTGCTCGGTCGCAAGGCCGAGGGTCGCGAACTTGTCGGGTGACGTGTTGATGGCGAAGTAGTCGCCGGGCCCAAGCGAGCTCGCCGCGATGAGCGCGACCACGCCGACGATGCCCTCCATGAGCATCGCGCCGTAGCCGATCATCCGGCAGTCGGACTCGCGGTCGATCATCTTGGGCGTGGTGCCGCTCGCGACGAGGCCATGAAAGCCCGAGATGGCGCCGCACGCGATCGTGATGAACACGAACGGGAACAGCTTGCCGGGCACGATGGGGCCGCCGCCGGTGAACTGCGAGATGGCGGGGGCCTCGATGCGCGGGTTCGCGATCATCATGCCGCCGATGAGCAGCGCGATCGTCCCGAGCTTCATGTACGAAGACAGGTAGTCGCGCGGGCAGAGCAGCATCCAGACCGGGAGCACGCTGGCGGCGAAGCCATAGGCACCGATGGCGAGCGTGAGCTTGTGCTCGGAGAGCAGGAAGGCGTGTCCGAGGGACGAGCCCGCGACCCACTTGCCGGCCACCACGGCGAGAAGGAGCAGTGAGACCCCGATGGCCGAGGCCTCGCGGATGCGCCCCGGGCGGAGCTTGTACATCCACAGGCCC
>JAHFDS010000289.1:3132-10498 GCA_023248855.1 Myxococcales bacterium
TGACGCCGATCGTGAACGTGCCCCAGGCGCTCTCGGCGAGCGCGGTCACGACCACCTTGCCCATCGCCGCGATGGCGACGAGCACGATGCCGAGGATGGCCGCGCCGGCGACGCCGCCCGACAGCGGCGAGATCTCCTGGCGCGCGATCTCCGCGAGGGACTTGCCGTCTGTGCGGACCGAGCCGACCAGGATGACGAAGTCGTGCACGGCGCCGCCGAGGACCACGCCGACGAGGATCCAGAGGTAGCCGGGCAGCCACCCGAACTGCGCCGCCAGCGTCGGGCCGACCAGCGGACCGGCGCCGGTGATGGCCGCGAAGTGATGCCCGAACAGGACCCACCGGTTGGTGGGCACGTAGTTGTGGCCGTCGGCGAGGCGATGTGCGGGGGTGACTCGGCTGTCGTCGAGGACCATCACGCGGGCGGCGAGGAAGGCCGCGTAGTAGCGGTAGGCGAGCGCGGCCACGCAGAGCGCCCCGAGCAGCAGGGGCAGCGCGTGCACGCCGGAGGCGGAGGACATGCGGCCGAGTGTACGATGGGTCCATGGACGCTCGCTCGATTCGATGGATCTTCGCCCTGCTCGCCTGGTGCACGCCCGCCTTCGCGCTGGAGCCGTCGGTGCCGCCGGCGACGCTCCAGGCGGCGAAGAAGAGCGCCGCGAAGATGCAGGAGGCCGCCAAGCGCGGGGACTGGGCCAAGGTGCTCGAGTACACCTACCCCACGCTGGTCGAGCGCATGGGTGGCAAGGAAAAGGCCCTCGCTTTCATGAAGAAGCAGGCGGGGGGCGTCAAGCTGCGGTCGGTCAAGCTCGGCGAGCCGACGCAGGCGGCGCGCGTGGGCGACAAGACCATCCAGGTCACGCTGCCGACGCAGGTGCGCATGGCCGGACCGATCAGCGAGGCAGAGATCGAGTCCACGCTGCTCGGGGTATCGCGCGACGGCGGCAAGACCTGGACGTTCGTCGACGTGCAGAACCCCGAGCAGGTGCGCGCTGTGGTGCCTGACGTGAGCCCCGAGCTCAAGCTGGTCTCCCGGGGCAAGCCGAAGATGACCAAGCCGGGGAACTAAGCAGCAGAGTCGCATTGATCCGGCGCCATCCGGTCCCGGTCCCGCTCCCGGTCCCGATCCGCCGGTATTCGGGCTGGCTGAGCCGCTGCGGTTGAGGAGCCGGAGGCTCGGGACCGGGAAGGGGACCGGGACCGGTCCCAGAGCGCTGGCGCGGGGTCTACGCGTTTCTGCTAGGGCGACTCGCAGCCGATGGGCTCGTCGCGCGGCTCGATGCCGGCCAGCGGGTACGAGAAGTGCCACCACTCGTTGCGTAGCGGCCGAAAGCCCGCGTCGAGCATGGCGCGCTCGAGCAGGAGCCGGCGCTCGAGCACGGCGCCCCGGGCATTTCGCGTGTGGGCGGCGGCGCCGAAGTGGTCCCAGGGAGTGCCCATGTCGAGGGGCGTTCCGCTCTTGAGCTCGACCAGCGTGAGGTCGACCGTCGTGCCGAGGTTGTGGCCCGAGCGCTCGGCCACGTAGCCCTTCTCGATCACCCATTCGCGGTGCGTGCGGCGCGCCCAGGCCACCATGGCGCGGGTGGCGCGGACCGGGCGGTAGGCGTCGTAGACGAGCAGGCCCAGCTGGCGCTTGGCGAGCGTCGCGGCGACGCCGGCGAGCGCGGCGGCGACCGTCGGGTGGAGCAGTGCAATCGGCTTGCAGTAGCCCGGCAGCGGCGCGCCGGTGAAGTTGTCCGCGGTCGCGTAGCGGACCTCGGTGCGCAGCGGCGGCCCGAGGGGGACGAGCGCCGGTTGCGCGTCGGGCTCCGCGAGGGCGACGAGGAGCGCAAGGGGGATCATCGGCCTCCAGGGGCGGCGGCGCAGCCGCGCGGCTTGAGGGCGCCCACCGGGGGCAAAGGGGCGGCGTCGGTGCGGGGGGCCGCGTCGGGCCGGGCGTCGGGCGCTGCGTCCACGCGTGGGGCGGCGTCGATCGTACGCGGGCGACCGACGTCGACTTCCTCGTCACAGCCGACCAAGAGCACGAGCCACAGGCCGAGGGGACGCAAACAGGGAGATCTTAAGCTACTGGCCGACGGTCGCGTCGATCACGGAGCGCTGGATACTCGAGGGGAAGCGCACGCGAAAGCGGGCGGCGCGGCTGCGCGCGCCGTCGAGGTCGCCGGTGCGGGCCATGCTCTGGATCGCGAGCACCTCGCGCTCCTCCACCAGGCGCCCATGCGGGAAGCGACGCTGGTGCTTGCCGAGCAGGGCGAGGGAATCGAGCGGATGCCCGCCGACCATCGCGCGACGGGCGGACTCGATCAGCGCTCGCTCGGCGGCCAGGTTGCCCTCGTTGCTGGCCGCGTGGGCGGGCGCGCGCGGCGCCGGGACCTGGGCCGGCGCCGGCGTGGTCGGAGCCGCCGATGCGGCCGGTACCGCCGGGACGACACGGTCGGCGGTCGTCTCCGGCAGGGGCACCGAAAAAGGGATCTCGGCGCGCACGGGCGGCGGCGGTGGACCCGGTCGCAGCGTCACAAACCCCACCACGCCCCCTCCAACCACCAGCGCGGCGACCAGGGCGAGCCACTTGCCGGCGCCCGCAGCGACGGGTGCGGCCGCCCCGCCCCGAGGGGGCAGCGCGAGCGACGCCTCGAGCCGCGCGAGGACGCGGGCCTTGGCGGCCGGCTCGGCTGGCAGGGCGCGCTCCGCGGCCAGCAGCGCGTCGAGGCCCCGATCGAGCGGCGTGATCTGGTCAGCGCTCATCGGGCCTTGCCTCGGCTGCTCCGGCGCGTGACCGCGGCGGCGAACTTCTCGCGCGCCAGGCGCACCCGCGAGTAGACGGTGTTGAGCGGGATCTCGAGCACGCGCGCGATCTCGGGAGCCGTACAGCCGTCGAGGTCGTGCAGCACCAGCGCGGCGCGAAACGGAAGGTCGAGCTCGGTGAGCGCGGACAGCACCAGATCGCGCGCCTGGGCGGTCTGCGCGAGCGCCTCGGGGCCGGGCGCCGGGCAGGTGGCGTCGGGGACGTCGACGCCGACCTCGCGCTGGACGTGCGCGCGGCGGCGGTGGTCGCTCGCGACCCGGTATGCGATGCCAAAGAGCCAGGGGCGGATCGGTCGGCCAGGGTCGTAGTCGCCCAGGCGGCGGTGCACCACGATGAACACCTCGTGGACGAGATCCTCCACGTCCGCCTGGCGAATGCCGAGGCGGCGCAGCGTCCGGAGCACGTACTCGAATTCACGCTCATAAAGGAGCCGAAAGGCCTCCGCGGTTGCACCGGTTTCCTGGGGGCGGTCCTCCAGGCCGGACAGGGCCGCTGCGCCCTCATAGCTCACACCCCGGGGATTGGGGCCACCCTCGAAATCCGTCATGGAAAAGAGCCGACCGCGCGCCTGGCCCCGGCGGCAGCCGGCGGGACGGGGCACAAAGGCAAGGAGGACGGCATGTTGGAACCGCTCCAGTGTAGATCCGTTTCGCAGCGCCAGCTGGCCACCACCTTGGGGCGGTGATGAAACGGGCGCGCCATCCGCCAACCCAAACTGCGCTATCCTTCGCCCAGATGAGCTCTCCTGGCCTGAAGGGGGTCACCCGGAAGATGGGGCGGCTCGAGGTCACGGTCTCGGTGGAGGACCACCAGAGCCACTTGCAGCTCGTGGGCTACCTGGACGGAAGCGCCGATCTGCGCGAGCTGGTCGGTGTGGTTCGCGGGCGCGTCTCGATCGACCTCGAGGGGGTCACGTTCGTCAACTCGCTCGGCATCCGCTCCTGGACCCGCTTGTTGCGCCAGCTCAAGAGCGACGGGGCCACGGTGATCCTCCAGCGGTGCTCGGAGGCGATGGTCATGCAGCTCAACATGATCCGCGACGCCCGAGCCCCCGTGGAGTCGTTCTTCTGCCCCTACGCGTGCGGTCGGTGCGGTCTGCGGGCGCCCCTTTGCATCGAGGTCGAGCCGAACCGGCCTGGGCTCGCCAGGGGCGCGGCACCGGAAGCGGCCTGCCCCACCTGCCAGAGCCTCATGACCTTCGACGAGATGCCCGAGCGGTACCTCGTGTTCCTGCTCGATCCGCCGTCTTGACGAAACGCCCGCGCGCCAGGCGGATCACAGCTGCTGCAGTAGCTCGAGCAGTACCCACCGGCCCTGCAGGGGATAGTCGATGCCGGTGAAGCCCGGCTCCTCGCCGCGGTGGTCGAGGAGGTTTCTGGCCACCACACGCACGACCGTCTCCCGATCGCGGATGGGATGCAGGCCCTGCGTCGAGACGGTGCCCCCTAGCAGGAAGTACGAATCGAGGGAGTAGACCGCGGTGCGCTCGAGGACGTTGGTGTCGCTGGCGCGCCGGCGGCCGATGAAGGAGCCCTCGAGGCCGGCCCGGAGCGGCAGCCCGGGCACCCTGGCCAGAAGGCCCGTGTTGACCACGGTCCGTGGGTACGCGGGCAACCCTGCGCCGACCAGCTGCGCGCGATAGCCCTCTTCCCCCAGGTCGCGGTTCGTGATCGGCAGGTAGGCGAGGTTGGCGTAGCCGCGCGCGTGTTGCTTGTAGCGCACCGAAAGCTCGCTCTCCCAGGACAGGATCCCGGCCTCGGCTACGTTCCGCGCCACCGTGTTGATGCCCTGGCGCGTGAACTCCGCCTGGTCCTCGAGGAAGTTGTAGGAGAGCCCGGTGGCCAGGCTGACGCCCGAGAGCGGCTGCACGGACACCTGACCCTCGAAGGTGTGCACGAACTGCGGCCGCAGGTTGGGGTTTCCGAGGATGTCTCCCGGCACGAGCGGCACTCCGTAGAGGAGCACCGGAGAGGGCGCCTTGAAGGCGCTGCCGTAGAGCAGCTTGACGTGCACCCGCGTGCTCGGGCTGACGACCGCACCCAGGCGCCCCGACAGCTGACTGCCGTAGATGTTGTGGTGGTCGTAGCGCAGGCCTCCGGAGAGGCCCACCCCGGGCGCGACCGTCCACAGCGTCTGCAGCAGGGCGCCAGGGTTGACGAGCTCGGTGTTGCCCTGGCGGGTCGAGGTCTGCTCGCGCACCGAGCCGGCCGGGAGATCGCCCGCGTCGCGCTTGAGCACGTGGAGGATCGACGGCAGCGTCTCGGAGTCGTAGGAGAGGCTCGCCCCCACGGTCATCGTCAGGCTCGGCAAGGGCCGGTAGCGCACGCCGAGCTCCGCGTCGGCGCCGCGGTAGCCGAGCTCGCGGCGAATGCGATAGAGGTCACTGCCCACCTCGATGCGGTCGCGTGAGGTCGGTGCGCCGGCGAAGGTGGCAGCGCCGAACGTCAGATCGAGGCGCTCGCCCAGGCCCCAGATCCCACTCAGCTCGAACAGGCCGTGCATGAGCGAGACGCGGTTCTCGGCCGGCTGGCCGCGGGTGTCGAGGCCGTGCGCGAGCTGCGCCCAGTCCGCGAACTCCGCGCCCCGGTCGAGCCACGACAGGTAGCCGGTCGCCGCCACGGACTCGCGGGCGCTGCGCTGATAGGTCGCGCGGAAGAGCCCGACACCGCCCATCCGATCGAGGCCGGTGCTGTCCCGGCGTCCCTCGCTGTAGGGCACGATGACCGGCGCCGGCGAGGTCGTGGGCAGCGCGAGCCCGGAGCGATCCTCGCGCAGGAAGCGGGCGCTCGCGAGCAGGTCGAAGCGCCCATACCGGGTGCCCCCCGCGAGATCGACGCCGAAGCCTGGCTCTTTGCCGCTCGCCACGCCCTGCAGGCGCGTGTCGGCGCCGGACAGGTCGGCCCCGTGCCGCGTGACGACGTTGACGACCCCCAGGAACGCGTCCGCGCCGTACACCGCGGAGGCGGGGCCGCGGATGATCTCGATGCGCTCGACGGCAGACATCGGCACGAGCTCGATGCCGAGCCAGTTCCCTGCGGTCGAGCGGAAGGCGATCGACCGACCGTCGATCATCACCTTGATGATCCCGCTGTCCGCCCGCAGGCCTCCCGAGGTGCCGCGCACGCCCAGGTTGGGCAGCGTGTGATCGTCCACCACGTGGAAGCCGACCTGGTGGCGGAGCACGTCCTCGATCGACTGATAGCCCCAGGCCGCCAGATCATCGCGCGTGAGCACGGTGATGATGGCGGGTGCCTCCTCGATGCGCTGGGGCGATCGGGTGGCGGCATAGACGACGATGCCCTCCTCGGCACCGGGCGCGACCTCGTCCGTCGCCGGGCCCGACAGCGATCGGGGGTCGACCGAGAAGTCGTGCTCGAGCTCGCTCGAGCGGGTCAGCTCGTCGATCTCGCGCTGGAAATCCGCGGGCGCCGCTGGCGCACCGCCGGCGCGCCCCGTGCACAAGAGGAGGACCGTCGTGCAAAGGGCAGTCCGCCAGCGTTCTGGAGCACGCACCATCACCGCTCCTGCTCGAGCTCGAGCAGCGCCTGCTTGACCTCGACCCAGCGCTTGACCCGGCGCGCGTTGCGTCCATTGCGACCGAGGTAGCGGCGGAAGTAGTCGAGCGCCGCCCGCGCGTCGCCCGCCTCCTCGGCGAGGATGCCGAGGTTTGCCAGCAGCTCGGGGCTGTGGGTGACGGGGACGCGTCGCAGCGCGCGCTCGGCGGCCGCACGCTTCCCTGCTGCATGCGCGAGCACGGCCTCGGCCAGCTGGGCATCCGGGGAGTCCGCCGGCAGAAAGCGCGCCGCCCGGCGGACGGCCTCGCTGGCCCGCGCGGCCAGCCCCTGCTGGTGCGCCTGCGCGGCGGTGGCGAGCAGCGACATGCCGGCGATCTCGCGCAGCGCCTCACGCTCGCCCTGCTCCCCGGAGGCACGGGCGAGGCCGGCGGACGCGAGCCGGTAGGCGCGGTCGTACTCCTCCGCCGCGTACGCGGCCCTGGCCCGCAGCGCCTCGAGGGCTCCGGCCAGGTCGTCGGAGGCGTCGCCGAGCTGCGCGACCAGGCGCTCGGCCTTCTGCGGCTGACCCTGGCGCAAGAGGACCGAGCCCTCGAGCAGCCCCAGATAGCGCCGCTCCCGAGGCGACAGATGCTCTGCGCGGGCACGCGCGAGCTCGAGGGCCCGACCGAGCTCTGCCGCGGGCGCGGTGCCGCTCACCTGACGGTCGAGGTCGCCGAGCGCCGCGACGGCTGCCAGGCGACGCAGCTCGGCAGGGGGAGGTGAAGGCCCGAGGGCCACGAGCGCCCGGTCGGGTCGATCGAGCAGGAGCTCGATCCGCATCCGCTGCCCGATCACGCCCACGTCGGAGCCGGGCTCGGCCCGCGACAGCGCCGTGAGCGCGCCCGCGAGCTCCCCGCGCGTCTCGAGCGCCCGCGCGTACGCGCGTGCGATCGCCGCCGGCACGGCCCCGGGACGGTCGAGCCACGGCCCGAGGGTGCGCTCCGCCTCGGCTGGCCGGTTCTGCAAGAGGCGCACGATCGCGAGGTCCTGGGCCGCCGCGCTCGACG
>JAHFDS010000016.1 GCA_023248855.1 Myxococcales bacterium
GGCACCGGGGACCTCGTGATGACGGACCTGCGTCAGACCTCCGCGGGGCTCCTGGTCGCCCGCGAGGTGGAGGGGCGTCTGTTCGTGCGCGACCAACGCGGGCACCTCGTCGTGGAGGTCACGAAGTCGCCGACCCAGGCGATCGAGCTCGGCCTCGAGCCGGGCGAGTACCGTGTGACGCTCGACCGCGGAGGCAAGGTCTTCGCGCTCGAGCTGCGTGTCGCGGCGGGCGGCCGCGCGCGCATCGGCGGTGAACGCTTCACCGAGCAGGTGCCCGAGGCGGTGGCCCTGCGCGGCGGGCCCGAGGCGGTGGCGACCGTGCCCTTGCGCGAATACAAGCGGCTGCCGTTCAACCTGTCGCTCTTGCCGACCGTGAGCCTGGCGGGAGAAGACAGCCCGCGCACCATCGAGCAGTTCTCGCTCAACCTGGTGGGGCAAGCCGCTCGCCTCGAGGGTGCAGAGCTGGGCCTGGGCCTGAACTGGATCCTCGAGGACGCGCGCTGGTTCCAGCTGGCCACGGGCGCGAACCTGGTCGGCGGCAGCTTCCAGGGCGCGCAGCTGGCGGGCGGGGCCAACGTCGTCAAGGCTCGCGTCGAGGGCGCGCAGCTGGCGGGGGGCGCGAGCTGGGCGTCCCGCGGGGTGCGCGGCTTCCAGGCCGCCTATGGCCTGGCGTGGACGGAGGCGCTGGTCGGCGTGCAGCTCGCGGCGGTGACGCGCTCGACCGACGCGCACGGCAGCCAGGTCGGGATCGTCAACGTGGGCGGCTCGATCGAGGGTCTGCAGCTGGGCCTGGTCAACGTCGCGACGGGCAAGGTCCGGGGCGCGCAGATTGGCCTGGTCAACGTGGCCGACGACGTGGAGGGCGCGCCCATCGGCATCGTGTCCTGGGTGCGAAAGGGCATGCTACACGGCCAGGTGTGGGGCAGCGACACGGCGCTCTCCAACCTGGGACTGCAGATCGGTAGCCGTCACGTGTACTCGCTGCTCTCCGCGGGCGTGACGCCGTCGGACGGCAAGGCGCGCTGGCAGGCCGGCGTCGGCCTCGGCGGGCACCTGCCGATCACGGAGTCGGTGTGGAGCTCGCTCGACGTGTCCGCGCTGGCGATCGGCCGCGGCGAGGACACCGAAGGGCAGCCGGCCCTGCTTCGGTTCCGGCTGTCGTTCGGCTGGCAGGCGTCCGATCACCTCGGCTTGTTTGGCGGTCCGGCGCTCAACGTCTACTCGTCGGACAAGGACGATGGCAAGGACCTGGTCCTTGCGGGCCCGAGCTACGCCGAGACGCGCAGCGGTCGCCACGTGCGCGTCTGGCCGGGGTTCTTCCTGGGCGTGCGGATCTAGAGTAGCTACCCGCGAACCGCCTCCGCGACGAGCGGCGGGAGCTTCCACCACTTCGGCTCGGCCTCGAAGTCCACCAGCTTCTTGCCGAGGCGGTGCACCGTCTTGTGGTCGAAGAACCACGCTGGCTTGGGCTTGACGACGAGGGGGCCGCGCACGACCGACTTCTCGATGCCCTCGAGCATGAAGGTGTTGTGGATGAAGCCGATGCCGCTCTGGACATCCTCGAGCGTGGCCTTCGGGTGCCCGCCCCAGCTCGGCGTCACGAGGCCATAGCAGAGCGCCGGCCAGTGGTTGATGGCCACGTTGCCGTACTCGAGATCCACGATGGCCTGGTCGAGGGCGCGCGCGATGGCGGGGTCCTTCTCGAGCTCACGCGGCAGCGTGATCGCCGCGTTGAGCGTGCCCCAAAGGCGCGTGTTGCAAAAGCGCGTGGCCTCCACCAGGAACGCCGCTGGATCCGACGACGACAGGGTCGTGGCCGAGATGATGGCGCAGAACGGCTCGGTCACGAACAGCTTCTCGTCGGCGCGGCTGGAGTCGACCTCGGGGATGAGGGTCCACGGCAGCTGGTCGCCCGATGGGGTGCCGATCTTGATGATCTGGCGCCCTCCCGTCAGGTCCGCGTAGCGATCGAACGCGCCCGGGTAGTAGGCCTTCCGGAGCGGCGCCGAGTCGAGCGCCTTCTGCAGCAGATCGAGGAAGCGCCCCCTCTGCGCCCAGCCCTTCGACGTGACCAGGATCTTGCCGGCGTTGCAGTTGAACGACGCGTTGTTCGTGACCATCGTGGCCACGCTGCGCGCCTGGAACCAAAGCTGCTCGTCCGTGTACTGGCCTGGCACGATCATGACCGGTGAGACGTTGCCGAGCTCGCTCGTGATCTTCTTCTTGAGCAGCGGATCGCGCGCGGCCTTCCTGCGATCGCGATCAGGCCCCGGCGGGCCCCACACGATGAGGTCGTGCGTCTTGTCGCTGCCCGTGATGTGCACCTCGTCGACGTCGGTGTGGCCGACCAGGTACGCGCCCACGTCGCCGCCGCCGTAGGCGAAGCGCAGGTAGCCGCGCTGCACGAGCGGCGCGAAGGCGCGCTCGAGGAACGGGCCGACCCATTCGTTCACGGGGTTGACCTTGAGCACGCACACCTGGCCGTGCACGAACATCTTGTCGAGCACGTCGGTGGCCGGGATCGAGGAGACGTTGCCCGCGCCGAGGATCAGCGCGACCCGGCCCTCGGGGTTCTGGTGACTGTAGAAGGAGGCCTGCCGGTCCCGCAGCTGCGACAGGGAGAGGCCTCTTTCGAACAGGATGTGCGATTTGATGCCGCCGAAGAGCAGCTGGTCGAACGTGGACGCCGGGAAGACGTCGGCCTCGATGCGGCCGTCGGCGCGCACGCGCACCTTGGTGCCGAACGAGGGCTTGCCGCGCTCGGCGATCGACTCGAGGGACTCGGCGAGCAGGCGCGCCGTGCGCACGGTGATCGTGACGCCGGCGAGCCACTCTTCGCCGGCCACGGGTGAGCCCTGCGCGATGCCCTTGGCCTGGCAGCCGGCAGCGACCCAGGCCGGGCCCTCGGCGACGATGCGCGGGATGATCTCGCGGAGCAGCGCGACGCGCGCCCGCACCGGCAGCCGCGCGAATTCGTCCGCCTTGGCCCGGACCGCTGCGACCGCCTGGTCGAGCTCGGGCCGGGCGCTGGTCTTCTTGCTCTCGAGCGTTCCGCTCATCGTCATTGCCTGCGACATGACTCGCCTCCTTGGGTCTCGCGGCCGTCGTCGGTCGCGGTTCGCTTGCTCGCGGGAACCACAGTCTACCCCTTCGATTTCGTGGACGACACCCGATGTCCGGCGCGCAGCGTAGCCGGAGGCGGTGCGCGGGGGAACCCGCTCAAGGCAGACGGCACCCGCGCTTCGATGATCGGGCGATGGAGGCGCGCGGTAGAATCGACCCGCGCTTGCGCCCGCCCCGCTCCGTGCCGAGTCGAATCCCCCAAAGGGCCGCGGTGCTCCTGCTCGCGCTCGCCTGCGGGCGACGCCACGGCCCCGAGCTCGAGCGCGCCGAGCGCCTGCTCGCGGATGCGCGTGGGCAGTCGCAGGCGGGCTTCTTCGAACGGGCCGTGCCCGTGGCGGAGCAGGCCGTGAAGATCCTCGAGACCGAGCGCGGCCCCCATGCCCCCGAGACGCTCTCGGCGCTGGTGCAGCTCGGCCGCGCGTACCTCGACGCGGGCGAGCTGGTCAAGGCGCGCGAGGTGCTCGAGCGCTCCCTGCTCGAGCGCGAGCGCCTGTCGCGGCGCGCGACCCGCGAGGCCGCCGAGAGCGCCTGCGCGGTGGGGACGGTGCTGGTCGCCAAAGGTGATTGGGCCTCGGCGCGCGGCTACCTCGATCGCGGGATGTCCGCCTACGAGCAGACCCTCGGCCCCGACGCCCCCGAGACCGCGGTGTGCCGGGTCGAGCTCTCGCAGGTGCTGGCCCAGCAAGGCGACGCGCAGGGCGCGCGTTCCGGCCTCGACCGCGCCGTGCTCGCGCTCGAGCGCGCCGGGGCGGCGCAGAAGAACGCGCTCTACGGCCCGGCGCTCGGCCGCGCGATCGAGCGGCTGGCCGCGCTCGATCAGAAGCAGGGGGATCTGGCCAGGGCCCGTGAGCGACGCGAGCGCGCCGTCGAGATCGTGATCGGCGCGGTGGGCCCCGAGCATCCGCGCGTGGCGGAGCTGTCGCTCGGCGTGGCCGCAATGTACGCGGACGCAGGCGAGCTGGTGCAGGCCCGGGAAGCCTTCGAGCGCGCGGTGGCGGTGCGTGAGTCGCGCCTCGGGCCCGACGCGTTGCCCACGGCCGAGGCGCGGGGGGCGCTCGGTGAATTCCTGGCGGCGCAAGGGGATCGCCCGCGCGCCAGAGCCGTGCTCGACCAGGCCGTGGCCACGACCGAAAAGCGCCTCGGCGCGCAGCACCCGAAGACCCTGTCCGCGCGGGCTGCGCTCGCGCGCGTCACCGGCGACGGCGGAGACCTGCAGACCGGCACGCGCCTGCTCGAGCAGGTGATCGCCGACGAGGTCAAGGTGCTCGGGGACTCCGACCCGACGCTGGCGGGCCGCTACCTCTTGCTCGCCGAGTGGAAGCAGCGCACCGGCAAGCCCGAGGACGCGCTCGCGCTGGTGCGCAAGGCGCTGGCGATCGATCGCCGCCTCGAGCCCCGCGGTCCGCTCGCGGCGCGCGACCTCGAGCGGCTCGGGGCGCTCTATTTCGAGCGCGGCCAGCTGCGCGACGCCAGGCGCGAGCTCGAGCAGGCGCTCGCCATCAAGGAGCGCCTCTACGGAAGCGACCATCTCTTGACGGCATCGGCCCTGGCCGCGCTCGGCGGCGCAGAGGCGGGCCTGGGCGAGGGAGACAAGGCGACCGATCACCTGCTCCGCGCGCAGGCGATCGAGCGCTGGATCGTGACACTCCTGCGCTCGGTGCCGGTCGCGGGCCGGCGCACCGCGGTGTTCCGGGAGCTCCGGAGCGCGGCGCTCTCGCAGGCCGCCGTCTACGCCAGTGACTCGCTGGCGCCGTGGGTGGCGCTCTACACGAGCGCGCGCTGGAAGGGCCTCGAGCTCGCGCTGTCCGGCGGCGACCGCACGGCCGCGGCGGCGGGCCCGTCCGCCGCGATGCGGCAGGCGTTCGCGGACCTCGCCAAGCTGCGCGCCGAGGCGGCCGAGCTCGTCACGAGCCCTGCCCCGCTCGATCCGACCAGGCAGACGCTGCTGCGAAGGCTCCGGAGCGAGGAGCAGCGCATCGCAGGCAAGCTCGGCCAGGAGCGCCTGCGCGCCATCGGCGATCCGGTGGACGACCCGACCGCGCAGGCCATCTGCGAGGCGCTGCCCGCCGACGCGGTGCTGATCGACTACGTCGTCACCGCCGGCAAGCTCTTCGCCACGGTGACCCGGCAGCGCGAATGCCGCGTCGCCTTCGTGGACCTCGGCGCCCTGGATCCGGTCAAGGAGACCGTCAAGGCGCTGCGAAAGCGCGTCGACGACGACGCGGCCGACCTCGCCAAGGGCGCCTCGCCCGTGGGCCGCGAGGCGCTGACCTACTTCCACTCGCGCCGCCTGCGGGCGCTGGTCCTGCAGCCGCTCGTCAAGGCGGTCGGCGAGGTCCGCACGCTCTACGTCTCGCCCGCCGGGCCGCTCGTGGCGGTTCCCTTTGGCCTGCTGTCCGGCTCGCACCGGCGCTACCTGATCGAGGAGCTGCCGATCGTGCACCTGCAGGCCCCGCGGGATCTCGTGCGGCCCGAGGGCCAGCCCGGCCGCGATGTGCTGCTGCTCGGCGATGTCGAGCCGGCCGGCAAGACCGGCGGGGAGGGCGGCCCGACCTGGCCCGCGACGAGCGCCTGCGCCAAGCTCGGCGGCACCGTCTGGCCCGCCATGCCCGAGGCGAAAAAGGAGCTCGAGGCGCTGGCGTCGCTGCACGGCAAGGCCGCGCGCATCGCCCGCGGCGCAGACGCCACCGAGGCCGAGCTGCGCCGGCTCGCCCCCGGCCGTCGCCTCGTCCACCTCGCGCTGCAGGGCTACTTCGTGTCCGAGAAGTGCCTGCCGCCGACCAGCGAGCGGGGGAGCCTGTCGAGCGACGACGAAGGAGAGGTCCTCAAGGTCAATCCGCTGCTCTTTTCCGGCCTGGCGCTCTCGGGCGCCGGTGGCCCGTCCGGCGGCGGGGACGACGGGTATGCGACCGCGCTCGAGCTGTCCGCGCTCGATCTACGGGGCACGGCCCTGGTCGTCGTCTCCGGCACCGACACGGGCGCCGAGGGCGAGACCGAGCGCGGCGTCGGCATCGCGGCGCTCGAGCGCGCGTTCCTGGACGCGGGCGCGCTGCGGGTCACCCACACCCTGTGGGCCAACGGCGCCCCCGAGAGCACCCGCATCGCGATCCACCTCCACGAGGCGCTCGCCCAAGGTGCGCGCCCCGCCGAGGCGCTCCGCCGCGCGCAGCTCGCCGTGATGACCGAGGCCAAGAAGAGGGGCCGCATCCATCCCCTCTTCTGGGGCGGCTGGCTCCAGGTCGGCGATTAGACAGAGTCGCATTGATCCGCCGCCATCCGAAGCCGGTCCCGGTCCCGATCCGAAGCCGGTATTCGAGCTGGCTCAGCCGCTGCGGCCGAGGAGCCGGACGCTCGGGACCGGGAAGGGGACCAGGACCGGACCCAGAGCGCTGGCGCGGGGTCTACGCGTTTCTGCCTAGCTTGCGATCGGCCGCTCCCGCCTGCCTTTGGAGTAGGCTTCGGCCGATGCACTTGCACTGGGCGGTCTGGGTCCTCGTCAGCTTCTGCGCGGTCACGCTGGCCTGGCCCCCGACGCGGCGCATCTGGACGTTCTTCGTCTTCCTCACCTACCGCCTGCCCACGATCGCCTTCAATACGCCGCGTGGGCTGCGCCTCTTGTGTGAGGACATGGGGCCGACCTTCCTCAAGCTCGGCCAGGTCATCGCGTCGTCGCCAGGCCTGTTCCCCGACCGGTACACAGAAGAATTCCAGCGATGCCTCGACCGCGTGCGCCCGTTCGACTTCGCGCGCGTGCGCACCACCATCGACGAGGAGCTCGGCACCCGGGCCTCCGACCTCGAGGAGCTCGATCCCGAGCCGCTCGCCAGCGCCTCGATCGCGCAAGTGCACACCGCGCGCCTCGCCGACGGAAGCTCGATCGTGGTCAAGGTCCAGCGCCCCGGCATCGCCGCGCGCATCGCCGCCGACATGCGCATCCTGCGCTTTCTCGCCCGCTGGATCCAGAAGCTCGTGCGCGACGTCGAGCTCGCGAACCCGGTGGGCATCATCGCGGACCTGTCCGCCACGCTGAGCGAGGAGCTCGACTTCAGAAAGGAGGCCGAGAACCTCGACTCGTTCAACCGCATCATGGCCGAGCTCGGGCACAAGGAGATCCGCGCGCCCAAACCGTGCTGGGAGTACACGACCGCGCGGGTCCTGTGCATGGAGCGCTTCTCCGGCACGCGTGTCGACGACGTCGCCACCATCCGCACACGCGGCTTCGATGCCGAGAGCAAGCTCGTGCTCGGCATGCGCGCGTGGTTCCAGTGCGTGGTCTTCTACGGCTTCTTCCACGGCGACGTGCACGCCGGCAACCTCATGCTGCTCGACAACGAGGACATCGGCTTTCTCGACTTCGGCATCGTGGGGCGCTTCGACGAGCGCCAGCGCCGCCTGGTCACCGACTACCTCATCGCTTTTTCCACCGGCAACTACCGCCAGCTCGCGACCGTCATCCGCGACATGGGCGCCGTGCTGGCCGAGGTCGACATGGACGCCTGGGTCGCGGATCTCGAGCGCGTGTACAAGCCCATCCTCGCGCAGAGCGTGTCCGAGCTGAAGTACGCGGAGCTCCTGCCCAAGATCAACCGCATCAGCGTGCGCCACCGCGTGCAGATGCCGAGGGAATTCGTCCTCATCACCAAGCAGATGCTGTACTTCGATCGCTATGCCAAGGCGCTCGCGCCGAACCTCAACGTCTTCATGGACCCGCGCCTGCTCATGAGCCTCATGCAGGACATCCAGAAGGCGCGCATGCAGCAGCAACCGGGCTGACGTGGGGGCAGGGCTCGCGGTCGCGCTCTGGCTGCTCGCGCCACCCCTGGCGCCTGCTCCCGACGCCGCATTTCTGGAGGCTGCTCGCAAGATCCGGCGCGTCGGGGACGAGGACGACGCGGCCTACGCCAAGCTCGAGCACCTGTGCGATCGCATCGGGCACCGGCTGTCGGGCTCGCCCACGCTCGACGCCGCGGTGACATGGGCGGCCGAGGTCCTGCGCGCGGACGGGCACGAGGCGGTCCGCACCGACGCCGTCCAGGTGCCGCACTGGGTGCGCGGGCCCATCTCCGCCCAGGTGGTCGCCCCGGTCCGGCGCGAGCTCGCCGCGATCGCCCTCGGCGGCTCGGGGGCGACGCCCGCGGGTGGCCTCGAGGCCGAGGTGGTGCGCGCTGGCTCGCTCGAGGAGCTCGGCAAGCTCGGGGGCAAGGTGCGCGGCAAGATCGCGCTCCTCGACGGCCCGATGGGCACGCACGGGAGCTCTTTCGATCGCTACAGCGAGGTGGGCCCGATGCGCGGCGCCGGCCCGGCGCAGGCGGCCCGGCAAGGCGCCATCGCCGTGCTGGTGCGCTCGCTCACGCAGCGCAGCCTGCGCACGCCGCACACGGGCGGCACACGCTTTGGTACCCAGGCACCCATTCCCGCGGCGGCCCTCGCGACCGAGGACGCCGATCTGCTTGCGCGTCTGGGCAGGCGGGGGCCGGTTCGCGTGCGCCTGTCGCTCGCCGCGCACAAGCTCCCCGACGCCACCAGCGCCAACGTGATCGCCGAGCTGCGCGGCCGCGAGCGCCCCGACGAGATCGTGTTGCTCGGCGCGCACCTCGATTCGTGGGACGTCGGCCAGGGCGCGCACGACGACGGCGCGGGCACGGTGATGGTGATGCAGGCGCTCACCATCCTGCGAAAGGCCCACCTGCGCCCGCGGCGCACCGTCCGCGTCGTCCTCTTCACCAACGAGGAGAACGGCCTGCGCGGCGCGGAGGCCTACACCCGGGACCACGCAACCGAGCTCGGTCAGCACGTCGCGGCCATCGAGTCCGACGCGGGGGGCTATGCCCCCTCGGCCTTCACCGTCGAGGGCGCGGCCGTCGAGGCGCTGGCCGCATACCTGCCGCTGTTCGCGGGCACGGGCCTCTCGCGGATCGTGGCGGGCAAGGGGGGCAGCGACATCAGCGCGCTCGAGCCCGCCAAGGTGCCGACCTTCGGCTACCTGACGGATGAGACGCACTACTTCGACATCCACCACACCCAGGCCGACACGCTCGACAAGGTGCGGCCGGATGACGTACGCCGTGGCGCGACCGTGCTGGCGATCCTGGCCTACGTGCTGGCCGAGCTGCCCGGCAGGCTGGGGAGATGAGATTTATATGTGGATAGGCAGATGGATTGTGCCCCTGTCGCTCGGATGCGCGCTCGAGCTCGGCTGCGTGCTCGAGCTGCCGGCCCCGTCGCCGCCGCCACGCTATGCGCCCGTGCTGCAGGAGCCGCCAGGGCCGCTCGCGGCGGGGCAGGGGCGCATCCTGGTCGATGCGCTCAACGGGCCGGCGCGCGTCTCCGTCGTCGAGCCCGAGGGCGAGCGGTTCGTGTGCCTGTCGCCCTGCGCGGTGGATCTGCCGCCGGGGCCCCATCGGCTCCACCTCGTGGCGCCAGACGATCGCGAGGAGACGCTGACGGTCGAGGTGGGCGCGGACGGCGCGGTCTACCAGGGCATCCTCGGCGTCAAGCGTGACCGGGCCACGCTTCGCTGGGTCCTCTTTGGCGGCGCGGTGGTCGGCGCGGTCGTGATGGCCTTCGGCGTGCGCGATCTGGTCAAGACCGACGACAACCCGACCTTCTACATGCCCGACAACGGCGTCAGTGACCTCAAGGACAGCACGCACTACATGCGCGGCTTCTGGCTGACCACGATCGGCGGCGCGCTCCTGGCCGCTGGCGGCGGCGGCGCCCTGTGGCTACGCGACGAGGTGCAGCCGTCGACGTTCATCCGGTGGGTGCCGCCTGCGCCTGCGCCGACGCCCCCGTAGACCGGAGCGGGGCGCGCTTCATGGGGGGTGGTCGTGGTCCTTGAGCCACGCCAGATCGCTCGTGCGGTGGTCGCTCGGCGAATCGGAGGATCCCCAAGGCGGGGGAGGATCCAGGACGCCGAAGTAGAACAGGGGACCCAGCAAGGGCAAGAACACCATCGGAGTCAGGAGCGCACGCTTCCACAGGGGCCACCGGCGGCGCCGCCAGAGGTGAATCGCGGTGAGCGCGCTGCCGACCAAGCACAGCGCCAGGAGCACGAAACCCCAGGGGCCAATCGAGTCGACGAAGGGCTCCACCCACCGAGGCACGTTGCCGATGTATCTCCAGAAACGCACACCAGGATCCTAGCAGCCGGAACCGCGGCTGCACGGAGGGGCGCCTTCGGCCGAGCGGCCTGGTCCGCAGGCTCGATCGATGTGGATCCTTGCTACGATCGGCGAGAGGCTGTCGGAGGATTCGGCTGCATGAGCGCCCGCGAAGACACGCCAAGCCGCCCGGTGCCCCTGCTCCCGTTGCGGGACCTCGTCGTGTTTCCCCGCATGCGAGTGCCCTTGTGGGTCGGCCGCGAGAAGTCGTGCCGCACGATCGAGGAAGCGGTCGGTCGCGAGGGCAAGGAGATCTTCCTGGTCGCCCAGAGGCAGGAGCGCTGCGACAAGGTCGGCCCGGGCGACGTCTTCGACGTGGGGGGCATCGGCACCGTGGCGAAGCTCTTCCGGTTGGAAGACATGCTCCCGCTGAAGGTGCTGGTCTACGTTCGGCGGCGAGGCCGCCTCACGCGCTGGATCGAGCGCGAGGACTTCTTCGAGGCCGAGATCGCCGAGCTCCCCGAGGCAGACGCGCCTTCCAGCGGGGCCCTCATCGAGCAGGTCCGTCTGGCCTTCACCAGCTTCTGCGTGCAGCAGGCGCGCATGTCGCCCGAGGACCTGAGCGCGCTCCTGGCGACCGCCGAGGCGCCGCGGCTCGCCTCGGCGATCATGTCCTGGCTCAAGCTCGGCTTCGAGGATCGTCAGGCGCTCCTCGAGCTGCCCTCGGCGAGCGCGCAGCTCGAGCGAATCCTGGCTCTCCTCGGGACCGAGCCCGCTTCCCGGTAGGGTCGGCGCCGCTCGTCAGGCGGGGAGGCCAGCATGCCCGCGGGCCCGCCGGCCGGCGCGGGGAAGGGCCTGTCCTCCCCCCCCAGAAACGGCCTGATCCCCGAAACTCGATCGATGGGGATCCGCCTGCTACGATCGACGCCACTCGATCGGAGGATCCGCCTACATGAGCGCCCGTGATGCCAAGGTCGGCCGCCCGCTGCCCCTGCTCCCCTTGCGCGACATCATCGTGTTTCCGCACATGGTGGTGCCGCTGTTCGTCGGCCGTGAAAAGTCGATCCGCGCGCTCGAGCAGGCGGTGACGCTCGACGGCAAGGAAATCTTCCTCGCCGCCCAGAAGAAGGCCAAGACCAACGAGCCGGGGGCGGGCGACATCTTCGACGTCGGCGTCATCGGCACCGTGGTGCAGCTGCTGCGCCTGGCCGACGGCACGGTCAAGGTCCTGGTCGAGGGCCGGCGGCGTGGACGCGTGACCCGCTGGCTCGAGCGCGACACCTTCTTCGAGGCCGAGATCGCCGAGCTTGCCGAGCGCTCCGAGCGCACGATCGAGCTCGACGCGCTGGTCCGCCAGGTCCAGCAGGCGTTCGACACCTTCGTCAAGCTGCAAAAGCGCGTCTCGCCCGAGGAGCTCATGTCGATCCAGGCGATCGACGAGGGGCCCAAGCTCGCCGACACGCTGATCCCCAAGCTCTCGCTCAAGCTCGAGGATCGCCAGGCCCTGCTCGAGATGCCCTCGGCGCGCGATCGGCTCGAGCGCATCTACGAGCTCATGCAGGCCGAGATCGAGATCCTGCAGGTCGAACGCAAGATCCGGACGCGCGTCAAGAAGCAGATGGAGAAGTCGCAGAAGGAGTACTACCTCAACGAGCAGATGCACGCGATCAAGAAGGAGCTCGGCGAGCAAGACGAATTCAAGCAGGAGCTGACCGAGCTCGAGGAGAAGATCCGGCAACGGCGCATGAGCGCCGAGGCCACCTCGCGCTGCAAGAAGGAGCTCAAGAAGCTCAAGATGATGTCGCCGATGAGCGCCGAGGCGACCGTCGTCCGCAACTACCTCGACTGGGTGATCTCGCTGCCCTGGGACGAGCGCACCAAGGACGAGATCGACATCGTCAAGGCGCAGACCATCCTCGACGAGGATCACTACGGCCTCGAGAAGGTCAAGGAGCGCGTGCTCGAGCACCTGGCCGTGCAGGCGCTGGTCAAGAAGATCCGCGGCCCGATCCTGTGCCTGGTCGGCCCGCCGGGCGTCGGCAAGACCTCGCTCGCCCGCTCGGTCGCTCGCGCCTCCGGTCGCGCGTTCGTGCGTCTGTCGCTCGGCGGGGTGCGCGACGAGGCCGAGATCCGCGGCCACCGACGCACCTACATCGGCGCGCTGCCCGGCAAGATCATCCAGTCGCTCAAGAAGGCGGGCTCGTCGAACCCGGTGTTCCTGCTCGACGAGATCGACAAGATGTCGACCGATTTTCGCGGCGACCCCTCGGCAGCGCTGCTCGAGGTGCTCGACCCCGAGCAGAACTCCACCTTCAACGATCACTACCTCGATCTCGACTACGACCTGTCGGACGTCTTGTTCATCACGACGGCCAACTCGCTCCACTCGATCCCGGTGCCCCTGCAGGACCGCATGGAGATCATCCAGCTGCCCGGCTACACCGAGTGGGAAAAGCTGGCCATCGCCGAGCAGTACCTCGTGCCCAAGACCAAGGAGACGCACGGCATCTCCGACCTCGACGTCGAGGTGGGGGCAGACGCCGTGCGCACGATCATCCAGCGCTACACGCGCGAGGCGGGCGTGCGCAGCCTCGAGCGCGAGCTGGCCGCGATCGCGCGCAAGATCGCCAAGGAGGTGCTCGAGCGCGGCAAGGACGGAGACGACTCGAAGCCGGCCAAGTTCCGCGTGAACCCCAAGGCCGTCGAGCGCTATCTCGGCCCGCCCAAGCACCGCATAGGCCGCACCGACGACACCGATCAGATCGGCATCACCAACGGCCTGGCCGTCACCATGCACGGAGGCGACATCCTGCTCACCGAGGTGAGCGCGGTGCCGGGGCGCGGCAAGCTCCTGCTGACGGGCAAGCTCGGGGACGTGATGCAGGAGTCGGCGCAGGCCGCCATGAGCTACGTGCGCTCGCGCGCGCAGAGCCTCGGCCTCGAGCACGACTATCACCAGAAGGTCGACATCCACGTGCACTTCCCCGAGGGCGCGATCCCCAAGGACGGCCCGTCCGCGGGCATCACGATGGCGACGTCGCTGGTCTCCGCGCTGCTGCGCATCCCGGTCAAGAAGGACATCGCGATGACCGGAGAGATCACGCTGCGCGGTCGTGTGCTCCCGATCGGCGGCCTCAAGGACAAGATCCTCGCGGCGCACCGGTCCGGAATCCGGACCGTCATCATCCCGAAGGACAACGAGCAAGACGTGCGCGAGATCCCCGAGCGCGTGCGCAAGGTGATGACCGTGGTGGCGGTCGAGCACATGGACGAGGTGCTGCGACACGCGCTCGCGCTCGGGCTGCCGGAGCGCTTTCTCGCCGGGCCGTCGAGCGCCATCGACTGGCGCGCACCGGCTCCTCCGGGACCGGACTCGACGGCGCCGACGCCGGCCCCGCGGACGCCGACCACGACGACCGCGACGCCCAACGTGCTCGACGCCGATCACGCGGTTCGCTAGGGGGCGCCTTGGCGCGGCGCGCGCGCGGGACGTACAATCGAGGCACCAGTGCCGCTCGGCAAGACGTTGACGACCTCGGCACGGGCACAGGAGAAACAGAGCTGATGCGCGTGGCCGCGGCACTCGCGAGCGCGGAGCGCGAGCAAACGAAACACCAACCATTCTCCAATTCTGCCGGGCAGCACTAGTGTCCTGTATTCGAAGTTCGCATCATTATTCGCCGGGCGCAGGCGACCGCGATCCTGCGCAGGACACTAGCTGTTTTCTTGGGGGGAGCCTCGCTCCCCCCAGCTTGTCCAGGCAAAGCCCGGCCAAGCTGCCCCCCGAGGCGCGCTGCGCGCGCTCTAGTGTCCCGTCTCCGCGGCGTGGGCTCATGCAACGAACTTCGATGACAGGACACTAGTGTCCGAGCTCGACCTGACGACGCGCGAGCACCTCCGCGAGCTGCTGGGGGCGCATCCTGGGCTGCGTCAGCTGCTCGAGGAGCTCGCCAAGCGGCGCGCCGAGCGCGGCGCCTGGCCCTCGGCGCGGCGCTGGCGCTGCGCGGACGAGGCCGAGCGCCTGGCGGCGGTGCGGCTCTTCGGGACGCGCGCCGTGCACCCGGTGCCGGATGACCCGCTGTCCTTCAAGCTCGATCTGCAGCGGTTCCAGCAGGTGGTGATCGAGGACCACGGCGTCGAGCTCGACGACTGGGTCCGCGGTGCCATCGTGCAAGACACCGCTGAGCTGCCGGAGATCACGAACGGCGTGGTCGCCGGACCGATCTTCGATGCCGCCTCCGACGCGATCGCGCGCGCGCAGGCGGCGGCGCCGGCGGACCCGGTCGCGCAGGCGTGGCTGACCTCCGAGCGCGCCCGGATCTCCCTCGGTCAGGGCCTGCTGCAGGCTCTGCTCGGCCACCTCGGGCCGGCCGAGATCGAGGCCGAGGCGCTCACGGTGGCGCGCGTCGTCGCCGCGGTCCGGGCCAACAGCGGCCCGCTGCGCCTTGGCAAGTTCGCGCGCCAGGTGCTCGGGCTGGCGAGCGAGCTACGGGTCGAGTCCCTGCGCTACGACACGGTGTGCGATGCCCTGGTCGCCTTCGACGAGGACACTCGCGCGTTCGTGGCCGACGAGGCGACGACGACGATGCAGGCGCAGCGCACGGCCGCGCTCGCGCGCTGGGGCATCTACCCCGACGAGTCGGCGCCGGTGGTCCTCGTGTACGGCCCCCTGTCCTTCGAGAAGCGCGGCCGGACGCTCGATCACATCCTCGGGCACGCACGCCTGGGCGAGGCCACCATGCTCTCGCTCGAGCAGCTCCAGGGCGCGGGCGTGCAGTTCCACGATTACGAGCGCATCTCGTGCCTGCAGCGGCAGGGAGCCTTCTACGACTACGTCGAGCGCGTGGCGCAAAAGCGCGGCAAGGAGCTGGTCGTGTGCGCCGACGGCACCACCAACTGGGCCGCGATCTTGCTCTTGCGCGTGGCCGCGAGCGTGCGGGCAGGGCTGGAAGTGCGCTACGCTGGCGACCTCACGCTCGGCGGCGTGCTGGCGCTCGATCGGCTCTCGCGGCGGCTCGGCCTTCCGATCGAGCCGTGGCTCATGGATCCGGCGACGCTCTACAAGTACCGCGTCGACGGCCAGCCGCTCGACGATCGAGAGCGGGCGGCGTTGCGCGCGGCGATCGCCGAGGGCCGCCTGCCCTGCGGCGAGCTGCTGTCCGCGATGGAGGCCGGCGGCTACGGGGTCTGGCTCGACGCCATCGCCGACGGCGAGTTCTAGCGCCGCCAGGCGCTCACTTGCGCTCGAGTGGGGCGAGCTCGTCGCCGCGCGGCAGGAGCCAGACATCCACGTGGGCGCCGGGGCCCCCGGCGAGCGCGCCGAACTCGCTGCCCCCGGCGATCTGGAGTCGGTCCGGCGGGACCCCGTGCTGACGCAGATGCGCCGCCACCGCCGCCGCCCGGGCGGCAGAGCGCTCGAAGCTCGAGAGCGCGCGCTTGCCCTTTTCGGCGGCCGAAGGGGCGTCGATGCTGCCGCGATCCGCGATCAAGAAGTCGCGGTCCGGCAGCTCGCGCAGCGCGCCCGCGACCTCGCCGAGCAGCGCCTCGCCACCGGGGTCGAGCTTGGCCTCGTTCCTCTGCGTCCACAGCGCGGCCGCCGCGAGCCGCACCACCACCAGGGAGCGCTCCACGGTCAGGCGCACCTTGCCGGCATCCACCGCGGGTTTGAGCCGCGTGCTGATGGTCTTCCACTCCTCGCTGCGGCGTACGGAGGCGGCCAGAAGGCCGAGGAGCTTGTCGAGCACCTGGGGATCGTTCTTGAACCCGCGCGTGAAGACCTCCTGCTTCTGCTGCAGCTCGAGGATCTGCGCGGCGGCCTTCTTGAGGTGCCCCTCGAGCTCGGTCTCGTGCTGGCCCTTGGCGCGTCGGGACCGTTGCAGGTCGGCCTCGCACTTCTCGATCTCGGCCGTCTTGTTCTGGAGCTCGGTCTCCGAGGCCGCGCATGCGAGGAGGGCGCAGGCACCCAGCCCGATCAGAAGACGCATCGGCGCCCGTATACCACCGGACCCGCCAGGCCTGCCAGCCAGGTGAGAATTTGACTTACATGTAGGTCAAATGTAGGCTCGACTCTCACCACTGGAGACGCATGCGCGCCAAGAGCCTGAGCATCGCGAAGGAACGCGCTCCCGCAGGGGGCTCGCGTGGCCGGGAGATCGTGGGGATCTTGCTGCTCTCGATTGGCCTTTTCTTCGGCCTCTCGCTGGTGTCGCTGCTGTTCGGGCAGGGAACCCTGATGGGGCCGGGAGGCCGGACGGTCGCCCTGGGCCTCTACGGGGCGTTCGGCGTCGGCGCGCTGCTGGTCGCGGCGGCCATCTTGCGCGGCGCCATCAAGATCCTGGCGGCGGTCTCGCTGACGCCGCTGCGGCTCGACACGCTCGGCGAGGTCGGTGGGACCCTGGCCCTCCTGGCCCTGCTCGACCTGTGCATGCACGCCCGCGTCCTCGAGGGGCATCCCCCCGGGGGAGCCCTGGGCGCGCTGTTCGGGGGCCTTCTGCACGGGACCGTCGGCGTGGCCGGCGGCGTGCTCGTGTGCGTGGGCGCGCTCGCCTGCGCGATCGTCCTGGCGACGACCGTCCGGCTGCGCGCCCTGGGCGAGATCGCGCTCCTGGGCGCGGCGCGCGTGCCCGGTCTTCTGCGCACGGGCGCTACCGGTGCGGCCTCGGCGCTGCGCGTGGTGGTGCCGCGGCGGTCAGACGACGACGACAAGTCGAAGGACAGGCTCACACGGAACCGGAAGACGCTCTCGCCTGCCCAGAGCGCGCACGCGCTCGTGCCCGTGCCCGAGGTGGAGAAGGAAGCCAAGCGCAAGCGCGCCAAGCGGGACCTCGAGGACGCGCTCGCGGCCCTGGTCGACGGGCGCTCGGACGACGCCTCCTCTGCTGCATCCCCGTCGCTCGAGGAGCCGGCGCGGGGCAAGAAGAAGGGCAAGGGCGCCGAGGATGCGGCGGCGCCGGACCTTGCGGAGCCGTCCCAGGCCGCGAAGGCGGAGGCGGCGAGGAGCGACCCGGCCGACGAGGACGAGGCGCCCCCGTTCGACGTCGACGAGCCCGAGGAGGAGCCGGCCGAAGAGCAGCCGAAGATCATCGAGTCGAAGTACCTCGCGCCGGTGGCTCCGAAGACCGAGGCCCGGGTGGGCCCCGATCGCCCGGCGCCCGACTACTCGAGACACGAGCTGCCGCAGGTGGCGCTGCTCGACTACTTCGAGCCGGTGGACGCGACCGACTCGCAGCAACAGATGCTCGACACCGCACGCCGGCTGGTCGAGGCGCTGCGCGATCTCGGCATCGACGGCCACGTCGCGCAGATCAATCCGGGCCCGGTGGTCACCGTGTACGAGTTCGTGCCCAAGCGCGGCACCAAGGTGTCGAAGGTCGAGGCGCTGTCGAAGGACGTCGCGATGGCGCTCGAGGCGGTCAAGGTCCGTATCGTCGCGCCCATCCCGGGCAAGAACGCGATCGGCTTCGAGGTGCCGAACCGCAAGCGTCAGACGGTCTTCTTGAAGGAGATCCTCTGCGACGAGGGCTTCTCGAGCGCCAAGTCGAACCTGCAGATGGGTCTCGGCCGCGACATCGAGGGCCGGCCGGTGTCGATCGACCTGCAGAAGATGCCGCACCTGCTCGTCGCGGGCACGACCGGGTCCGGCAAGTCGGTGTCGGTCAACGCCATGCTGGTGTCCCTGCTCTACAAGAGCTCGCCCGAGGATCTGCGGCTCATCCTCATCGACCCGAAGATGCTGGAGTTCTCGACCTACGAGGGCATCCCGCACCTGCTCTTGCCGGTCGTGACCGACCCCAAGAAGGCCAACCTCGTCCTGCGCTGGGCGTGCGAGGAGATGGAACGGCGCTACGAGACGCTCATGCACGCCGGGGTGCGCAACATCGAGTCGTACAACCGCAAGGTGGCCAAGGCCGTCGAGGCAGCGATGAGCGGCGCGCAGCCCTGCACCCAGCGCCAGGCGATCAAGGTGCGGGCGACGGGGCCGGACGGCGTCGAGCGCGAGGTGATGGTCGAGGCGGAGGCCGAGGACCAGGCGGCCGCGGCGGCGTCGCTGCCGCTCGAGCAGCCGCTGTTCGGCCTTTCCGAGCAGACCGCGCCGCAGAAGCTGCCCTACATCGTCATCGTCATCGACGAGCTCGCGGACCTGATGATGGTGGCGTCGAAGGAGGTCGAATCGAGCGTGATGCGCCTCGCGCAGAAGGCGCGCGCCGCGGGCATTCACCTCGTGCTGGCGACGCAGCGGCCGAGCACCAACGTCATCAACGGCGTGATCAAGGCGAACTTCCCGAGCCGGATCGCGTTTCAGGTGTCGAGCTCGACCGACTCACGCGTCATCCTCGACCAGAACGGCGCCGAGTCGCTGCTCGGACACGGCGACATGCTGTTCTCGGATCGCGGCGCGACGCTGCGGCGCGTGCACGGCGCGCTCGTCACCGAGGAGGAGGTGCACCGCGTGGTCGAGCACCTCAAGAAGCAGGGCAAGCCGAGCTACGATCTCGAGATCCTGCGGGCTCCCGACGACGACGGCCCGGGAGGCGGGCCGAGCGACGAGCCGGCGGACGAGTTCTACGATCAGGCCGTGCGGCACGTGGCCGAGACCCGGCAGGTGTCGGTCTCCGGCATCCAGCGCAAGTTCAAGATCGGCTACAACCGCGCGGCCCGCATCGTCGAGCGCATGGAGCGGGAGAGCGTCGTGGGTCCGCAAGAGGGCATCAAGCCGCGCGAGGTGCTGGTCCAGGCCCCGTAGGGCCGAGCACGAGCACGAGCACGAGCACCAGATGGCCTCTATACTCCGCCCGTGATCACTCTTCCGCTGATTCTCTTCCTGTTCGCCGCCGATGGCGGGGTGGCCGATCCGAAGAAGGACGATGGGGACAAGCGCGCCGCGTCCGCGGTCAACGTCGCCGTCAAGGACATCCTCGGGCGCGTGCAGAAGTTCTACGACGGCATCACCGACCTCAAGGCGAGCTTCAAGCAGGACCTGACGGACGTCCGCTACAACCGGCGGCAGACGTTCTACGGCTACGTGCGCCTCAAGAAGCCGGGCAAGATGCGGTGGGACTTCCAGAGCCCGGAGAAGAAGCTGTTCGTCTCCGACGGCAAGCTGCTGTGGGTGTACGAGCCCGAGGACGAGCAGGTGTTCAAGCAGACGCTGTCGGAGTCCACGCTGCCGTCGACCGTCACGTTCCTGTTCGGCAAGGGCCGCTTCGACAAGGAGTTCGACGCGTCCGCGCCCGAGGACGGCGGAGGCGTGCAGACGACGGCGCCGGGGCAGATCGTGCTCAAGCTGGTGCCGCGGGCGCCGAACCCGCAGTACAAGCACCTGCTCTTCGTGGTCGACATGATGAGCGGTCAGGTCGCGCGCACCGTGGTGTTCGACCACGACGGCAAGATCAACTCGATCGCGTTCACCCGCGTCGAGACCAACTCCAAGCAGCCCGACTCGCACTTCCAGTTCGCGCCGCCCAAGGGCGTCAAGGTCCTCGATCCGAACAAGATGAAGAAATAGCCACTCAGAGCCAGCCGCGGGCGACGTCGACGATGCGATCGAGGGCGGTGACGAAGTCGAGGGGCGGGGGCAGGAGCGAGAGCACGAAGGTGCCGTGGCGGTCGAGGTCGTACAGCCAGCCGGGCTGGACCAGGACGCCCGCCTCCAGGAGCTCGAGGGCCGCGTCCTCGTCGCTGCGCGTGGCGGGCAGCTGGAGCAGGGCCGACCATCCGCCCTCGACGGGCAGGACCCGCGCGAGCTGCGACGCGGAGGCGGCCCGCGTGAGGGCCTCGAGGTTCGTGCGGACGCGCGTGACGATGGCGGCGCGGATGCCGCGGCCCGCCTCGAGCAGCGCCGGCAGGGCGTGCTGCACGGGCGCGCCCACCGAGAGGTAGGTGTCGGCGACGAGCTCGAGGTCGAGCAACGCCTCGGTCACGAGCCCGTCGGGGCCGCCGACCTCGATCCAGCCGAGCTTGAGCTGCGGCAGGCCGCACTGCTTCGAGAGCCCCCCCAGCGAGAAGGTCAGGCAGGGCGAGTCGCGCGCCAGCACCCCTGCGCGTCCGGGGTCGTCGAACAGGGGGTAGGCCCCGAAGACCTCGTCGGACACGAGCACCAGTTGGTGGCGCTCGCACAGGGCCCGGAGCGCGTCGGCCTCGTGGGTGCGGATAAACGAGCCGGTCGGGTTGTTCGGGTGCACCACCACGATGGCGCGCGTGCGCAGCCCGATGCGCTCGGCGATGTGCGCGACGTCGAGCTCCCAGCGATCCTCGGAGAATCGCAACGCATATGGGTTGGCGGATACGTTCTCCAGTCCCGCGAGGTGCTCGAACAGCGGGTAGCTCGGCTGGGGGACGAGCACGTCGTCCCCGGCGTCGCAGCACAGCTTGAACAGCCAGGCGTAGGCTTCGCTCGTGCTGGCGCACAGGGCCACGCGGTCGGCGCGGGCCCCGGTCTCGCGCGCGACGGCGGCACGCGCGACGGGAAGACCGAGCGGCTCCGGCTCGTAGACCAGGGGACAGGGACCGCCGAGCGCGCGGCGGAGGGCGTCGGCCGGGTAAGGTAGCCCCACCGCGGTCGGGTTCGTGATGGACAGGTCGCAGAGCGGCACGCCCTCGGCGCGGCGGGCGGCGATGGCCCTGGCGAGGCGGCTCGTGGCCTCCCCGTGCGGCACGCGGCTCGAGCGCATGGTCGCGCGTTTGTACCACCGCCATGGCCTTGCGTGCGGCCGCGCGGGGCGTAGCCTTCTCGCACATGCACGAGATCGAGGCGGTCCAGGTCGTACGCCTCTCGGCGGCGGGTCCGCGACAGGAGCGCGATCACGTGGCCGTGGAGGCGCCGCTCGAGATCCGGGTGGATGGAGCGCCCGTGACGATCACGCTGCGCACGCCCGGAGACGATGAGGCGCTTGCGCGGGGCCTCTTGTTCGCCGAGGGCTTGATCGCGGGCGGAGGGCGAGCGGGCCCCCGCGTCTTGGCCGTCCACCCGCAGGGGGAGCAGGGGATCGAGCTCCACCTCGACGCGCCGCTGGCGGCGGGCGGGGCCCGACGCGCCTTCCTGGCCACCTCGAGCTGCGGGGCCTGTGGCAAGGACTCGCTCGAGGCGCTCCGGGTGGACCTTCCGCCGGTGCCGCCGGGTTTCTCGGTGGCCCGCGCGGTGGTGGCGTCGCTCCCGGACCGGCTGCGCTCGGCGCAGCGTGCCTTCGAGGCCACGGGAGGATTGCACGCCGCGGGAGCGTTCGATGCGGCCGGACAGATGCTGGTCGTACGCGAGGACGTGGGGCGGCACAACGCGGTCGACAAGGTGGTGGGCTGGGCCCACCAGGCCGGACGGCTGCCATTTTCGGACGCGATCTTGTGCGTGTCGGGCCGGACCAGCTACGAGATCGTGCAGAAGGCCGTGTGCGCGGGGTTTCCCGTGGTGGCGGCGGTCTCGGCGCCGAGCTCGCTCGCGATCGCGTTCGCCGAGGCGTACGGGGTGGCGCTGTGTGGCTTCGTGCGCGCCGGGGCGGTCACGGTCTACGCGCACGCGGAGCGCATTGGCTGAGCGCCCCTGGCAGCCGCAGTGGCCCCCCGGTCAGGAAAACCTGACCGGGCCCGTGCGATCGGTTGTATGGATCACAGGAGGATAGGCCATCCACAGATGGCGCGTGTATTGCTTGGACCGCTAGCATGACAGCGCGCAGGCCATGCTGACCGGGCTCAATGCCGGCGTCGCCAATCAGGACGCCCTGACCCGGATGCACCTGTCCGAGAGCCACCACGGCTGCTCGCCCGCGGTTTGGCCCGGGCTTGCGGCCGAGGCGGAGCGGCTCAGGTTCTATCCCGAGCCGGACTGTCGCCGCATTCGCGAGCGGATTGCCGAGCACCACGGGGTGACGCTCGAAGAGGTCGTCGTCGGCAATGGCACCGACGAGCTCATCCTGATGGCCTCGCTCGCGTTCCTGGACGGCGGCCTTGGCGCGGTCGGCTCGTCGGCCACGTTTCCGGGCTATCTCATGTCGGCGGCGCTTGCGCGCACGCCATTGCGTGAGGTCCCGCTCGACGGCTACCGCATCCCGCTCGAGGGCATCGCCGCGGCCTGCGAGGAGGCGCCAGCCGTGGCCTTCCTGTGCAACCCGCACAATCCGGCTGGAACGGCGGCGGGGGCGTCCGAGCTGGAGCGCTTCTTCGGGCGCGTGCAGGCCCAAGGGACGCTGGTGCTCGTCGACGAGGCCTACGCGGAGTTCGCAGGCGAGGCGTTCGCCTCGACGCTGCCCCTCGTGCAAGCGGGACATCGCGCCATCGTGCTGAGGACCTTCTCCAAGGCCTATGGCCTCGCGGGCCTTCGCATCGGGTACGCCATCGGACCGAGTGGGGACATCGCCCGGATGCTTCGGGTCAAGGCGTCGCAGCCGTTCTCGGTGAACCGCCTGGCGCAAGCGGCGGCGGCGATCGCGCTCGAGGATCAAGCCTTCCTCCGACACGTGGTCAGCGAGACGCGTCGTGCCAAGCAGATGTTTTGCGAGGGGATGGATCGGATCGGCGTCCCCTGGATCCCTTCCGAGACCAACTTCGTGCTCATCCGCGTCCCCGACAGCAAGGACGTCTGCGGCCGCCTGCACCGGGATCACGGCGTCCTGTGCCGGGATGCCGGCCTGTTCGGGCTGTCGGGTCACGTGCGCGTCTCCATGGGGCGGGTCGAGCAGATGGCGCCGGTGCTCGCCGCGATCACCGAGATCCTGCGCGCCCCCGCGCCGGCGGGCGCTACGGGCTGACGCTGCCCGAGCGCCGCATCGCGGCCATGCGCCTGGCGATGCGGAAGCTCATCTCGAGGGCCTGGCGATAGTTCAGGCGCGGATCGCACGCCGTCAGGTAGTTGCGGTCGAGATCGGCCTCGGTGAGCCCGCCGCCGATGCACTCGGTGACGTCGTCCCCCGTGAGCTCGAAGTGGACGCCGCCGAGCTGCGTGCCCAGGCTCGCGTGCACCTCGAAGGAGCACTCGATCTCGCGGAGGATGTCGTCGAAGCTCCGGGTCTTGAGGCCGCCCGGCGTCACCATCATGTTGCCGTGCATGGGGTCGCACACCCACAGGACCCGCCGGCCGCCTCGCATGACGCCCTCCACCAGGGGCGGCAGGGCCCGCTCGACCTTCGCCGCGCCCATCCGGGTGACGAGCACGATCTTGCCTGCCGCGTCCGTCGGGTTCAGCCGCTCGAGGAGCCGCAGCACGTCGTCTGGCGTCGCGCTCGGACCGAGCTTGATGCCCACCGGGTTCTCCACGCCGCGAAACAGCTCCACGTGCGCGCCGTCGAGATCGCGCGTGCGCTCGCCGATCCAGGGCAGATGCGTCGTCAGCAGGTAGTGGCCGCTTCGTCGCGGCACCTGGCGCGTCTGCGCGGATTCGTAGTGGAGGTTCAGGCCCTCGTGGCTCGAGTAGAACTCGACCCGTGAGAGGTCATCGACCGGGCGCTCCCCGAGGGCCTCCATGAAGCGGAGGGCCTCGGCGAGCTTCTCGCTCGTGCTCTGGTACTCGTCGCGGAGCTCGGCGGGCAGCTCGGCGCGCTCGAAGAAGGAGAGATCCCAGTACTCCGGGTGGTGCAGGTCGGCGAACCCGCCGGCGCTGAGCGAGCGGATGAAATTGAGCGTCATGGCCGCGTGGGTGTACCCGGTGAGCATGAGGTTCGGGTCGGCGCGGCGAGCGGAGGCCTCGAACTCGGGGCGGTTGACGAGGTCCCCGAAGTAGCTGGGCAGCGTGAGGCCCTGCTTCGTCTCCGTCGGGCTCGACCGGGGTTTGGCGTACTGGCCGGCGAAGCGCCCGACGCGGATAATGGGCCGCTTGCCGCCGTGGATGAGCACGAGGGACATCTGGAGCAGGATCTTCAGCTTGTTCACGATCACGGCCGGCTGGCAGTCGTCGATCGCTTCGGCGCAGTCGCCTCCCTGGAGGAGGAAGCGCTTGCCCTGCTGGGCCTCGGCGAGTAGGCGCTTGAGTCGCTCGATCTCCCACGACGTGACGAGGGGCGGCAAACCGCGGAGCTTGCGCACGACGGCCTCGACCGCCGCCGGATCGTCGTACGCGATCTGTTGCGCCTCCGGCTTGGTCTGCCAGCTCGAAGGGGACCAGGGCTCGACCGGGATCATGACGCCCTCATCCTAGTGCAACCCCGAGCCGCGAGCCCGCGAGCCGCCGTGGCTCGCTGCCGGGCCGGACTCGTGCATCATGAGCGTGACATCGATGGCCACCTCGACCTTCGTGTGGGCGACGCATCAGGTCCCGGTGACGCGCTGGTTCAAGGCCGAGCTGCGGCAGCGGGCGCCGACGCTGCACTTCGCGTATGCACGGCCGGGCCTGTCGACCTTCAAGGTCTCCGGGGAAATGCTCGAGGCCGACTTCGCGCTTCCGTCCTCGTTCGCCCGCGCCTACGGCGTGTCCCTCGGTCGCGCGCGCGCGGAGGAGGAGGTGATGGGCCTTTCCGAGGGCCTGCCCGCCGGGCGCTTGCGGCTGCATGTCTTCGAGCGGGACATCGACGTGCCCGTGGACGAGCAAGCGCCTGCCGCAAGGGGGCAGCGAGCGGCCAGCGTACGGGCGGCCCTGCTCGCGCGGGCCCCCGAGCGCTTTGCTGCGGAACCTGCGGCCGGGCCGGAGGACCTCGTGCTGGACGTGGTGGTCGCGCACGCCTCGCAGCCCGACGACGGCTGGCTGGTCGGTTGCCACCGCCACCACCGCGGGCACGGCCCGGAGCCGGGCGGCGTCACGCACGTGCCTCTGCCCGAGGAGGCTCCGTCGCGGGCCTGGTGCAAGGTCGAAGAGGTACTGCGCTGGGCCGACTTCGCCCTCGCGCCCCGTGAACGAGCGATCGAGATCGGCTCGGCGCCCGGCGGCGCGAGTCAGGCCTTGCTGGCTCGCGGGCTCGACGTCTTCGGTATCGATCCGGGGCCGATGGACCCGCGGGTGCTGCGCTTTTCCGGGCCCCACGGCAATCGCTTCGTGCACCTTGGGGTGCCTGCCGCCAAGGTGCAGCGGAGTCAGCTACCACATCACTACGAGTGGCTGCTCTGCGACGTCAACCTGGCTCCGATGGTGGCACTCAGATACGTCGAGCGATTCACGGCCCTCGCGCACGGGGGGCTCAAGGGGGCCGTCCTGACCCTCAAGCTCAATGACGAGGGCGTCTTCGCAGCCCTGCCCAGGCTGCGAGAGCGGATCGCGAAGCTCGGGGCTCGGGAGGTGCGCTACACCCAAGTCCCGAGCCATCGCTCCGAGATCGCCGCCATCCTGCGCTACTGAGCCTCGGGAGGATCCCGGGCTGTACTATGGACGCAACATGCCGCCGCAGACTCGCGCCGAGAGCACCTCGTATCAGGAGACGTCGCTGCATCGCGACGTGATGGAATACATGGCCGCGCTCGACGACCCCCGGCTCAGCATCTCGACGTTCGGCATGAGCCCGCAAGGCCGCGAGATGCCGCTCGTGGTCATGTCCGCCCACGGCGTCAAGACGCCAGCCGAGTCGCGGCGACGCCGCCTTCCCGTCGTCCTGGTGATCAACGGCATCCACGCCGGCGAGGTCGAGGGCAAGGAGGCGAGTCTGATGCTCATGCGCGACCTCGCGAAAAGCGAGCTGCTCGCCGAGATGACGCTGGTGATCGTTCCGCTGTTCAACCCCGACGGCAATGACGCGCTCGATGCGGCAAACCGGAAATTGAACCTCGCCAGGCTCGAGGGTCAGTGCGGGCCCAGGCTCGTGGGGACCCGCGTCAGCGCCTCCGGGATCAACTTGAACCGCGACTACATGCGTCAGGCGGCCCCGGAAACGCGGCTGTTACAGTCGCAGGTGGTGCACCTGTGGCAGCCCGACCTCACGATCGACACGCATGCGACCAATGGCTCGGTCCACCGCTTCTCGATGACCTATGACGTGCCGCATACCGTCGAAAGCGGGCGCCCCGAGCCGATCGCCTACATGCGCGACCAGATGATGCCGGCGGTGACCCGGGCGCTGGCGCGCGACCACGGGCTGCTCGCCGGATGGTATGGGACGTTCCTCGAAGACGAGCGTGCGCTCGACGCACGCTCGGACGCCGATCCGCACGCTCCGGTGCGCGACGGGTGGATGACGTACACGCATCATCCGCGGTTCGGCAGCAACTACCGGGGCCTGGCGAGCCGGCTCGATCTCCTGCTCGAGTGCTACTCGTATCTCGACTACCCGGACCGGGTGCGCACGACGTATGCGACGCTGCTCGAGGCCTTTCGCCATGTCGCGTCGCACCGGGACGACATCCTGCAGGTCGTGGCAAGCAGCCAGGCGCCACGCGATCGCGTCGCCGTACGCTATCGGCTCGAGTCATTCGAGGCGCCGATCACGATTCCGACGCGAACGCCGCGCACGCTGGAGGGCGCACCGAGCCAGGTGTCGGTCCCGCATTTCGCCAACTTCGTCGGCAGCGCGATCGTCGATCGCCCGCGCGCGTACCTGGTTCCGCCGCGCGTCGCCGAGCACCTCGAGCGGCATGGCTTTCGAGCCGAGCCGGCCAGCGGTGAGCTCGACGGCGAGATCGCGACGATCACCAGGTGCGGCCGCGAGGGCGGCCGGAAGATCCTCGAGTCAGCGACCGTCGGCGACGTCGAAGTCGAGTGGAAGCGACAGACGCGCCGAGCGCCGCCCGGCGCCAAGCTCGTGCGCACGGATCATCCGCTCGCAGCGATCGCCGTGTACCTGTGCGAGCCCGAGAGTGACGACGGAGCCATCGAGAACGGCCTCGTCGAGGCGCCGCCACTCGGCGGCGAGTACTCCATCTGGCGCATTGTGTAATCACGCTCCCCTCAGTCGCGATCGCGGTCGGTCCGGCTCCGGGCGATCCTGGTCAGAGCACGCTCCAGCTGCTCCGGCCGGTCCTGTTGACGGCGAGCGGTCGCCGCGCGACCGTGGAGGGGTGAGCGACCGGGCGCTTCGGGGGCTGGCGGGGCTGCTGCTCGGGATCAGCCTGGTCTCCCCGGTGCGCGCCGCGCCCGTCGTCCTGCGCGCGGGGACCGTCGCACCCGACGGATCGCCGTGGGCGGAGGCCACCCACCTGGCCGCGCGGGAGATCGCGAAAGGAAGCCACGACGCCGTGCGGGTGCGGGTGTTCACGAGCGGAATGCTGGGGGACGAGCACCAGCTCCTTTCCGCCCTGGCGTCCGGCAAGCTCGACATCTACTCGGGCACCGCGGTGGCTGCTGAAGGCAACATCCCGGAGCTATCCGTGTTCGAGCTGCCCTTCTTGTTCCGGGACGAAGCCGACGTGGACCGGATGATGAAAGACATCTTCCCGGTCCTGGCGCGAGTGATCGCCAAGCGCGGATTCCGCCTCCTGGCCGTGACGGCGGTGGGCTTCAAGCACCTCGGGACGCCGACGCCGGTCGATTCTCTCGCCGACCTGCGCAAGCTGCGTTTCCGCTCCCAGCCGAGCACGCTACAGGACCGCATGTGGACGCGCCTCGGCGTCACGCACACGCCGCTCGGTCAGGTGCGCGTGCTCGAGGAGCTCGCCGCCGGCAACGTCAACGCCTTCGATGCAGCGACCATCTGGCTGTACGCCGCGTCGTGGCACACCCGGATCAAGCACCTCACGCTGCTCGGCCACATCTATCAGGTGGGGCTGCTGATCGCCGGTCCGTCCGCGCTCTCGCAGCTCGCGCCACCTTTGCAAAAAGCCGCATTCAAGGAGCTGCCGGGGCTCGGCCTCGAGAAGGTCAAGGATGTGCGCGCCGTCGAACGTTCTCTGCTCGAGACCCTGCCGGGCCTTGGCGTGACGGTTCGCCCCGCGCCGGCGGCCCTGCGGTCGCAGTTCGAGGGGGCTTGCAAGGGCCTGCGCGCCGAGTGGCGGCGCGGGACCACCGAAGGTGGGCGGCAGCTCCTCGAGGCCATCGAACGCGCCACCGGTCACCGCTGAAGGCGCTTCTCAAGCGAAGGAGCTGACCTGGCCGGGCTGCGCCACCAGGATCGCCGCGCGATCCTCGGTGTTGCTCGATCCGGTCACGAGGCACGTCCTGGCGGCGGGATCGCAGCGCGCCATCCCTTCGGCCGCGATGGCGACGCCGGTCGGCATGGCAGCTGCGCCCAGGTCGCCCAGGTGTTGATAGAGCGAGTCGAAGGCCACCTGCGACGGGAACACGCCCTGCCCGACCCGGGGCCACGCCAGGCTCAGCTCGTGGACGCGTCGGTTCTCAGGCGTGAGGTCGGTGATCCACCAGTCCAGGGTCCGCCGCTCCGCCTGCAGCCGGTCGGCGATGGCGCGGCCGGCCCGGGAGAGCCCGAGCCCCATGCAGGGCACGTCGTTCCACAGGGTGGAGGGCTCCCGATTGGTCGCCGCCACCTCCACCGACACCTGCGCGGGCCATGCGCACCGCTTGGCCACGTCGCGGCGCGCGAGCAAGAGCAGCGCGCCGCCCTCACCGGGGATGAAGGCGTCGAGGTTCGTGCCGTCGTAGAGGCGCTTTTCGTCGATGAGCGCCTCGATCACGGCCGGATCGTAGTAGGTGTCGATGCCGCCCACGACGACCGCGTCGAGGTGCCGCCCGGAGAGTGCGGCACCCGCCTCGATCACGGCGAAACCCAGGGAGGCGTGCCCCCGGGCGATGGTGCTCGGCACGACCGCGAGGCCACGCGTCTCGAGGGCGCTGATGAGGGCGCGCTCGAGGCCCTGGCGCTGGTGGCGGAAGGCGCGAGGGCCATCGTCGGCCATCCGCTCGGGCAGGCACAGCACGAGGCCGATGCGCGCCGTGGTCGGCAGCGCCCGCAACGCCGGCGTCAGGTCCTCGACCAGCTGGGTGCCGATGGCGACCATGCGGTCGATGCCGAAGCTCTGCGGAGGCAGCGTCCGGATCGGCGCCATGGTGGCCCGCTCGCCATCGGCGCCGTGGAAGGGCGACTCGACGTAGGCCGTGAGCTCGGCGCGGCGCAGAGCCCAGGTCTGGTACGCCGAGAAGGCGAGACCGTTCCACACGGCGGTGGCGCAAAGGGGCGCGCCCGGCCCGAACACCACGCCATGCGGGCTGCTCACAGCCGCTCCTTCTCGTGGACGGAAAGCTCGAGGATGTCGGAGGCTCGCTTGGGCATTCGCACGGCGGCCCGCCAGGTCATCTCCAGCTCCCGCGAATTCGGCTCGAGGAGCACCGTGTCGAGCACCGCACGATGCTCGACGATGTGGCGGCGGTGGCGCGCGCCCACGAAGAAATGCAGGCGCGGCAACTCGAACTGCAAGGGCCCGTTCGCGCACATGTTGTGCACCTGCACGAGCTCGCCGCCCCGGAGGTGCTTCGGCGTGACGAGGCAAGGGGGCGCGGCCTGGTTGAAGCGGTCGTCGAAGTCCGCAGGCAATAGCGGCAGCCGCTCCTTCTTCCACAGCTCATCGGTGGTGCCGAGGAAGCGCCGGCGCGGCTCCCAGTGCCGACCGATGGGTGCGACGCCGGCGGGCGCGGGGCGCGCCCTCGGATCCTCGATGGGCTCGTGGGGATCCTCGATCTGTGGCCCGGGCTGGTGCAGGAGCTTCCTGGGGTCGCGGGCCACACCGCGCCCCACAGGGTTCCTGGCCTCCTCCATGGGCTTGTGCCCTTCTTCGAAGTCCGCCCCACCGAACGCCAGGTCCCACCGCAACGGCAACGCATCGAAGGGCTCGGGCGGCGAGAGCGCGAGGCCGAAGACGGCCCGGTACCACACCCGGAGCCCGTGGACGCGCAAGAACTTCTCGACCGGGCCGACCCGCACGAAGGTGTCCAGGGTCCGGGCAGGCTCCCCGTAGGCCTGCACCGCCGAGCCCACCACGATGACGTCGGTGCTGGGCTTTCTGATACAGACGTCAGAGGGGTACTTGAGGCTGTCCGGCTTGTCGTCGTCCCACGGCAGGTCGGTCGGCCGCAGCTTGGCATCGCCGAGGCGTCTCACGCGGTTTCTGCGATCCACCGCGAAGCGCTCCTTGATCACGACGACCGTGACGACGGCCCCGTCGAGCTCGAGCTGCGGCACGAGGTCGACGCTGCAGCCGGTGCCCTTGCGCAACGCTGGTGGGTTCATCCTCCGCCTCCTCGAGTGGGCCAGCCGCCCTGGGCCGCGAGGTCGCGCCGCTCGGCGAGAAACCCGTGCAGTGCGGCGATCTCCGCGCGCTGATGCGCGATGAAGCGCCTGCCATCGAAGGGCAGCGTCGCGCCCGAGCGCGCCACCAGCTCGAGGTGGCAGACCTCGCGCTCCGATGGCGTCGCCAGCGGATCCTCGAGCCCGGCCAGGTCGTCCCAGAGGGTCCATTCGTGGCCGTAGCGATAGCGCTTCCCCGGGGTGGCCCGATCGCGGTGCTCGCGCCACCAGGTCTCCCACACCACCGCCTTCGTGCTGAGCAGAAGCTCTCGGGTCGGGTCGGCGCGCGGGCGCAGGAACGGCTCGTCTCCTGCCTCGTAGGTCGGGGCGGGCGCATCGTCGGTGAGCGCCGCCCCGGTCAGTCGCCACAGCGCCTCGGCCGCGGCGGCCACCACGCCGGGCGGGCCGCCCTGCAACCTTCCGATGAGGTGGTCCACGGGCCCGAGGTCGCCGAACCAGCCCAGGGCACGCACGAGGGTCGGCGAGCCCTCCGTGGCCGCGTCCTCGAGCAGGAGCGGCAGGGCGTCGTGGCCCGCGCCGAGGGCCACGAACAGCGCGGCGTGGGCGAAGGCGCCGCCCCGCTCGGCGAGGAGCTGCCGCGCCCGCTTCTGGCCCACGTCGAGCCGTCGCAGGGTACAGCTGCGCAGGCTTGCCCTCACGATGCGCGGGTCGTCGTCGAACAGCAGCCGCTGGAACAGCGTCGCGCCCGCCTCGCCCCTTGCGACCCCCAGGGCGTGGGCGCCCGCGAGCACGACGCGGCGATCCCGGTCTCCCGTCGCCACCCGGGCCTGCTCCACGGTGACCGAGCGGCGTCGCGAGAGGACGCGCACCGCGACGGCCCGCCGGCGCCAGTCCTCGTCGCGCAGCCACGGCAGGACGGCCGCGTCGATCCCGGGGTGCGGCGCCACGGCGAGAGCGTCCACCACGGCCTGTCGCATCGCGCGCGAGCCCAGCGGGGTCAGGGCGAGCAAGCGCCGGACCTGGTCGAGGGCGTCATCCCCAGCGAGCGAGCCGAACAGGAACAGGTTGGCCCAGGTGAGCTCGGGATCGGGCAGCGGCCGGCCCTCCAGGAGCTTGACCATGTGCGGCAGCACCCACACGCCGCACGAGACGATACCGTCGAGCTTGGCGAGCAACCGGGCCTCCGTCCGGGGCGCGAGCCACGGCTCACCGCGCGAGGGCCTGCGCTGCAGGCCGTGCATGGCCAGCTCCTCCATGCAGGCCCGGGCGTGGCCTAGGAGCAGCGCCTCCCGGGTGACGGCCACGCCGAAATGCTCGCGGCAACACAGGGCATCGTCCACCGCCCGGGGCGGCGGCGGTGGCTCCGCCGGCGTCTTCTCGGGCGGCTCTTGCTGGGCGGCTGCGAAGGCCTCGGCCTCTGCCTGCGCCGCACGAGCGAGGGCGTCGAGCTCCGCGGGCGTGGATTCGGGCGACGGGCCTTCCTCCTCCTCGGGCGCCTCCCAGGCCGGCTCCGCCCCGGGCAGCTCGGAGAGCGGAATCGCGGGCCGCAGGACATCCCGCGCGGGATCGAGCAGGCGAGGCACGCCCACGCTCGCGAGCAGCGGCGGCTTGCGCTCGTCCGGGCGCGGCAGCACGAGCGGCTCGGGCAGGGGACTGTACTGGACACGCTCGAGCGCCGCGATGGCCCGGCCGACCTCACGCTTGCACCCGGCAATGCCCGCGTCCTTGCCATCGAACGCGAAGATGAAGGCCAGGGCATCTCTCGCGCGAGCCAGGGCCAAGCGAGACTCGCCCACGAACACCCGGTAGTCGCCGCCGCACCCGAGCGCCCGATACGCGTGCTCGAGGGCGCTGGCCAGCTCCCGCTCCGCTTCCCAGACCGGGATGGCCGGATCGGCGACGCGCGGCAGGATGAGCAGGGCTCCGTCGAGGAGCTCGCGCACGGTCACCATGCTGGTGGTCGCTGCGGGAGCGGAGATCATCGCCAATCCTCGGGCTCGAGCAGCCTGCGAAACCACTGCGCGCTGTTTCCGTGCTGGTGAAAGCCCCCCCAGAAGGCCGGCGGCCCCTTGACGAAATGCATTTGCAGCTGCCGCGCCACCTCGGCATACGCCGAGGGGTACACGAGCTGGTTGAGGTCCCCGAGGGTGGGCGCGGCGCCCGCGCGCACCACGACGCCACCCTGGACCGGCACGACGGCCACGTCATTGGCGAAGGCATGCGCGCGCAGGCCAGCCAGGTCGATTTCCCGGCTCTCGGCGAGGCGATTGCCGATCAGGGTGAGCCAGTTGGTCCCAAGGAGCCCGTGGGGCGCCTGCCACGAGCCCGCCTCGGGATCCTGCAGATCGAGGCCCAGATAGCGCCGGGCCCAGCCATAGAGCAGATCCCAGCCCTCGGCCTTCATGTGCGCGTGCCACGTCGCGAGGTAGCCTCCGATGCCGGACCAGATCGGCCAGTGGTGGCCGACCTGCAGGGCGAGCTGGAGCAGGTCGTTCGGGTCGTGCTCCTGGGGCAGGAGAAGCTGCAGGAACCCCGCCCGTCCATCCCGGCTCGAGTCCACCTCGTGGTACGTGAAACCGACGTTCTGCGCTCCCACGTTGTCGACCAGCCGGAACGAGAAGTGGTGGCGCACCCGACGCTGCGTCCACGGGCTCGACAGCACCTCGACGAGCCCGGGGAATTCGTCCCGCCCCACGCGGTGCCAGTCCGGGATCATCGAGGTCGTGTACCAGACGAGGCGGTCTCGGGGCGCGACCTCGAGGAACGCCGCCAGCATCGCCGCAGCGCCCTCGTGGGCCCAGCGCTCGGGCTCGTCGAGGTACAGCGTCAGGCCGAGCGCGACCTCTGCGACCGATACGTCCGGCGCGCTGCTCAGACCGTATCCGTCCACCAGCGCCTCGCCCACTACCAGCCCCCGATCGTCGGTGCTGCGATCAGGTTCTGGTAGAGCACGCCGCGGTCTGGTTGGCCCTTGAAGCTCCGACCGTCCTCGCTGTAACAGGTGGATTCGGCCGCGCTGATGATGAGGTGTTGGCGCGCCTCCAGGAGCTCGGCCTTGATGTTGGGCTTGACCGGGATCAGGGTGTCGCGGTCGCGCTTCATGAGGCCGTCCTTTTGCGCGCCCACCCACAGATCGCCGCAGAACCTTGCCACGCCGTAGAGCGGCTTCGGCCACTGCAGGCCCAGCGCCCATCCGTGCACCGAGCCGTCGAGGAGCACGCCACCATCCCCGCAGGCGTAGATCTCGTCGGGGCTCACCACGGTCACGGAAAGGAGGATGAGCTTGGTGATCGGCGACACCTTGTGCCACTTCGCCCCATCCCAGCGCGCGATGAGACCCCAGTAGCCGACGGCATAGATGAGATCCTTCGCGATCCCGTGCACCGCCGTCACGTCCGGGCCCGGTGACGGGATTTCCCGCCAGCCCTGGCCGTTCCACAGGAGCATCACGCCGACGCCGACGTCCTTGTTGCCCCAGGCCAGGACGTAATCGTCACTGAGGCCGAAGATGCCCATCATCGTGTAGCGGAGGTTGTGGATCTGCATCCACCTCGGGTCGTCGAAGTGCGATTTCGGATTCTCCCGGAAGGTCGGCAGGTCGCGGATGACGATGACCTCCTGGTGCGCCGAGCTGATGTAGGCGTGGTTCTGGGGTGAGTACCAGAGCCCGGTGAACCATCCCGCCCGGCCATACACCGCAGCCGCGCCGGCCTGCGACTCGTGCACCAGCCAGGAGTCGCCGCAGGTCGGCTTGAAGCCGATCTCCTCATCGTAGCGCATGGCGAGGTAACAGGCGTTGTCGCCAGTCAATCCGCTGGCGGTGTGAAACCGGACATCGAGTCCCATGTACCGCTCCTATCGACTACTTGCTCTGTGCAGGTGTGGTCGGGCCGGTGACATCCGTCTGGGTGATTGACGGATTCGGGACCACGCCATCCTGCAGCTGGCCGCGCTGGATCCGGCCTTCTGCCTCGGCCTGCTTGAACTTCGCCACGGCCGCCGAGCGGCAGCGGCCTTGCGGGGAATTGTCCGTCGCGTCGTCTTTTTCCTTTTGCGCCTTGGCAATGCCCTTCTCCTCCGCTGCAATCGCCTTGTCGAGCTTCGCGCGCTCCTTTTTCGCGGCCGGCGGTGGCGGCAGGGCCTGCTTCTGCTTTTCGAGATCCTGCTTCTTCGCCTCGTGCTCGGCGATCTTCTTCTGCGCATCCTGCTGCGCCTTCTGGGCATCCTCCTCCGCCTTGATGAGCTGGTTCTGCATCCGCGCGATCATGTCCTTGACGAAGTTGTCGAGGCAATCCGCCAGTTCCTTCACCTCGGCGGCATTGAGCAACGGCGGATCGTTCGGCGCGGTCGGAGAGGCTGGCTTGCCGACGGCCCCGGTCTGGAGCTGCTCCGCGGCGGCTCGCTGACGGGCGTCCGCGGCCTCGGCCTGATCGGCCCGCTTGCTGGCCGCGTCCGCCTTCTTGTCCCTCTTGTAGATCCTGGACGCGTCGATTTCTTCCAGCGTCTGCTTCGTCTTCTGCTGGCTGGCCAGACAGCTCGCGATCGCAAAGTTGTTGGCCTGGTAGTCCATCTCGACTTGCTCGCCCCGGTATCGGAGCTTTCCCGCATGGGGTGGGTCGGTGTATCTCGCGTCGGAACCTTCCTCGAGCGCGGCCGCTGTCTGATCCACCTTCTCTCGGTTCGAGCAGGTGATTTCGACGCTCGTGCCGACGCGATGCATGATTCCCGGATTTCCCACGGCGTTTCCGGACAGGGGGATGCACGGCAACAGCTCCCCATCGCACAATCCAGGCCCTTCAGGCGGGGGCGGCGGGACGCCGCAGGGATCGTTCGCCGCCCGCTCGCCCCCCTCGGCGAAGACCGCGTTCTGGACCATGTGCCCGGCCTGGCACGCGGCCAGCATCTTGTCGCGCGGAGTGGGCGGGCCCTTGGGTTGCGCCTTACCGGGGATGGGCTCGCCATCCTGGCCGAGGCCGTGGTCTTTGCGGATGGCCGCGAGGCGCTTCGCCTGATAGGAGTGCGTACCGAAATCATCGGGTTCGAAGCCGACCCGCCGGAGCAGCTTCGCACAGGCTGCAGAGAAGAGGTCTCCACCGCCGCCTTTCGCGGCGAGGACGGGCGTCTGCCCAGGCTCCATTACCTGCCCACGTTGCCGGTGCGCGCCACGCCCAACCCTCTACTGAACGTTCCCGAGGCCCTGGTTGCCGGTGATGATGACGGGTTGACCCTCGAACTGGATCGCCGTCGCTGGCGCCGGGAAGAAGAACGCGTGGCCGTCATTGACGAAGGTGATGATGTCCTTCTGGGTGCCGGCCTCGTTGCCGCTCATCTTCTTCACCTTGCCGTCGGCATTGAGGATCTTCTTGCCGTTGCCGGTGAAGGTCTTCTCGCACCCCGGATCCAGCTTGCCGGTGTCCCCGGTGATGGGATAGGGCATCGGCAGGGGGCTCGGCGCCGCCGGCGTGATGCACATGTTGGGGGCGTTCGGGACCACCTGGTGCCCGGACTCCTCGCTGCACACCTCCATGTTCATTGCGATGAGGCTCATTTCCCCCTCAGTTGAGCTTGATCATCCGGCCGAGGATGCGCGCCACCTCTCTGGCCCGGGTCAGGACGCGGTCCCCGTAGAGCTCGAGCTCGCCGCCCTTGAGGCGCGCGAAGGCGCCGCCGGTGCGCAGGAGGACCTCGTCGACTGCGGTCAGACGGAGACGGCGCACCCGCGCCTCCACGTCGCCGTGACGATCGATGCTGAGCGGGCGCGCGACCACGAGGGCCCCGACAATCGCAGGCGCGGCGCCGAGCTCGACCACGACCCGGGCGCCGCTGGCCATGGCCTGCTCGAGGAGCGCCGGGTCGACGGCGGGATCCCACGGCAGCAGGCGCTCGGCGCCCGCCACGCGGACCCGGAAGGCGCTGCCCTGGCGCTCGAGGAGGGTGCCGAGGACGAGCCCGCTCGGGATCGCGGGCGCCTCGCGGCGCTGCGGGCGCGCGCGCTCGGGCTGCGACGCTCTTTCCGTGGATCTGGCTGAGTGCTTCATCGAGGCTCCTTACGGTGCGTTGATGGCGGTGGGCGAGAGCAAGAGCTCGTCCTTGCCCTCGACCGTCACCTTCTCGGCGGCCGTGATCGCGAGGCCGCTGGAGCTGAGCGTGACCTCGGCCTTGCCGCACTTGAGGGACAGCTTGGTCTTGGCGTCGAGCTCCAGGTTGCCCGCCGTGATCTCCGCGGCCAGCTTGGCGGTGATGGCGTGGCCGCCCTTGATGGTCTGCTGCAGCGCGCCCTTGATGGTCATGAGGACCCCGGCGTTGGCCTGGATCGACAGGCCCTCCTTGACCTTGACCATGTAGGACCCCACGGTCTCGATCTTGTTCTTGCAGGTCTCGGCCTTGCCGCCCTTGATGGCCTCGATGCGCGCCAGGGCCACCATCTCCTTGGAGTCCCCGCCCACGGTGTACGAGACCCCCGTGCCCGCGGTGACCGCGGCCAGGAGCCCGATGTGCTCCGTGACCGCCTTCTGCACGCTGGTTCCCCAGGTGCCGCTGCCGGCGGCCGCCCCGCCGCCGGCGCCTGCACCACCGCCGCCACCGCCACCACCGCCACCACCGCCACCGCCGCCGAGCAGGCTCGGCATCTTCCCGGTCATGACCGCCTGGGCCAGCTTGCCTCCGACGTTCTCGGGGTCCGCCAGGGCAGCCGCCGCGTTGAGGGTGGCGAGCTTGTCCCCGAACAGCGCGACGCCGGGGTTGCCGGGCCCGAGCAGGGCGGCGGCCGCGCCGGCATAGCTCGAGGCCTTGCCGAGGGCCTTCTTGCCCGCCTTGAGGGCGGGCATCACCGGACCGAGCGCCGCGCCCGCCACCCGCGTCGCGCCCTTGGCGACCACCCCGGCGGCCGCGCCGATGACCTCCTGCTTGATCACGTCGAGCGCCGCCGAGATCGGATCCCCGACCTGCATGAGCTCCATCCCCCCGACCGTGCGATCGAGGACGCCCACGATCTCGCGGCTCAGGCTCCCGCTCACCCGCACCTCCCGGTTGACCCCCACCGTCACGCTCTGCTGGTGGTTGATCCGCCGTTCCTGCTTGCCCTTGACGGCGATGGTCTCGTCCCCACCCACGGTGGCTTTGCGGATGTTCCCGATGGTCTGCTGCTCGTGCTGCTTGGTCTGGCCCTTCTTGTTGTTGGCCGCCTTGACCAGGATGTCCTTGTGGGAGTGAATCGTGACCTTCTGGCTGCCCGCGGCGTCGTCGAACTTCACCTCGGTGGAACCGCCGCCGCCGGGCGATGACAGGGAGCTGTGGGATGAAACGGTCTTCTGCGCCGGGAGATCGGCGGGGGGCGGAAAGAAGGCGTTGTAGAGCCGCCCCATGCAGATCGGCCGATCGGGATCGCCCTCGGCGAACTCGACCAGGACCTCCCAGCCGATGCGCGGGATCATGATGGCGCCGGTGGTGTGGGCCTGGGACACGCGGATCCACAGAGACGACTTGTCGTCGTATTCCCCGTCCCGATCCCAGTGGAACTGGAGCTTGACCCGCCCGTGCGCGTCGCAGTGGATCTCCTGACCGGGCGGGCCCACGACCACGGCGGTCTGCATCCCGAAGATGCGTGGCCGCGGCGTGAGGCGGAGCGGCCGGAACGGCACCGCGAGCGGCTGCAGCTCGAGGGTCACCTCGCAGGCCTGGGGGCCGCGATCCACGAGCGGCCCGGGCGTCGTGTCCTCCTCGGCCCGCGCCTCGAGCGCGAAGGCGGTCACGAGATAGTCCCCGCTGGCGGTGGGGTGCCGGGAGAGCACGAGCTTGCGGCCCGGCTGCGCGTAGATCGCGTTGGTCGCGGTGCGGGCGGTCAGGCGTCCCGCGCGGGCTTCCTCGAGGCGAATCTGCGCCAGGCGCTCGCCGGCCGCAGGACTCGCATGGCCCCCGGGGTACTCGTAGAGCTCGCGGCTCACCACGTCCGCGGTCCCGGCCTCGCACAGCATCTTCTGGGTCGGCCGCAGCATCTCGTAGTCCTTGAGCGCCACCTTCGCCACGGCAACGCGCCCCTGCTCCCGAAATGCCCAGCAACGCACGCGCTCCCCGTGCAGGTCGGCGTCGTGGTGAAACGCGATGGGATCCGCCGGCACGAGGGCCGGTGCGACGCTGCTCTGGTCCGAAAAGGCCATCACGTGGCCGCCTGGCCGGTGGTCGAAGTAGAAGTAGATCCCCTCCTCCTCGAGGAGCCGGCACACGAAGTCCCACTCGGTCTCGGCGTACTGCACCGAGTACACGCGCTTGGCGTACGATTTCTTGACCCCGCTCCAGTCGAAGAGCCCCTCCGCGAGGCCGGCGTCGGTGAACACCCCGCGGACGATGTCGGGCACGGAGGCGTCCTGGAAGATGCGGTGGCCGTGGCGGTAGACCAGGAAGTACGGCAGCGGCACCACGACGACGCGGTACCGCGTGCGCTGCTCCTCGTTGCCGAGCACCGCAATGCGCTCGACCGCACCGGAGATGAGGCGCCGATTCCCGAGCGGGTCGTCGATGGCGATCGAGATGACGGCGCCACGGACCTTGTCGATGAGGACGTCGTCTGCCGTGAAGTCGACCTCGTACCGGAACGCTTGCGAGAGCGCCTCGCGCCCGCGCACGCCGTGGACGATCACGTTCGCGGCGCCGGGGATGCGCGCGGTGAGGGTCACCCGGGTCGTGTCGCCGCTCGCGTCAGCCATCTAGTGCTGCCCGTCAATAGTTGGACGGCATTTGAGCTCGGAGCAACCTTCTCCTGCCAGCTGGCCGCAGCACTCGCGCACGCGAAGCGTGCGCAAGACAAACACCTGGGGCCGCTCGTCGAACCAGATGATTCCACTGGAATCACGGACAGCACTCGGTGTCTCGTTTGCTCGCGCTCTGCGCTCGCGATTGCCGCACGCAGGGCGTTCAACGATTTCTCTCCACAACCCTACTCCGGTCAAACTTCTGACGAGCGGCACTAGCCCTGCCTCAGTTCGACTTGTGCTGCTGCTGGTCGAGGCCCTTGACGCCGCTGACGTGGACCTTGGGCGCCGAGATCGTGATCTCGCCATCGGATTTCAGCTCGATCGTGCACTTGTCCCCCTTGACGACCAGCTTCTTGGTCGCCGTGATGAGGACGTTGGCCGCCTTGACCGTCATGGCCCCCTTCGCCTTCACCGAGACCGCACCCTTGGCGGCCTCGCTGCGGCTGCCCCCGCAATCCACCTTCTGGGAGGCGGCGGTCAGCTTGTAGCCCGCGCCACAGGCCACGGAGTAGGACTTGGCCTTGATCATCTTGAGGGCCGCCACGGTCTCGGTGAAGAGCTTGCCGATCTTCACCGAGCGCGAGCCGAGGGCGGTCTCGAGCCAGGCCAGGTTCACCTTGGTGGTCGAGGCGCCCTTGATCCTGCGGTCGTAGCCCTTGATCGCGGTCACCGACTGCAGGAGCCGCACGCTGCGGTCGAGCGTGCCCGCAGTCTTCTCCTCGTGGTCACCGCCCACCTTGACCTTGTACATGCCACCGATCTGCACCGTGTCGTCGGCCCCCACGCCCTCGCTGAAGCTCCCCTCGACATTGGTCTTCTGGGAAACCAGCACGGTCAGCGTGCGGCTGCCACCCACCGTGGCCCCGAGGTCCGTGCCCACCGACAGCACGTGGTTCGATCCGATCTCCACGGCCTCGTCGTGGCCGATATGGTAGGCGGCGTCGTTCTCCACCGAGATCGTGAGATCCCGGGAGGCGTTGAGGAAGAGCTCCTCGCTTCCGGCGGCGTCCTCGAAGCGGAGCTCGTTCGCACCAGGCCCCCCCGAGAGGGTCGCGCTCTGCACGGAGCTCCGGGTGGATCCACCCGGGAGCGCGTAGGGTGGCGCCACCTCGCCGTTGTAGAGGTGCCCGCTGACGAACGGGCGGTCGAGGTCGCCGAGCTCGAAGTCGACCAGCACCTCGAACCCCACCCGCGGCAGGACCATCGAGCCCCCGAGGGGCAGCTGCCCGACGCGGAGCCACGCCGAGCTCCGGTCGTCCTCGATGCCCGAGCGGTCCCAGGGGAAGCGCACCTTGACCCGGCCGAACTCGTCGGCATGCTGCTCCTGCCCGGAGGGCCCGGTCACGAACGCGACCTGGACGCCGCCCAGGCGCGGCGCCGGTAGCGCCGGCGGCCGGTAGGCGGACCCGTAGGGCTGGGCCGTGACGCGATTCTCGTAGGTGACCGGGCGGTCCTCGCCGGCGTAGCCCCGGTGCGTGACCGCGACGACGAGGTACTTGCCATTGACCGTCCGGCGCGGGTGGCCCTCGACCTCGAACCGCCGGCCGGGCTCGAGGCGCGGGCAGTCGCTGCCGCCCCGGAAGGTGCGGGCCGCAGCCGTGAGCCGCTCGAGGGTGCGCTTGACGCGACGCCCGCCGACGGCTTGTTCCACGAAGCCCCCGGGATGATCGTAGACTTCCCGGCCCGTGCTCTTCGGAGCCGCCTCCTTGGGAGAGAGAGCCTCCCCGGGCCGCTTGAAGTCGTAGTCCCGGAGCATGACGGCGTCCGATGCAGCGGCCCGGCGCTCGGCGAAGTCGAAGACGTAGTCCTGCCGCCCACTTCGGCGGTCCCGGTCCGGGAGGATGGGATCGCCGGCGATGGGCTCTAGTCGGGTCGAGTCGTCGAAGAAGACCACTCGCTCCTTGCCATCGACGTTCTGCACGGCAAACCCGATGCCTTCCTCCGCGAGCAACCGGGAGATGAACGAAAGGTCGCTCTCGTCGTACTGCACGATGAGCGCGTGCTCGGGGGTCTTCTCCATGACCGTCCAGACCTGGGCGCTCTCTGGGATGCTCGCGTCCTTGAGGACCTGCTTGACCACGGCGGGCACGCTCTGGTGCTGGAAGATCCGCGCGCCTCGACCGAGGCCGAGGGTTGCGAGCTTCGGCGCGATCTCGCACTCCACGATCCACAGCCCCGAGTGCACCGCCTGCACGGCGACGTCCCAGCACAGGCCGAAGAAGCCCCGCGTCTGGCCGTCATCGGTCCTAAGGCGCAACGTGGCGGGCTTGCCGAGCACGGCCTCCCGGTCGACGCGCGCGTTCGCCACCGCGCGGACCGTGGCGCGGCCGACCTGCGAGAGCGCCTCGGTCGCCGTGAAATCGGTGACGCGGCAGACCGAGGGCGCGTGCCCGCCGAGCTCGAGCTCATAGGTCAGGGTGCGCATCGCTCAGGGCTCCTTGTAGGTGAGCTTCTTGCCCGTGAGGATGGCCTTCTGACCGCCGTCGGCGCCCAGGCTGGACGCCTTGAGGTGGAGCGTGTCGCCCTTGAGCTCGAACGTGGTGCCCCCGACCTTGAAGAGGACGCCGCCCTTGGCGGTGAGGGTGATCTTCCTGGCGCCCACGGTGAAGTCGCCGTCGCATTGCTCCGTGATCTTCCCCGCCTTGATCCCGATGGCGCCGTCCGCCTGGATCTGGACGTCCTTGCCGGTCTTCTCCGTGACCTTGCCCGCCGTCAGGGCCTTGGCCAGTGCGACCCGCTCCGACTTGGCCCCCTTGATGAGCTCCATCTTCGCCGCACCCACGAGCTCGGTCTTGCGGCCAGCGACCGCCTCGACGATCGATTTGCCGCTGTTGATGGCGAAGGCCCCGCCCACGCTGCGCTCGCACGTGGCGCCGAAGGTCTCGCCCACGTCGTTCGCCAGGACGTTCATGAGCCCCAGCACCTTCTCCTTGCGCGCGCCGTGGGTGATCACGGTGAATTGCTTGGTGACCCCCCAGTCGTCCATGGCGCCGACCTTCTCGGTCTTGGCCTTCCCCGTCTCCTCGACGAAGTCCTTGGTGACGCTGGTGCTCTGGTTGCCCTTGACCGTGATCTCCTCGTCAGAGACCACGCTCGTGGACAGGGTCAGCCCCACCTCCTCCTTGGAGTCGACCTTGATCTTCTCGGCGAGGTCGTGGTTGCAGTCGACGCCGAGGTCTCTCGACGCGTGGACGAAGAAGTCCATGCCACCGGACTGATCCTGCAGCTTGATCTCGTTCGTGCCGCTGCCCCCCGGAGAGGTCGAGGACTGCAGGGCGGCCTGCGTGATGTCCGCGGGCAGCAGGTAGGGCGGCATGGTCTCGCGGTTGTAGAGCTTCTGCAGGGCCACCGGCCGGTCCGGGTCCCCGTCGAGGAAGCCGATGTCGAGCTCCCAGCCGACCCGGGGCAAGAGCATGCTGCCCCGGGTATTCTGCTGCTGCACGCGGATCCAGCAGCTCGCCTTGTCGTCGATCTTGCCCTCGCGGTCCCAGTAGAAGTGGACCTTGATGCGCCCGAGGTCGTCGACGTGGATCTCCTCGCCGGACGGCCCGGTCACCACGGCGCTCTCCTTGCCGAAGACGCGGGGCCGCGGGGTCACGCGGGGCGGCCTGAACAGCGTGCCCTTGCCCACCGCGCGAAAACGAGCCTCGTACCGGGGCCGCTCCGAGGACGCCTCGTCGCATCCGCCGAGATCCTCGAACAGGTGCTCGACCCCGAGGAGCACGTACTCGGCGCACAGGAAGGCCGGCTTCGCCCCGGCCACGGAGAAGAGCCGCCCCGGGGCCAACCGGCGGCAGGTCGAGGAACCCTCGAGCACGTACTTCTCGAGCGCGCCCTCCTGGTAGCGCAAGAGCGCGAGGTGGGCCCCGTCGTCGTGAGGAGCGAAACCGCCCGGGTACTCGTAGCGCTCGAACACCGAGCCCTCCGACTCGGACTGCTCGGCCTCGAGGGGCCTTTCGGGGCTCTCGAAGTCCCAGTCGCGCGCGGTGAATGCGTCGTGGCGCAGGCTCGAGTGGAACACGAGCTCGCTGACCCCTTCGCGGTCGGCCTGCGCCCACTTCGAGAACCCGAGCGATGTAGCCCCCGCGATCGGGCGGTAGAAGGTCGTCTGATCGCCGAAGGCCATCACGTGCCGGTCCTCGGAGTGCTCGAAGCTGAAGAAGATCCCCTCGTGCTCGAGCAGGCGCATCACGAAGGCGAGCTCGCTCTCCTTGTACTGCACGCACAGCTCGCGGATCGGGTACTTGCCGGTGAGGTTCTTCCAGCAGAGGGCGTCGTCTGCAATGCCGGCGTCCTTGAGCACGGTCTTGATGGCCTCGACAGCGTCGAGGCCCTTTTCGTCCTTGCCCTGCAAGATCCGGCTGCGCACCCGGTACGAGAGCCCGTGCACGAGGGGCCGCGCGCGGAGCCGGTACACGTACCGGTCGCCGCTCGCGCGGAGATACTCCGCCTCCTCGATGATCCCATGGAACACCCGCGGCTCGCTCTCGCCCTCGAGGTCATCGATCCGGAAGGCCGCCGACGACCAGATCATGCCATCGAGGTCGACGTCGGGGTCGCCAGTGCGCAGCTCCGCCTCCAGGTCGAAGAGCTCGGAGAGCCCCTCCCGCACGCTCAAGCGTGTGACGATGGCGTCCTCGGGCACGAGCCCGTGATCCACCGCGCCGCGCAGCCTCATGATGGGCGTCCTATAGCCTGCGGCGGCGGGCGATCGCTACGCTCCCCGAGCGCCGGCCCTGGCGAGAATTGCTGAACCACCTCGCAAGGCTCGAGCTGGCGGGCGGGCATCGCGCTTCGATCCAGCAGCCCGCGTGCCAGCACCAGGCACGCGCAGGTTCCCGAGATCGCTCGCCCGCGTCTGGACTCCGCCGAGCAAGGGTTGCGTTTGCGCAAGGGTTGCTTCGAGCACGCGCGTAGGTCGAGTGGGGTGCGATGGCCCCGCGGACGCCCCTCCCGCCGGCTCGAGATGGCACGTGCGGGCCTGCGATCGGCCAACTGGGCGGCGCGAGCTGACGGCATGGCGGCTGCATTGCCGGGCCCCGGGCCCAGGTGCCCGGAGGACTCCATGCCGACGTTTCGTCTCGCGCGGCCCGTGATCGCGGCCGGGCTCGCTGCTTGCCCCCTGCTGCTCGGCTCGCCGGCCCTTGCGGATCAGGCGTTCGCGTCCCCCGGTCTCTTTCTGCACCTGTCGATCGGCCAGCGCATGCGGCTCGGGGCGCTGTTCGACTTCCGAGCAGGCTGGGACTACGAGCGGGTGCGCCTGTGCGGGGGCGACCCGACCCGACAGTACCCGGTCGGCGGTTTCGCCCAGATGGCGTGGCTCTGGCCGGGCGAGATCACCCGCTTCGCGGCGGGCGGCTTCGCAGGTGGCGGCACGAGCACCTTCGTGGGCACGGGTGAGCTCGGCGTTTCCTACACGTCGCGAATCGCCGACGCGCTGCCGGGCGGGGTCGGGATCCAGGCGGGCACCCTCGGGACCGCCGCGAACGTCGTCGAGGTGGCGCTGCGCGGGAACCTCGGGTTCGGTGGCGCCACGGACCTGTCGATCTCCCTCGGCGCGCGCCTTCCGGGACGCTTCGGCGCGAGCTGCGCCATCCCGGGGCGCCCGCTGCGCATAGAGGGCCAGCCTCTGCTGGCGCGCCTGTGGGGAACCGCCGAGGAGGTGGATGCGGCGGCGCTGGCGTGGGCGCGGGACGCGAGCGCGGAGGCCGCGTCGGTCCCTGCGTTCCTCGCGCTGGCGCGGGACCTCGTCGCGGTGGGC
>JAHFDS010000704.1 GCA_023248855.1 Myxococcales bacterium
CCCGACCAGCGGCGCGGCTCGGACAGCGCCAGCCCGGGCAGCGCGGCGATCATGCGCCACACGGGGTGCTCCGTCCGGGCGGCGCCCGCCGTGCGTCCGGTCCCCGGGGTGGGCCACGGTCGAAGCGGCGCCGCCTGCCACAGCCATGCGGCGACCTCCTCGAACGTCCACCCCGCGGCAATCAGCTCGCCCACCGGGCGGCCGCGATAGGCCAGCACGCCTCCCTCGACCGAAGTGATCGCGCTCTCGAGCACGGGCTCCCCGAAGCGCAGCGCGCTCGCGGCGAGGGCCCCGTGGCCCCGTCTGGCCGCGCTGCGGACGGCCAACCGCCGTACGTCCGCGCGGACGTACAGTCGCGTGCGCGACCGGCCGACCCGCACCGAGCGCACCAGCCCGCGACTGACGTACGCGTAGAGGCTCGGCCGCTTGACGCCGAGCAGCGCACACGCCGTCCCTGCGTCGATCAGATCCTCGGTGCGATCCAATGTCTTGATTGTCGATTCAACCTGTTCCACTCGTTCTCCTGAGTGCATGGATCCTCTCAGGAGAACACGTTGACACATACATTGATTGATGATCCATCTGATGCACCCGCGCGCGCGGCGCCCTGGGTGCCCCCGCCGGTCGATTTCGGCGTCGTGGCCGGCGACTACGCCCGCCACCGCCAGGGCTACCCGCACACCCTGTTCGATCGCCTCGCGGCGCTCGGGGTCGGCCGCGCGGGCCAGCGCATCGTCGACCTCGGGACCGGCACCGGCGCCGTGGCCCGCGCCCTCGCAGCCCGGGGCGCCCGCGTGACGGGGGTCGATCCCTCCCCGGCCCTCCTCGAAAAGGCCGCGGAGCTGGCGGCGCGCGACGGTCTCGACGTGACCTGGTGCGAGGCCACCGCCGAGACGACGGGCCTAGGGACCGGCCAGTTCGACGCAGTCCTCGTCGGCTCCGCGTGGCACTGGTTCGATCGCCCCCGCGCGGCCGCCGAGGCCCGTCGGCTCCTGCGCTCCGGTGGCAGGATGGCGATCGTCCATCTCGACTGGGTCGCCCTGGCCGGAAGCGTCGTGGCGGTCACGCTCGATCTGGTGGCGCGCCATCGTGCTGCCCCGCCGCCGGTCGCCCCCGACATCGGCCCGAACGGCGTCTACCCGCACTGGCCGGCGGATCTATCCAACGCCGGCTTCTACGCGCTCGAGCTGTTCGGCTTCGATCTGGTCCAGCGCTATCCCCACGCAGGCTGGCGCGGCCGCATGCGTGCTTCGGCGCTGGTCTCGACGATGCCCCCGGCGGCCAAGGCCGCGTTCGAGGCCGACCTCATACGAGCGCTGGCGATGGGCTTTCCCGATCCGACCGCCGTCCCGCACCGCGTGTTCGCGGTGGTCGCCCGGGCGCCCTGAGGCTCAGCTTCGCGGTGCGGCCGATTCCCTCTCGCGCGGGTCGACGAGGCCCAGGAGCTGATGCAGCACGCGCGCAGTGGCCCCCCAGATGGTGCGCCCGCCCGCGTGATAGGCGTGCATGTCGTAGCGAATGCCCATCCACTCGCGCACACCCTGGTGCTCGTAGTGCTTCGGATCGGCGAGCGACGCGAGCGACACCTCGAACATCGCCGCGACCTCGGCGGCCTGCGCCGCGAGGGCGGGCGGCTCGGCCACCAGGCCCACGACCGGCGTGATCACGAACTGCGACGGCGTCGGCACCTGGTCGAGCACGCCGAGCACCTCGACGGCGCCGCGCGGCAGCGCGACCTCCTCCTCGGCCTCGCGCAGCGCGCAGGACACGAGGTCCGCGTCGTCGGGGTCGAGCTTGCCGCCCGGGAAGGCGATCTGCCCCGCGTGCGCCGCCAGGCCCTCGCCGCGCTCGATGAGGAGCAGCGTCGGACCGGCGGGCCGCAGGAGGAGCGGTACCAGCACCGCCGACGCGCGAAAGCCTGGGATGGGCTCGATGCGACGCGGGAGGTGGGCGCAAAGGCGCACGCGGAGCTGGTCGATCACGCGGTATGCGTGGCACGGATGCCGCGACGCGTCCAGTCATGGCCGCGTCACGGGATGGATGCTGCGACGCGGCAATCATGCGGTCACGCGAAGTTCTCGCCGTAGAAATGCCCCGGTCATGGGGAGGCGGCGCACAATGAGGACATGCGCGAGCCCGGCATCCGCATTCACCACGGCGATGCGCGGCTCGATGCGAGCCTCGAGCTGGCGCGCCGGCGCCCGGGCGCGCGGCCGCTGCAAGCGGAGCTGGCCGAGCTGGCTCGCCTGACTGCGCTCGCGCTCGGGGCCGACGTGTGCTCGATCTACGTCCGCGAGGGCGAGGACGTCGTGATGCGCGCCAACGTGGGGCTCGCGCTGGCGGTGCCCGGCCACGTCCGCATGCGCGTGGGCGAGGGCTTGACGGGCCTGTCGGTCGAGTGCATGAGCCCGGTGTCGGCGCGCCTCGGCAGCGACCCGCGGTCGAAGGCCTTTCCGGGCCTGGGCGAGGACGCCTTCCCGCTCTTCCTGGCGATGCCGCTCCTGCACGGCGATCACGCGCTCGGCGCGCTGGTGGTGCAGCGGAAGACGACACCGTTTCAGACCGACGAGCTGCGCGCGGTCGCGCTCACCGCGGGCCTGGTGGTGCGCCATGTCGCGTCGCGCGCGTGGTCGGGCGGGGCGATGCGCCTGGCGGGCCACGGCGTCGG
>JAHFDS010000290.1 GCA_023248855.1 Myxococcales bacterium
CGCGGCCCGGTCCCGCAGGCGCAGTTCCACGGCGACCACCGCCACCTCGGTCGCGCGTCCGTGCCGGCGCCGTCGCGCAAGCCGCAGCTGCGCTGGCAGGGCAAGGCCGGCGGCACCATCATCTCGTCCCCGGCCCCGATGGCCGGTGGCGCCGTCGCGATCACCTCGCACGACCGGCGCCTGTGGGTGTTCGAGCCCGGCGGCAAGCCTCGTTTTTCGTTTTCGACCGGCGACCTCGTGTTCAGCCCGCCCGCGGTGGCGGCCGACGGCACCCTCTACTTCGGCTCCGATGACGATCAGCTCTACGCGATCGCGCCCGACGGCAAGGAGCGCTGGCACACCACGCTCGGCACCTGCACGCGCCACGTCGGCTTCGGCCCCGAGGCCAGCCGCTGCGACGTGGACGGCGGGCCCACCCTCGGCCCCGACGGCACGCTGTTCGTGGGGGCCGACGGCATCTACGCGGTCGCTGTGGACGGCGTCGTGCGCTGGCGCATGCCCGCCTCGCACTGTCCGGGCGCGCCTGCCGTGAGCGAGGACGGCAAGACCGTCTACGGTGGCTGCCTCGACGACGCCTTCTATGCTCTCGACGCGCGCACGGGCGAGAAGAAGTGGGTCTTTCGCACGAGCGCCGACTTCGACGGCACGGCCGCCATCGGGGACGATGGCACGATCTACGTCGGCTCCGACGACCGGAAGCTCTACGCCCTGCGGCCCGACGGCACCGTCCGCTGGTCGCTCGTGACCGGCGGCGACGTGCGCAGCTCCCCGGCCGTCGGCACCGACGGGCGGGTCTACGTCGGATCCTTCGACGGGCGCCTCTATGCGGTGCGGGCGGTCGATGGCGTGGTCGCGTGGACCGTGCAGACCGCCGACAAGATCAAGTCCTCGCCGCTCTTTGCCGCGGACGGAGCCGTCATCGTCGGCTCGCAGGACGACCGCGTGTGGTGCGTCAGCGCCGACGGCACCGTCCGCTGGACCATCGACGTCGGCACCGACGTGGACAGCTCCCCGGTCCTCGGCCCCGACGGCACGCTCTACGTGGGCGCCGACGACGGCTACCTGCGGGCCTACCGGTAGCAGGCCAACTACGCGGCGTGAGCGACCCGGGTCACCCGCGTCGAGAACGGGGCGTAGCGGCCGCTGGCGGCCTCCACCTCGTCCACGAACGCACCGATCCAGCCCTCGATCTGGGCCCGCTCCTCGCCGTCCTCGGGCAGAAGCTCGATGGCGGCACAGCGAGCGGTGGACCAGGCGACCCGTCCGAGCGCGTGCAGCGGCTCGAGCGACGCCGGCCCCGAGTGCAGCGCGACGCGCACCCATCCCCCGAGCGGCAGCGGGCGGAACTCGCGCAGCACGAAGCCCCAGGGGCACAGCTCGTCGGCCACGCCGACGCCCATGGGCGAGTTGCCGGGGCTGGAGACCTCGACCAGCAGGGCCACCTCGCCAGGGTTTCTTCCGCGCATGGGGAGAGCTGGAGCAAGGCCAGGGCCAGCCGGAAACGCCGGTAACCCTGTGAAACTATCTGTGGTGGGGTGTGGGGTCCAGACCGCAGCGGTGGGCAAGGCCGCCACCGGCGCTACGACACGGTGTCGGGGCTCGGGAGTCGGATGACCTGTCCTGGGTGGATCTTGTTCGGATCCGGGATCTCTTCCTCGTTCTCCTTGGCGATCGCGCGCCATGCCTTCGACTCGCCGTACACGTGCTCGGCGATCTTCGACAGTGAATCCCCGCGCTGGATCTCGTACATGCCGTAGCAGGACTCGTCGGCGATCCCGATGTCGGCGATCACCTCGCTGTCCCATCCGTCGGTCTCCTTGAGCTTGTCCCAGAAGCGGACCTTGTCCCAGGCGTAGGGCGCGGTGCCCCACACCTTGAGCTGCCCATCCTCTTCCTTGATGTCCTGGTACGTCACGCCGATGGCCGAACCGTGGTCCAGCGTCTCCTGGTACTTCCCCAAAAGGCTCATGGTCCCCTCCTGCTTCGCTGTCGATCAGAGTCAGGGCTCTCGCGAGAGCTCCGCGATCACTTCATGCATGACGACGCGTGCGCGCTCGAGCTGGTCGGCTGGCAGGGAGATCGCTCCGACGACCGGGTGCCCTCCGCCGCCGTAGCGCTCGCAGATACGGGCGATGTCGTGGGTCCGCGGGCGGACCGGCCAGGGGTTCGATCCCACCGAGATCTTCAGCCGTTTGGGCATTCTGGTCAGGCCCACCGTGTAGCGGCACTGCGGGAACAGGTAGTACGCGATGAACTTGTTGTGCGCCTCGATGTCGTCGCCCGTGAGATCGAACGTCACCACGTCGCCCTCGAGGCGGGCGCGCCGGCGGAACACGTCGATGGACTTGCGGTGTCGATCGAGCAGGCCCTCGAGGGGCGTTCGCACGTAGTCCTCGGCGACGATCTCCGCGAACGGTCGCGACACGATGTCGGCGATGAAGCGCTCCTTGAGCCCGAGATCCTGGTTGTGCTCGACCCACGTCATCAGGAGCAGCGCCGGCTCCTCGAGCTCGACCGCGACCTCGGCGCTCGGGAACTGCGCCCCGTCGATGATGTCGGCCCAGCGCACGAGCTCCGCGTGCGGCGTGGGATCGAAGCCATGGCGCGCGGCCAGCGTGTCGGTCAGGAACTTCGTGCACGAGCGCGCCTTGGGATCGTAGAAGTGGCGCTCATTCTGGGCCGTATCGAAGTGCGCCTGCTCGGCGCCCGAGACGAAGGCGCTCACGTGGTGATCGAACCACCAGGTGAGCTCGGGCCGCGGCGAGTACCGGAAGTCCACCACGGCGTGCTCGTCAGCATCGAAGCTGCCCTCGGGGAAGACCTCGGGTCCTCCGTGCGCGAGCCCCAGAAACCGCACCTCGGCGTCGCGCCGCACGTGCAGCCGGTAGAACCGGGCGAACAGGCCCCCCGAGGCCGCTCCGTCGAAGCAGTTGTCGTGGAACAGGACCTTGAGCCGCAAAGCCCTCTCACGCTACCACGCCTTCCGTCGCGGTAGACTCGCTCCAATGTCGCTCTCAGACTCCCTCTTCCTCCGGGCTTGTCGCGGCGAGCCGAACCCACGACCGCCCCTTTGGATCATGCGCCAGGCTGGCCGCTACCTGCCCGAGTACCGGGCGCTGCGCGAGCGGGCCTCCTTTCTCGAGCTCTGCAAGACGCCCGACCTGGCCTGCGAGGCCACGCTGCAGCCCATCCGCCGTTTTGGCTTCGACGCCGCGATCCTGTTCTGCGACATCCTGGTTCCGCTCGAGGCCATGGGGCTGCCCGTGGTCTTCACCGAGGAGCGCGGTCCCATCCTGCCGAACCCGGTCCGGGTCGCTGACGATGTGGCGCGTCTCTCGGTCCCCGATCCGGAGGCCGCGATGCCGTTCGTCCCCGAGGCGATTCGACGCCTGAGAAGAGCCCTCGATCCGCTCGGGGTGCCGCTCCTCGGGTTCTGCGGGGCGCCGCTGACCCTGGCCGCCTACGCGGTGGAAGGCGGCGGCTCCAAGACGGGCACCTTTGCGCGGCTCAAGAGCTTGCTCTACGCCGATCCGCAGACCGCTCGCGCCCTGCTCGACAAGCTGGCACGGACCTCGGCGGACTACCTGGCCGCCCAGATCAGGGCCGGCGCGCACGCGGTGCAGATCTTCGACACCTGGGCGGGTGCCCTCGCGCCACGTGATTTCGATGAGTTCGCGTTCCCGTATGCGCAGCAGATCGTGGAGGAGCTGCACCGGCGTCACCCGAAAACGCCGGTCATCCTGTACGTCAACGGTGGCGCGCCGCTGCTCGAACGCCTCGCAGCCACCGGTGCAGACGTCATCGGCCTCGACTGGCGGGTGGACATCGCCGAGGCGCGCGTGCGCCTCGGGTCTCGTCCCGTGCAGGGCAACCTCGATCCGTGCACGCTGTTTGCGCCCGCCGAGGTCATCGCAGAGCGGGCGACCGCCATCGTCCGCGCGGCCGGCGGGACCGGGCACATCCTGAACCTCGGTCACGGGATCGGGCCGGACACGCCCATCGCCGGCGTGGAGGCGCTCGTGAAGACCATTCGCGCCCTCGCTCCTTGAGCGGTCCTTTCACTATGACGCAGTAATACCTGTGCGATCAGGCATGGAAATATTGTCCATACCATTGAATTTTGTACGCCACTATCCATTCCTGTGACCATGTAGTCATTTTCGATTGACACATCGCATCATAGGTCTTACATGTGGGCTCATGAAGTACAAAGCCCTCACCAGACGACACCTCCTCCGTCCACTCGCAGCCTGCGCCCTGCTCCTCTCTGCCTGCGGGGCGGGTGACGCGGACCTCTCCACGCTACCCGTCGGGCCGTCCACGCCCGGCACCGGTGCCCAGGATCCCGAGGCCCGTCCTCCGAGCGGTGCTCCATCGCCGGTTGCGAGCGCCCGGGAGCGGCTGGCCGGGGGCGTCGCCTTCGCGCCGGTGCCAGCCGGCGGCCGCCTGGATCTCCATGCCAGAGCCGAGGGGATGCCGGAAGCGGCGCGGGCAACCCTGCCGGTGCAGGCTGGCCGCCTGGCCGTTCGCGCCCACGGCGGGCAAGCAACGCTGGACGCCCTCTCGCTCGTTCTTGGCGACGTGACGGTGCCGTTGCCGGGCCTCGATCCGCTGGTTCTGCGAGACGTGCGGCTCGAGCTGGCGGCGCCGATCGACGTGCCGGCGAGGTTCCCGGACGAGGACACGCTGTGGGTCAGCGCGCAGCCCGCGTTCGTGCTGGTCTGGTCCCTGGTCGCCCCATCCGGGCGCACCGTGGCTCTTGGCCCGCAACGCCTCGTGGGCATCACACTGTCAATGCAGATCCAGTCCCTGCGCAATGGCAGGCTCGAGGCACGCCTCGGTGGCCGTGGCTCGGGCCTCTTGTGGCAGTGGGCCGAAGTGCTGTCGCTCTCCGACCTGCTCCTCGACGTGACATTCGTGGAGCGGGGCGTAAGGCCCGTGCGCCCCGTGCTCGAGGCCCCGCCGGCGCGTTAGTTCTTGAGCGCGAGCGGCGGAGCGGGTGCAACCACGGGGGGTTCCGACACGGGGGCGGGCACGGTAGCGGTGACCACAGCCGAAGGTGGCGGCGGCGCTGCCGGCCCGGGAGCCCCGGCGGAGAGAGGCGCCGAGATCGATGCGCGTGGTGGGCGGGGCATCATGAGGGCTCGCGCCGTCGCGGGCAGGGGCACGCGCAGCGACGCGACGTCACCGCCGGCCGCGCGCGTCTTGGCGATCTCGAGGAACCGTTGCTGGCTGCGCAGCAGTGGCTCGCCGGGCTTGGGCTGCACGCGCTGGTATTGCCGGTCCGGCCCCAGCACGGACGCCTTGCAGTTGTCCGCAAGCGCGACTCCGAGCACCTCGTGCACGAGGCGCTCGCGCAGATCCGCAGCCTCGATCGGGAACAGCACCTCGACCCGCCGCTGGAAGTTCCGCGGCATCCAGTCTGCGGACGACAGGTAGACCTCGGCCTTGCCGCCGTTTTCGAAGTAGAGGACCCGGGAGTGCTCGAGGAATCGATCGACCACCTTGAGCACGCGGATGCGCTCCGAGACCCCCTTGACGCCTGGCCGTAGGCAGCAGATGCCCCGGACCAGGAGGTCGATCTGCACGCCGACCGCCGAGGCCTTGTAGAGCGCCTGGATCACCGTCGGATCGACGAGCGCGTTGAGCTTGGCCACGATTCGCCCGCGCGCGCCGAAGGTCGCCTCACGCTCGATGAGCTCGATCACACGATCACGCAGCCGCAGCGGGGCGATCGCCAGCTTCTTCCACTGGACCGGCAGCGAGTTCGCCGTCAGGAAGTTGAACAGTGCGCCCACGTCCTCGCCGAGCGCCGGATCGGCCGACAGGAGCGAGCAGTCCGTGTAGAGGCGCGCCGTGGTCGGGTTGTAGTTGCCGGTCGACAGGTGCACGTAGCGCCGAAGGCCCGTGGCCTCGCGCCGCACGACGAGCGCCGCCTTGCAGTGCGTCTTGAGCCCGAGGACGCCGTAGACGACGTGCACGCCCGTCTCCTCGAGCTTCTGCGCCCAGCGGATGTTGGAGGCCTCGTCGAAGCGCGCGCGCAGCTCCACGAGCGCGGTCACCTGCTTGCCGTTCTCGGCCGCCTTCTGCAGCGCCTTGACGATGGGCGAGTCGGCGCCCGTGCGGTAGAGGGTCTGCTTGATCGCCAGCACGCCCGGGTCGCTCGCCGCATCCTCGATGAACTCGATCACCGGCTGGAACGAGTCATAGGGGTGGTGCAGCAGCACGTCGCCGGCGCGCACGACGTCGAGGGTGGAGTCGCTGCCGGCCAGCCGCGGCTCGAACTGCGGCTGGAAGGGCTCGTCGTGCAGCTCCTTGCGCTCGTCGCTCGCCACCACCTGCATGAAGTCCGGCAGGTTGAGGGGACCCGCCACGCGGAACACGTCGCGCGGGCTCATCTTGACGGCGGCGCACAGGGACTCGACGACGACCAGGTCGGCGTCGTGGGCCACCTCGAGCCGCACCGCGATGCCCCGGTCGCGTCGCTTGAGCTCCTTCTGGATCGCCTGCAGCAGGTCCACCGCCTCGTCCTCGTCGACGTCGATGTCGGAGTCGCGCGTCACGCGGAACGGGTGGCACTGCGTCGGGGCCGAGTCGGGGAAGAGCTCGGCGACATGCATCGCGATCACGTCCTCGAGCAGCAGCAGGCGCCTCGGCCCCGGTCCGGGCAGCTGCAGCAGGCGCGGAAGCACGCTCGGGACCTGCACCAGCCCGAGGATGCCTGCGGGCTGTGCGCGCTTGCGCTTCTTGAGCGTGATCGCGCAGTTGAGCGATCGGTTCGCCAGGTGCGGAAAGGGATGCCCGGGGTCCACCGCCAGCGGCGTCAGGACCGGAAACACCTCCTCGTGGAAGTACTTCGAGACGAACGCCTGCTCGTCCGGCTTGAGGTGCTTGGGCCGCAAGAGCTCGATGCCCGCCGCCTTGAGCCCGGAGACGATCTGCTTTCTGAAGTCGGTGTACTGCGTCTCGACCAGCTCGTGCGCGCGTACGGCGATCGCCTCGAGCTGCGCCTGGGTCGTCATCCCGTCGGCGGCCGGCTCGACGATGGAGGCCTGCTCCTGCTGCCGAAGGCCCGCCACGCGCACCATGTAGAACTCGTCGAGGTTCGACGAGAAGATGCAGTGGAACTTGAGCCGCTCGAGCAGCGGGACCGACGGATCACGCGCCTCCTCGAGGACGCGCGCGTTGAACTCGAGCCACGACAGCTCCCGGTTGATGAGGAGCTCTCGGCTCGTGAAATCCTCGAGGTTCGGCGCCGGCTGCGGGGCCATGACCTGATCGTAGCCGCGACCGAGCCCCATCGCCAACTTGCTAGGGATGGCGAAAATGCGCGAGATGGCACGGGAATGTGAGGGGCGGCACCGCGCGCGTGAGCTACATCGGGGGAGCGGGCAGCGCCCACTCGGCTTGTACGCGGCGGTAGACCGCCTCGGGAAGCTGGACCAGCACCGGCTCGGCCTGGGGATCGAGCCACTGGACGAGCGTGCTCAGGCGGTCGAACGGCATCGCCGTGCAGCCCTCGGTCTTGTTCTTCGCACCTCGCCAGACATGCAGGAAGATGCAGGATCCCGCGCCCTTCTTGGGTGGCTCCTGGGTGTTGTGGCCCACCACGACGACCAGCTTGTAGAGGTCGTCCTTGCGCTTCATCTCCTCCGCGCTCGTCCAGTCCTTGTCGCCGCCCTCGGTGACGATGCGGTTATAGCGAGCGCTCGCGGGATCGTCGATACATCGGAGGTCGGCGGTCGATTGCCGGTACAGGCCCTTGCTGCCGTCGGGCGCCTTGTCCGCGTAGCCGAGCACCTCGCCGAGCGTGAACGCGCCCGCGGGGGCGCGCTTGTCGCCCTCGGCCTTGAGGGGACCCTCCGGCGCCCCGTCCGCGGCGGGTGGCACTCCGGCGCCGTGCAGGCCGATGCCCCAGGCGAGCCCGGTCTGGCCGAGCACGACCGGCTCTGGCTTCGAGACGAGCTTCCACGCGTCGCTCTCGCCTGTGCGCTCGTAGCGCGCGATGAGGCCGAGATCATCCGACCAGGTCGGCGTCACGATCGCGACCAGCTGCCGCGACGCGGCCGGCACCGGAGTCTTGGCCCCCGCCTTCTTGGGCTCGCGGAGCTCCCGCAGGGCCTTGTCCTCGAACCGTGCGAGGTAGACGCCTCCCTGCTCTCCGAAGGCCCAGGAGAAGACGATCGAGCGCCCGTCGGGGGACCACTTGGGGTCGGCGATGATGCCCTGGCGCGGCTTGATGAGGGTGCCCTTCCAGTTGCCCGCCGGCAGCGCGGCGCTCTGCACGTCGCGGTTCTTGACGAACAGGAGCTCGTCTCCGGTCGGCGAGACATTGACGCAACACCCATCCTGCTTGAGGCGCTCGGGCTTGCCATCGATCGCCGCGCGCCAGATCGGGCCGCGCTGGTTGATGATGTCCTCGACCGCAGCCACGTAGAGGGTCTTGTCGTCGGGCGCGAACACCGGCCGGCCGAGGTTCTTGGCGCCGCCGAAGTCGAGCTTTCGCCACGAGATGTCGTTCGGGTCCCCGAGGCGCCGCAACCACACCGCACCCACGGGATCGTTCGAGACCGCCGCGATCAACCGGCCATCCTTGGACGAGGAGACGGCGGTGACCGAGTGGCCGCGCTGTCCAGGCGGTGCTTCGGCGATGCGGTGGAACGAGCCCGGGCTCTTCGGGTTGGCCGCGTAGATCCCGGGGCCTTCCTTCTTGAGGTCCGCGTACACGAGCACCCGCTCGAGCGAGGGGTTCCACGACGGGACCGACTTCCAGCCGACCACCCCCTCGGCGAGGTTGGTCTGCTCGCCGGTGTCCATGCGGATGTGCCAGATCTGCGGGTCGTCGGCGGGCTTCTTGTAGCGCTTGCCGAGCCAGCTCGCGCGCGTCGAGCGGAACAGGATCGAGTGCCCGCCCTCGGCCCACACCGGCGCCTCGTCGGCCTTCTGATCCGAGATGACTGAGAACCTGGCGCCCTTGGCGTCGAACAGCTGGTCGGGGGGCAGCACCTTGCCGGCTTTCGGCACGGGCTTCCAGAGCAGGAGCGCGAGCACGAGCAGCTTCACTGGACCACCTCGACGCCCGTGGCCACGAGGGCGAGGGTCTGCTGGTCGCCTACGACCTTCTTGACCGGCTGGCCTGCCTTGACCGCGTCCTCGGCGTAGTGCTGCGCCTGCGCCTGGGGCAGGGTCCGGACCTCGAACAGCCCTTCCGCGAGGACCTGCTTGCCCAAAAGCGAGATCGGGACGAAGAAGCCGTAGTCCTTGAACGAGATGCGCACGGGCGTCGCGTCCGTCTGGTCGGGCGGGACGAGCGTCATCCAGCAGCCTTTCTTCTGGCACACGCCGCTGACCTGGCCTCGCACCTTGACCGTCTTGCCCGCGTGGTCCTTCGGTGCGGCGAGGACGCTCGCGATCGCGACCGGCGCAGCGTTCGAGAGCAGGGCGCCGAAGCGCTCGGTCTTGGCTGCGGGTGCTGCCAGCGGTGCGGCCGGCGGTGGCGGCGCGGGGTCGACCGGTCGCGGCGCCTCCACGGGCCTGCTGCAGCAGAGGGTGGAGAGCAGTGCGGCAAGGATCAGGCTTGGGTGCTGCATGGTGCGCGCATGCTATCGAGCGCGGGGCGCATTCGCACAAAAAAAGGGCCGCGGATGACCGCGGCCCCTTCGAAACTTCTGAACGAAGCGAGCGTTCGCCCGCCGTCGCGATCGGGAGAGTCGTTACTCCTTCTTCTCCTCGTCGCCACCCTTCTTCTTCTTGCCGCCCTTCTTCTTGCCCTTCTTCTCGGCCTTGGCGTCGCCGTCGCCTTCCTTCTTCTCCGCCTTGGCATCACCCGCCGGCTTGTCGTCGGCGAGGGCAGGCGTGGCGACCGCGAGGCCGAACCCGATCAGCGTAGCGAACAGCGTCTTCTTCATGTGCGCATCTCCCTTGTCTCGTTGAGACAGTGTGCTGGAGCCAACGAGGCTCCGTTGGCAGGCCCTGATTCACCTGCCGTGCCGGACATGACCCTCGTCTTTTCGGCTGGTTGTGCCGCAAGGGCCTCCTCGGTGAGACAATCTTGCACGGTCCGGGCGCGGCAAACTGTCCCATCCTGGATCTCGCCTTGTAGAGGGTGTTTGCTGCAGCACACAGTCCGCCGTGCCACGTCGTGCCGCCCGCCCCCTGCATGTCATCCATGTACATGAAATAAAAAGGATTAGTCTCCAGGCCCACGATGTGCTTTCGAGGTCCGCATGACGAGAGGGAAGCCATGAAGAGGCCATACAGCGTCTTTGGAGCAATCGCGCTAGCGCTCCTCGCCGGGTGCGGGGGTGGCGACGCCGGTGGAGCCGCAGGCGGCGCTGGGGGTGCGCCGGGAGGCAGCGCGGGAGCGCCCG
>JAHFDS010000705.1 GCA_023248855.1 Myxococcales bacterium
GCGCCGGCTGCGCTGGCCCGACGCGCGCTCGAGGCGGCCGACGACGAGGTCCGTCACGCCGAGCGGTGCCTGGCTGCGGCGCGGATGCTCGGGGCGAGCCTCGCGGTCGAGCTGCCGGCGGTTCCCGCGCCCGACTGCGCGTCGTCGTCGCAGCTCCTCCAGCGCCTCGCCATCGAATCCTTCGTCGATGGCTGCTTGGGCGAGGGGGTGGCGGCGCGCAAGGCGAAGGCTGCCGCGCAGACCGCGGCGTCGCCGTTTGCGGACATCCAGGCCGGCATCGCGCGGGACGAGGCCGCGCACGCCGCGCTCGGCTGGGACGTGATGGCCTTCTGCGTCGAGCGGGGGGGCCGCCTCGTGCGCGAGCCGTTGGCCGTTGCCATCGCCGCGTCCGCGCCGTCCGGGACCGCGGCCGGCACCGCCGACGATCGTGTGCGCTCGGGTCGCGTGTCAGCCCGGGTCGCCAACCTGCTCGCCGAGGAGGGCCACGCCCGCGCGCTGCGGCGCGCGCGACGGCTCGCACTCGTCTGACGCCCCGCGCCAGCTCAGAAGAACGCCGAGAGGGCCACGATGCCCTCGAGGGCTGGCAATCGACGGACCTGGTGGAACACTCCTTGGCAGCCACGACTGGACGCCCGGCGCTCTGTCGGCGAGTGTTGGACGCGACGGCATGTTCGAGCCCCTCGAGACGCTCCCGCGCATCGACACCACGGAGTCCCTCGCGGGGGGGGCCGGGGTCGTCGACCTTTGGTGGTACTCGTACACGGAGCCCGCGGATCGCGGGCTCGAGCGCCTCGCGACCTGCCTGACCGCGGACGAGTGGGCGCGGCACGACCGCTTCGTCTTCCCGCGCGACCGGTTCTTGTTCCTGGCGACGCGCGTGCTCTCGCGTCATGTGCTGTCCCGTTATGCGCCGGTGGCGCCCGCCGCCTGGCGATTTGCGAGCAATGCTCACGGCAAGCCCTGCGTGATCTCCCCGCACCTGGGCCGGCGCCTTTGCTTCAACCTCTCGAACAGCCACGGCCTCGTGGCGTGCGCGGTGAGTGTCGCGCACGTCGCCGTGGGCGTCGACGTCGAGCTGGTCAGAGACAGCGATGAGCTCGTGCTCCTCTGGGACCAGTACTTCTCCCCGCAAGAGACGCGGACGCTGCGCGCGGTCGCACGGGCGGGGCAGACCGAGCGCTTCTTCGCGTACTGGACGCTCAAGGAGAGCTACATCAAGGCGCGCGGGCTCGGCCTAGCGCTGCCTCTCGATCGATTTTCGTTCCTGCTCGACGATGGACCGGCGATTGGCATCGCGTTCGACCCCGCGCTCGGCGACGCCCCGGCGCGCTGGCAGTTTTCGCTCTTGCGTGCTGGACAGACTCACCTCGCAGCCGTGGGCGTGGACAGCGGCGGGGCGCCGCTGTCGCTGCGCGCGGAGCGCTGGTCGCCGGAAACGCGAGTGCCCATTTGACCTGACGGCGCGCCAGTGGATGCCGCAAGCCCCAAGATCGTCAGTGCGGTATTCCTCCGTACGACGGTGGCCGGGGCACCGAGGTGGTCGCCCGCGTGCTCATGCGCCCGCCCGATCCGCTCGAGACGCGCGAGCCTGGGGTCCCGCTCGACCTTGCCGCCATCGTGAAGAAGTCGATGGCGCGCGCGCCGTCACGTGAGAGCACAGGAGCGGGAGCGACGCCCGTAGGTGACGACGTTGACGCCGTGCCGGGCGACCTGCTTGACCTCGCCGTAGTAGCTGCCAATGGCCACGCCGGGGAGCTGCCGCGAGAGCTCGCGCACGGTCTGCTCGAGGAGCGTGCGCTCCGCCGCGAAGATCCTCGAGCGCACGCTCGGGGCGGGCGGATGGCACGTCGAGCACCAGGGCGACGCCATCGGCGACCTCACCATCGGCGGCACCACGGGCGTGTTCCTGCCCGACCTCCCCGCCCCCGGCAGCCCGTTCGACCGCCACCGGAGCCGGGCGCTCTTCGGCAGCGGCGTCGGCGAGCTCGACTCCGGCATCAAGTCGGCCAGCGGCCCAGGCGCCGACATCAGCCCGGGCCTCGGACGTGCTCCCGCGTGCCGTCCGCGATCGCACCGTGGCGGAGCCCGCCGGCGAGCCGTGGCACCCTCCGCCCACGCCCGCCGTCGCGCCTGCGCCCCAGCGCTGGGCCGTCCACCCGTGGAACGCCTCGGCAGATCCGGCCCGCCTCGCCACCGACCGCGCCTTCCCCGGCCCGTTCGTCTACACCTTCGACGCGCACCTGCAGCCCTGCGGCCGCGAGCGCGTGCCCGGCGATCCGTCGAGCTGGGAGCCCTTCGCCGAGGAGTTCACGACGGTCCTCGCGCGCGATCCCCGGAGTGGACGCGACGTCCCCGTCGTCGTGCGGCAGGACCCCTTCGCGACGAATCCCTTCACCGGCTCGGCGCTCGAGACGGCGCCTGGCTCGGGCGGCCTCTACCGCGACGTCGCCATCCCGCGCGCGTACGCGCCCAGGCCAGTCCGCGCCGACCATCCGCTGGGCCAATGCTGGCGTATGAGATCGACATAGCGTCGTGAAACGACGTGATGTCCGTAAAGCTCGTCACCGAGGCTGCCACGACATGGTTGCACAGCTTCTCTACGGGCGGGTCTTTCCGGCGCTTGGCCTCGTTGATTCGCATCTCAGGACTGGATAGT
>JAHFDS010000017.1 GCA_023248855.1 Myxococcales bacterium
GCGTCCGTGCGCGCGTCCGCGATCGCGGCGTCGGGCGGAGCGCGCCGAGCGTACACGAGCTGCGCGTCCGGGCGCGCCGCCGCGCCGCCGCCGCCACAGCCGAGCACGACCAGGAGCGGCAGTCCGCGCACCCTGACATGGTCTTCGAGCGGCACGCGCGTGTCAAAGCGCTCTACCGGATGGGCGCACAGACAGCCGGCATCAAGGCGCCTTGCCCAGCAGCGACGCGAACGGTAGCACCGTGAGCTTCCGGTAGATGGGCTCGTCGTGCCGCATGAACTGGCGCTTGGGTTGCTTCCGCTTCGTGGAAAGCCCGCGGATCGCCGACGTCACCTTGATCTGGCGTCCCTTCGGGTCGAACCAGCGGGTACGTTCGCGGCTGACGCCCTCGCTGGTGTCGTCGGCGGTCAGGAACGTGTTGAGCGTGGCGAACGACCTCGCGAGGGTTCCGTCGGCACGGTAGCAATACTGGACGAACAGCGCCCAGTCTCCGCTGCCGCTCGTGATCTCCATCCCGACGGTGCTGCCCTCCCGTGGCAGGCTACGAAGCTCGGCGACCTCGAATACGTCGCTCTCTACCTTCTCGAGGCTCTTGGCGTCGATGAACTCCCGCCACTTCCCCTTCTTCATCGGATCTGGCGCGACGCAGCCGAACCGGCGTACCGAAAGGTCCTTGCGGTCCTCGATCGCCTTGCATGAACGGTCGATGTCGCCGACCTGATCGGGTGCCCCTCCGGCGGGCGAGCCTCCTGCCAGCCAGCTCCAGAGCACGACCATGCTCGCCCGCATCGCCATGACGATCCCGATCGTACGCCGCTGTCCCTGGTGTCGCTCGATGTACGAGCAGCTCAGATCGCTCGGCAAGGACGAGGGTAGGGTGACCGAACCGTCAATCGCCCGCGCTACGTCGAGGTACATGACGGAGCCTACCGCGACGGGGCCTCGCGCCACGCCGCGGGGACCCTACCGCCGCGAGCGGCAGCAGGCGGCAGCTCGACCGCTACCTCGCTACCACCTCGACCTGGAGGGCTGACCCCGGCGGTCAGGCGCCGCGCTTGAGCCGCCTGCGGAGCGCGGTCACCTCGCGCACGATCTTCCTCAGGTCGGCGAGCGGCCGGACGCGCGAGCGCTGGTCGTCGTGGAAGGACACGGCGACCTCGACGATGGCGTGACCACGCCGCCGGGCCAGCGCGAGGATCTCGAGATCGAACGCCCACCCATCCACCGTGGCCTGGCCGAACAGGTCCATCGCGGCGGCGGCCGTGAAGGCCTTGAAGCCGCAGTGCGCATCACGCACGCCGGGGACGAGCGTCCGCTGCACGTACCAGTTGGCGAGACGGCTCCAGACCCGCCGCCACAGCGGCTGATCCGTGCCGCCTGGGCCCAGGTAACGCGAGCCGATGGCCACCTGGACGCGGCCGGACTCGAGGGGCTCGAGGAGCTTCGGCAGCTCGCTGGCGGGCGTCGAGCCGTCGGCATCGACCATCACGCGGAGGGCGCCGCGCGCCGCGAGCATTCCGACCCGCACGGCGTGCCCCTTGCCACGGTTCGGTCGGGTCTCGGTGACCCGCAGGCCTTGCAGCCGCTCGGCCAGGCGCCGGCACAGCGCGACCGTGCCGTCCGTCGAGCCATCATCGACCACGAGGATCTCGACGCGCCACGGCCGCGTGGCGCAGAAGCGCGCCAGGCTCTCGAGCGTCGGCGCGATGCGCTCTTCCTCGTCGAACGCCGGGATGACGATCGACAGATCGACCGGGCTCACCTCACACCACGGGCAGCTGGCGGCGGCGCTGCGAGCGCCACCCGTCGACGCGGCTGATCATGTGCGCGTAGGCCACCGGGCAGGTGGTCGCGCACGGTTTTCCGGTGTCGAACGCCGCGCGCAGATCGTCCGCGCCGTACGCCGCGAGTGGCTTCGCGGGCGTGCCGAAGCGCGGTCCGCACAGGTGGACGAGGCCGGCGTCGCAGACGTGGAAGAAGCGCGCCCCGGCCCGGCACTTCCAGGCCACGCGGCCGTCGCGCAGCAACGTCTCCTGGAAGCGCTCGCCGAGCAGGCCGAGCGAGCGGCCCTCGAGCCGGGAGATCTCGCCGTAGATCTCGCGCGTCCGCGCATCGAGCGGCGCCACCGTGCCGTCGGGCCTTCGCATGAGCGCACACTTGGCCTCGAGGCCGAGCGCGAGGACCGCGCGAACCACCTCGAGGGTCTCTTCGGGCGGCGCCGCGCCGAGCACCGTATTGACGCGCACGCGGAAGGTGGCCAGCTCCGCGAGCAGCTCCAGCTTGGGCTGGAGCGACCTGAGCGATTTTTGCGTCATCCGGTTGGGGACCATCGCGTCCACGCTGACCTGCATGGCGTAGAGGCCCGCACGGCCGAGCTCGAGGATACGCTCGCGCGTCAGCAGAAAGCCGTTGGTGTTGAGCGCCGGCGTCATGCCGCGCCCGCGGATGGTGGCCACGACCTCTCCGAGGTCGGGATGCAGCAAGGGCTCACCGCCGTTGAGCGTGACCATGACCGTGCGCAGGCGCGCCAGATCGTCGATGCGCCCGCGCAGGGTATCGAGCGGCACCGGGGCGCTGGTGTCGTCGTACTCGGTGCAGTACCCGCAGGCGAGGTTGCAGCGCCGGGTCACGTTCAAGAAGACCATGATCGGCCGGTGCGGCTCGAAGAGCGCGCTCGAGACGAGCCCTGCAAGGAGTCGCGCGCCGGCCCGGGGCATTTGCATCGAGTCTCGCACGGCCCGTGCTATCCCGGGAACATGAACGCCCTCCTTGGCTTGCTCTCGGGCCCAGTGGCCCTCCTCCTTCTGGGAACGACCCCACCGCCGCTCGAGAGCTTGCGTGGCCGCGGCGTCCACTACGCCGACGCGACCACGGTCTGCCCCAAGGTGGGCATCGGGACCCGGGGGGACCACGCTTGCTTGCGAATCGGTCTCGACGACGAGCACTCCTCCGCCGACATCGACCGGAGCAAGCACCGCATCGTGCTTCGCAACGCCCAAGCCTACGACGACGAGCAGATCGTCGGGGACGTGATCCTGCCCGGGTGGGCCAGGTCGGAAGCAGGACGGCGCACTCCGGTGGAGGTCCACCTCGTCGTGCGGAAGAAGGGGCGTACGTTTCACACCAAGCTCTACGCACACGTCGTGACCCGGGAGAAACCGAAGCAGTTGGAGATCGAGGACTTCGAGGTCGTGTTGAGCGACGGCAAGGCCGAGACCGTCGCGGTGACGAGCGAGACGGCTCGGAAGTCGGTGCTGGATCCCGGCCTCTCGGCCCGCATGGCAGGGTTCCTGATGGAGGTCACCGACAATCTCGCGAGCGCGCCCGCGAAGGCCGGCGAGCCGAGACCCTTGGGAGACATCACGATCTCGATCGGCCTCGGTCCCGCGGCCAAGAAGATGCTGCGTGCCCAGTTCTTCCGGAGCGGCGCCGACGCGGAGCTCCGGTTCACCGCCTTGTCGAACCGCGTCCCCAGGTACATCGTCCAGCGCGACCTCTTTCTCTACGGCATCGAGGGTGTCCCCGCCCTCGCAGAGGTCAAGAAGCGGGGGCTCCGGTCCGGCGAGTCCATGGTCATCGCGGTGCGTGGCGGCAAGGGGTCGGTGACCTTCGGGGCAACCTCCTCGGACCTGCCCGACGCGGCAAACTCCATGCGGGACTTCCTCGCGACGGCCTACGTGGGAATGTTGCTGGCGCACCAGGCGCACCTGGATCCCGCGCCCTAGTGGCGCGGAGGACCGTCCTTGGCGCGCAGGCTGCCTCCGGGGCCACGCACCCCCCTTCGGACGTTCATCGCGCTGAACGCGGACCCCCTCGGATACCTCACGGATCTGGCCCGCAAGTACGGCCCGGTCGCGTCCTATCTCAGGGGTCGCCAGGTGGTGTTCGCGTTCAACGACCCGGAGCTCGTCCGGGAATTCCTCGTCGTCAAGCACCGGTCGTTCCGGAAGGATCGCGGGATGCAGGTGGCGAAGAAGATCCTCGGCGAGGGGCTCCTGTCGAGCGAGGGGGACTTCCACATGCGGCAGCGGCGGCTGTCGGCGCCCGCGCTCCACAAGGAACGCATCGCCGCCCACGGCCAGGACATTGTCGGGTACGCCGGCCGGACAGGCCGCGAATGGAGCGACGGCGCCACGCTCGACATCGTCCCCGCAATGGAGCGCCTCACCCTCGGCATCGTCGGCAAGACGCTCTTCGGCACCGACGTCGAGGCCGAGGCGGAGGAGCTGGGAGCGATCAAGGCGCTGGCGGTCGATCAGTTCACAATGCTGCGGGTCGTTTTCTCGGTGATCCGCGACAAGCTGCCGTTCTCGGGAAAGGGCGTGCTCGAAGAGGCCCGCGGCCGGCTCGACCGGATCGTCTACCGGATGATCGAGGAACGACGGCGGAGCGGCGCCGACCACGGCGATCTCCTGTCCATGCTGCTCCTCGCGACGGATGCGGAGGGAGACGGCTCGCGGATGACCGACCTGCAGCTGCGCGACGAGGCGATGACCATCTTCCTCGCAGGCCACGACACGGTGACGAACGCGCTGTCGTGGACCTGGTACCTGCTCGCCCAGAACCCGGAGGTCGAGGCGCGGCTGCACGCGGAGCTCGATGCGGTCCTCGGCGGCAGGCCGGCGACCGCGGAGGACGTCCGGCGGTTGCCGTACACGGAGCACGTGGTCGCGGAGTCGATGCGGCTGTTTCCCCCCGCCTGGGCCCTCGGCCGGCTGGCGAGCGAGGACGTGGACATCGGCGGGTGGGAGGTGAAGGCGGGTGACTCCGTCGTGGTGAGCCAGTGGGTGCTCCACCGGGACGCGAGGTACTTCCCGGATCCGCTGCGCTTCGATCCGGACCGTTGGGAGCCCGCGATCGTCGCGACACGCCCGAAATTCACGTACTTTCCCTTCGGCGGCGGACCGCGAAGCTGCGTCGGGGAGGCCTTCGCCTGGATGGAGGCGATCCTCGTGCTCGCGACGCTCGCAAGGCAGTGGCGTCTGCGGCTCTTGCCCGATCAGCGCGTCACGCCGACGCCCCGCCTCACCTTGCGGCCCGTCCCCGGGATCCGCGTACGTCTGGAGCGTCGCCGGCCAGCGCAATGAGCGTCAGCCCGAGGTGGAGTCGTCGACGAGGGGCGCTCGCGGTCGCGCCGGCGGATCCACGACACGAGGCCCACCAGCGCGGCGAGGGCGCGGCACGGCGCCTTGAGGTAGAGCCAATGCCACGCGGTGAGCGAGTGGCGGGAGCCGACCTCGCCGCGGTCGCCGTCCCAGACGTGGAAGGCGATCGGCACAGAGATCAATGGCTAGGATCATGGCTAGGACAAGCTCGAAGTCAGCGTGCGTGAACTCCTCACGAACCACCCTGATGGTGAGCTGCCCACCCGGCGTGACCTCGCGCGGCACTTGCGGCTCGGCAACGTTCGCACCGGGTGGTTCGTGGGACGCCCTACGGTGGAACCGATTTCACTCCACGATTGCCGCGCGCCTTGATATGCGGGAGGCATGTCGAAGATCGCTGCACTCCTCCTGCTCGCCGTCGCCTCCGTCGCTGCCGCCGAAGAACCCAAGGCGGAGCAGCGGTTCAAGAACATTCAGGTGCTCAAGGGCATGCCTGCCGCGCAGCTCGATCCGGCGATGGACGTCATGTCCGGCTCGCTCGGCGTCGGCTGCGACTACTGCCACGTCGAGAGGCACGACGGGCCGCCGGCGATGGACAAGGACGACAAGCAGGCCAAGCGCACGGCGCGCAAGATGATCGTGATGATGCAGAAGATCAATCACGACTACTTCGACGGTGACCGAGTCGTTACCTGCGCGACCTGCCACAACGGCCGCCCCGAGCCACGCAACGTGCCGCCGCTCGAGCGCGTCGCCTCCGACAAGGGCGAAGGCCAGGGCGGGGCCAAGCCGTCGGCGTTGACGGTGGAGCAGGTCCTCGAGAAGTGGCTGCAGGCCTCGGGCGGCGCCGCGGCGTGGGGCAAGGTGCGCACGCGCGCCGCCAAGGGCACGATCAGCGGTTTCGGGCCGCAACCGTTCGGCGTCGAGACCATGCAGGCCGCGCCCGAGAAGCAACGCTTCACGCTCACGATGCCAAGAGGCAAGTTCGAGCAGGCGTGGGACGGCGCGCAGGGCTGGCGCGCGTTCGGCGGGCGGGCGCAGCCGCTCGACGACGTCGACGCGACGCGGCGGGAGGCGCAATTGGCGCCGCCGCTCACGCTGGCGAAGCTGCTGACGGGCCTGAAGGTGTCGCATGATACGCCGCTCGAGAAGGGGACCGCGCACGTGATCGAGGGACGGCAGGGCGACGCCCACGTGCGCCTGTGGTTCGACACGAACACGGGCCTGCTGGCGCGCATGATCGTGCGTCACCCGACGCCGGTGGGAGACCTCGTGAGCCAGGTCGACTACGGCGACTATCGCGTGGTCGACGGCGTCAAGCTGCCGTTCCTCGAAACCATCCGCACCGGCGGCGAGAAGCGCACGCAGACGTGGACCGAAATGAAGCACAACGTGAAGATCGTCCCCGACGCCTTCGCGCCGCCCAAGGCGAGCGCGCCGCCTCAGGGCAAGTAGTCGCAGGTCGCTCCTGCCAGGGTGACGCCGGGAGACAGCAATTGCGCCTCCTCCTTAGATAACCGAGCTCGTCCTTGGGCATCGAGGAGCCCGACCTGAGCGGGCCTCAGGGCATCCTGCGCGCGCCGGGTCCGGGTCGCACGCGCGTGTCCTGGGCAGCCAGGCCCTCGTGCCCTGCCGCGCAGGCCAGCGTGGCTCGGACGGGCGCGCCGCAGCCGTGGTGGTAGACCACGATCGCGGGTCCCGCGCGATCCGCGGACCACCGATCGCCCCATTGCATGAGGGCGACCAGCACCGGGTAGAGCTCGAGCCCCTTGGGTGTCAGCGCGTACTCGATCCGCTCGCGCATCCCGGGCTCGCGATAGGGCTCGCGGCGGAGGACGCCGTGTTCGACCAGGGTGGCCAGCCGGCGGCTCAGCAGGTTGCGCGCGCACCCGAGCGCGTGCGCGAAGTCCTCGAACCGGCGCACGCCGAAGTACGCCTCGCGCAGCACGAGGAACGTCCACTTCTCCCCGACCACGTCGAGCGTCCGGTGGACCGAGCAGTTCTCGGCACTGTAGCGGAAGCGATCGAACATGCCTCATCGTAGCTGAGTTCATATCAAAAACCCAGTTGCGGACCGAGACCACGCCCAGCCGGATTCTGAGTTGACAAAGTAAACTTAGACGACTAGGTTGCGTTTCGTCTTGAAACTCAGCCTGGAGGTTGCCCCATGTCGATCCTGCGCTCGTTCATCCTCGCCACACGGCCCCCCGCGCGCCGGCTGGCGCTTGCCGCGCTCGTGGCCTCGGGTTGCGGCCCTGCGGGCCTCGCCGCCACCGCCGATCCGCCCCGTCCGCCCGCGGGCCCCTCCGATCCCGCCCGGGTGGCCCCGCCGCTCGACCGCACCGTCGCGGGCAACTTGCACGACTCCCTGCGCTTCCTGTTCTCGGGCGCGCAACCGATCCAGCTCGGCGTGGCGGCGGGCGCTATCGATCCGAGGCGGATCGCCCTGGTGCGCGGGGTGATCCAGCACCGCGGCGGGGCCGCGCTGGCTGGCGTCACCGTCTCGGTCCTCGGTCATCCCGAGCTCGGCCATACCGAGACCCGCACGGACGGCGCCTTTGACCTGGTCGTCAACGGCGGTGGGCCGCTCACGATCGATTGCTCGATGCCCGGCCTGCTCCCGGTGCAGCGGAGGCTCGACCCGGCCTGGCAGAGCACCAGCACCCTCGCCGCCATCGCGATGATGCCCGCGGACGACCGGGTGACGGTGGTCGACCTGTCGGCCGGCACGTTTCAGGTCGCGCGCGGCGCCGCGGTCACCGACCCCTCGGGCACCCGCACGCCGACCCTGGTGTTCCCGCCCGGGATCCAGGCGAGCATGAAGCTGCCGGGGGGCAACCAGCCGCTCGCGCTCCTGCACGTGCGCGCGACCGAGTACACGGTGGGGACCCGCCGCGAGACGATGCCGGGCGATCTTCCCGCGACCAGTGCCTACACGCACGCGCTCGAGTTCACCGTCGATGAGGCGGCGGACGCGAGCGCCACCGGCGTCGAGTTCTCGCAGCCGGTCTCGTACTACCTAGAGAACTTCCTCGCGTTCCCGGTCGGCACCAGCGTGCCCGCCGGCTACTACGATCGCGCGAGCGGAAGCTGGTCCGCGGCCGACAACGGTCGCATCGTACAGGTGCTCGGCGTGACCGATGGGCTCGCCGACCTCGACGTCAGCGGTGACGGGCGACCGGCCGACGCCGCCACGCGGGCCGCGCTCGGGATCCAGGACGGCGAGCGCCAGCAGCTCGCGGGGCTCTACGAGCCCGGCCAGAGCCTCTGGCGCGTGCCGCTGCGGCACTTCTCCGCCTGGGATCTCAACTGGGGCTTCGGATTGCCCCCCGATGCGGAGCCGCCGCCGTCGCCGCGGAGCCAGGGTGGGCGCGAGCCGGGTGCCTGCCGGCAGTCGGGCTCGATCATCGAGTGCGAGAACCAGGTGCTCGGCGAGGCGCTTCCGGTCGGCGGGACGCCGTTTCAGCTGGTCTACAAGAGCGATCGCGTCAGGGGCCGGCTCGCGGACTGGACCGTGAGCATCCCGCTCAGCGCCGCGACCGTGTCGAAGAGCCTCAAGGGGATCCAGCTCGTCGTCGACGTCGCGGGCCGGCATCTCGAGCAGGTGTTCGCGCCCGAGCCCAACCAGTCCACGACCTACACCTGGGACGGCCTCGACGGCTTTGGCCGCCAGCTCCAGGGGCCGCAGCCCATCACGGTGAAGGTGGGCTACGTGTACCGGGGCAGCTACGAGAACGTGCCCCGCTTCGGCGACTACGGCAACGGCTACCTCGTCACCGGCGATCGCGATCGCCTCGAAGTCGTGCTCTGGAGCGAGTGGACGGGGCAGATCGGAGCATGGGACGCGCGTGCCCAGGAGCTCGGTGGCTGGGACCTCAGCGTCCACCACGTGTACCTGCCGCAGAGCCGCATCCTCCTGCGCGGCGAGGGCGAGCAGACGGGCGCGGGCGATGTCGGACTGGCCGGCACGCGGTTGGCCGGCGGCGGCGATCCGGCGAGCCTCGGCGACGGTGGGCCCGCGACCCGGGCGAGCCTGGCGGAGCCCGCGCGCATTGCGTTCGGCCCGGACGGCAGCCTCTACATTGCCGAGGACGCCCGCATCCGCAGGGTCACGCCCGACGGGATCATCCGCACCATCGCCGGCAACGGCACGCGAGGCCTGTCTGGCGACGGCGGGCCGGCCACCTCGGCCCAGCTCGGCGGCGCCCGGGGGCTCGCCGTTCTGCCCGACGGCGCGCTCTACTTCGCCGACCGGGACAACGACCGCGTCCGCAGGATCGACGCCGGGGGCCGGATCGAGACCGTGGCCGGCGGCGGTCGCGGAGAGCTCGGTGATGGCGGCCCCGCGATCCGCGCGCGCCTGGATGCGCCCGAGGACGTCCTGCTCGCGGCCGACGGCTCGCTCTACGTCTCCACCTCCGAGCGGCTGCGGCGCGTCGGGCCCGACGGGATCATCACGACGGTGGCGGGTGGGGGAGAAGAGGCGCCCCAAGATGGCCTGTCCGGAACGCAGGCGGCGCTCGGGGCGCTCGGGGGTCTCGCGCTGGCGGCCGACGGCAGCGTCTACCTGGCCTGTCCCGGGGTTCGCAAGGTCCTGCGCCTGCGCCCCGACGGCGCCCTGTTCCGCGTGGCGGGTGGCGGGAGCGACGAGCCCACCGGGGACGGCGGTCCGGCGAGCCTCGCGGGCCTGGTGCCCTCCGATCTCGCCCTCGGGCGGGACGGCACGCTCCTTGTCGTGGACGATCAGCACCTGTCGTTGCGCCGCGTGACGCCGGACGGCACGATCGGCCGGATCGCAGGCTGGTCCTCGGACTCGGGCGGCGCCACCCTCGGCGCCTCCCTGGCGCAAGCCGTCGCGATCGGGCCGGACGGCAGCGTGGTGTTCCTCGACGGCGCCACCCGGAGTGTCCGGCGCCTCGGCTCGGGTCTGCCCGGCTTCTCCGACACCGACCTCGTCGTGCCCGCCAGGAACGCCACCGAGCTCTACGTCTTCGACAAGGACGGCCGGCACCTCGAGACAGTCGACACGCTTGGCGGGGCGACCCGCTACCGCTTCCAGTACGACGCCGCGGGCCGACTCGCTGGCGTGACCGACAGCGGCGGCAACCACACCACCGTCGAGCGCGACGCCGGGGGCCGGCCGACCGCGATCGTGGCGCCGGACGGCCAGCGCACCGGATTGGCCCTGGACGCCGGCGGCTACCTCGCCGGGTTGACCAATCCCGCCGGCGAGACCGTATCGCTGGGCTACGGCATCGGGGGTCTGCTCGCGAGCCTGACGGACGCCCGCGGGGGCATCCACCGGTTCGACTACGACTCCCTCGGCCGGCTCGTCAAGGACTCCGACCCCGCGGGGGGCTCGAAGGCGCTGTCCCGCGCCGACCAGGACCACGGCTACTCGGTGGCCGTCAGCACCGCCACCGGCCGCACCACCCGCTACGAGGTCGCATACTCCGCGCAGGGCCGGACCCGGGCGGTCACGGACTCCGCGGGCCAGCGCACCGAGTGGACGATCGACGGCGATGGCCGCACGCTCGTGCGCTTCGCCGACGGGATGACCGAGACGAGCGAGACGAGCGCCGATCCCCGGTTCGGCGCGGACGCGCCCTTCACCAGCGCGTTCGGCGTGACCACGCCGGGCGGGCTCTCCTGGCAAGGCACGCTCACGAGGACCTTCTCGCCGGGCGATCCGGACAATCCTCTGGCGCCGGGCGTCCTCGCGACGACGCTCGCGGCCCCCTACGGCGGCGCGACCACGGTCTTTGATCCGGCGACCCGGTCGGCGACGCGCACGAGCGCCGAGGGCCGCCAGCAGACCGTGACGCTCGATGCCAAGGGCCGGGTCGCGCGCTTCGTCCGGTCCGGCCTCGCGCCACTCGATCTCGGTTACGACGCCCGCGGGCGGGTGGTGTCCGTCACGCGGGCCAGCCGGTCCTACACGCTCGCCTATGACGGGGTGGGCAACCTCTCGCAGATCACCGACCCGCTGGCCCAGACCTCGCGGCTGAGCCACGACGCCGCCGGGCGGCCCGTCCAGCTGACGTCGCCGGACGGCAGCACGCTCGGGATCGGCTACGACGCCGGCGGCAACCCGACCGCCGTGACGCCGCCCGGCCGCCCGGCGCACCAGCTGGGCTACAGTCCGGTCGACCTCGTGCAGAGCTACTCGCCCCCCGACCTGGGCCTGGGCTCGACCGCGACCCGGTACGACTTCGATCTCGACCAACGTCCCACCGCGCTCGCGCTGCCCGGCGGGGGGGCCATTGCCCTCGCGTACGACACCGCCGGGCGCCTCGCGACGATCGGCTCGGCCCTCGGGACGACCACGCTCGCCTACGATCCGCGCGGGGGACGCCTGGGCCGCGTGGCGGCGCCGGACGGCGAGACCGTCACGTTCAGCTACGACGGGGCTCTGCTCACCGGCGAGGCCTGGTCGGGCGCCGTCATCGGATCGGTCCTGCGCAGGTACGGCGACGGCCTCGCGCTCGTGTCCGAGCAGGTGACCGGCGCCGGCGGCGCCGATCCCGCCTTCCCTCCGGTCACCTTCGCGTACGACGCGGATGGGCTGCTCACCGGCGCGGGAGAGCTCGCCGTGCGGCGCGACGAGGCCGGCCTCGTCACGGAATACGCGCTCGGCAGCTTGAGCGAGACCTGGTCCTACGACTACCTCGGCGCTCCGGCGGGCCATCACGTCGAGAACGCGGACGGCACGTGGCTCTACTCGGCGCAGTACACGCGCGACGCGCTCGGGCGGATCGCATCGAAGCGCGAGCGGGTCGGCAATGAGCCGGCCCACACGCTCGCGTACGGCTACGACGCCGCGGGGCGGCTCGCCCAGGTGACCCGGGACGGCGTCGTCACCGCGCGTTACGCCTACGACGAAAACGGCAATCGCCTCTCGGGGCCGTCGGGCGCGATGACCGCGGTGTATGACGCGCAGGATCGGCTGCAGAGCGACGCGCGCTTCACCTACACCTATCGGCTCGACGGCTCGTTGCAGGGGAAGGTCAGCCGGGTGCGCCCGCCGCTGCAGCCGACCCGGTACTCCTACGACTACGACGCCCTCGGGAACCTGCGGGCGTTCGGACCGGTCGAGTACCAGGTCGACGGCCTCGGCCGGCGCATTGGCAAGACGATTGGCGGCCGGCGCGTCGAGGGCTTCCTCTACCGCAATCAGCTGCAACCGGTCGCCTGGCTCGACGCGGGGGGCGCCGTCCGGGCGCAGTTCGTCTACGGTACCCGGTCGAACGTCCCCGACTACATGATCACGGCAGGCGCGAGCTACCGGTTCGTGACGGATCCGGTGGGCAGCGTGCGCCTGGTCGTGGACAGCGCCACCGGGGCCGTGGCGGAGCGCCTCGACTACGACGAGCTCGGCAACGTGCTCGCCGACACCGCCCCGGGGTTCCAGCCGTTCGGCTTCGCGGGAGGGCTGCGGGACCGGGACAGCGGGCTCACCCGGTTCGGCGCGCGTGACTACGATCCGATCGCGGGCCGGTGGACCGCCAAGGATCCGCTGCGGTTCGGCGGCGGCTCACCGAACCTGTATGCGTACGCGGGCGGAGATCCCGTCAATCGAATCGACCCCTCCGGGCTCCTGGTCGTGGGCATCGGCATCACCGCTGGCGGATCGATCGGGTTTCCCGGCGGGGACGTGGGGGTGTTCTACGTGATCGATCACCAGGGGCACTACGGCCTCTACTTCTCGTGGGACATGCGCGCGGGCGCGGCGATCTCGATGGGCTTCGGGCCGTCCCTCTTCGTCTTTCCGGGGATGTCGGACATCCGGGACCTCAATGGATTCTCGGCCGGCGCCGGGATCGACTCGCCGGTCGGCTGCGTGCAGCTCGTGAAGCCCGCCCCGGGCGCGCCCTGGTACGCAGGAGGGATCGAGGTGGGGACCCCGGCGGCCGGCGGCGGCGTCTATCTGTTCGGGGGCATGGGCGCCGTCCTCGAGCCGCCCCGGGAGGCCGTGCCCTGGCAGCGCAGCTGCCCCATCCAGGGCAGCAGCGCCTTTTGCGTCGTCCACTGACGCCAGGCTGCTAGTCCGGGCTCCCATCGAGGTTCGGGATCGTCCCAATCTCGGCCAGGGCCCAGCACGCCCCCTTGCTGCACGGGGGGCAGGCCTGCTGCGCGCGCCCGGCGGCCCGCACGTTCGCGCGCTTGTCGACCGTCCGTGAGGTCGCGTCGTCGGCCGCCGGCGCGGGCGGCTCGAAGGAGCACCCCTTTCTTCGCCCGGGCATCGCGAAAGTACGCCAGCGCGGCGGAGAGACACGCCGGGTTCCGGGCGTCGAAGAACGCGTGGTCGCGCATGAAGGAGCTCGAGCACAGTCGAGCAGGCCGATGTGGCGCGACCCGTGGCGCGTCTGTGGCCGCTCTTGACCATCAAGGGGTAGCCACCTGGCCTGCAATGTGCTTGCCTGCGCTGAAGCGGGTGACAATGCTCCCGAGAGCGAAGGGTTGGGCGTGAGAAAACGCGGAGGTGCGGTCGACCCCGGCAGGGTGCGCCGGGGGCGGCCTCCCCACGGTGGGAACGGAGCCATCCAGCGGGCTGGCGTGCTCGGCGTCGCGCTCGCGCTCACGGCCCTGACCGGCTGCGATCCGCTGGTCGGGATTCGTGGGCGGATCCGCTCGCCCGATCAACGCCCGGTCCCCGGCGCCACGGCGTTCCTGATCAGCATCGACCGCGACGAGGTGCTGCTGCGGACGCAGGCGCTGCCGGACGGCGCATACAACCTCGGGCTCATCGGCAGCGGCGCCTGGGCCGTGCTGATCTGGAAACCCGGCTACGTCTCGCATTTTCACCACTTCAAGGGCGTGGTCCAGCACGACGTCACGCTGGTGCCGTGCACGACGCCAAAGGGCCAGCTCTCGCGCGAGTGCGCCGCTCCGTTTCCGTGAGCCCGCCGGGTTACGCTGATCCGAGGCCACCGACCATGCGCACCCGCAACGTCCACGGCGTCCAGGTCCCCGCCTTCTTCTATGGCACCGCGTGGAAGGAGGCGCGCACGGAGGAGCTCTCGCGCCTCGCGCTCGGCGTGGGCTTCCGCGCGATCGACACCGCGAACCAGCGCAAGCACTACGTCGAGGAAGCGGTCGGCGATGCGGTGGCGGCGGTGCTGGGCAGCATCGCGATCACCCGCGAGGCGCTGTTTCTGCAGACCAAGTTCACCTCCCCCGACGGCCAGGACGAGCGCATTCCTTACGACACCAAGCAGTCGCCCGCGCTTCAGGTGCGGCAATCGTTCGAGAGCTCGCTCTCTCATCTGGGCACGAGCTACGTCGACGCGTACGTCCTGCACGGCCCCGTTTCGCGCAGCGGCCTCGCTGCCGCGGACTGGGGCGCCTGGCGCGCGATGGAGGCGCTGCAGCGCGAGCAGAGGGCGCGCTTTATCGGCGTCAGCAATGTCTCGCTCGAGCAGCTGACGCTGCTGTGTCGCGACGCCGACATCAAGCCTGCGTTCGTGCAGAACCGCTGCTACGCGCGCACGGGCTGGGATCGGCGGGTGCGGGCGCTGTGCGCGCAGCACGACATCGTCTATCAGGGCTTCTCGCTCCTGACGGCGAACGCGCGCGAGGTCGCGGGCCCGGTCGTCGCGCGCATCGCCCAGCGGACCGGCCGCTCGCCCGCGCAGGTGGTGTTCCGCTTCGCCCTGGAGGTCGGCATGATCCCGCTGACGGGCACCTCGAGCGCCGCCCACATGCGGGAAGACCTCGGCGCGTTCGACTTCGAGCTGACCGACGCCGACGTGCGCGCGATCGAGCGGCTCGGGCCAGGCGCTGACTGACTTGCGATCGGTCACCGCGGTCGGTCGGACAAGTCCTCAGGGCCCCCACCCCTCGTGATCGCCAGCCGAGCGGCGTCATTGCCATTGCAGCGCCATTGGGGCGCTGGCCGGCGCAAAGCGGTCCCGCCCCGCTGTGGCGTCCAAAGCGGCACGACTGCCCCCGATCGCCGCAGTCCTGCGGCAGTGGAGCGGGAACTTTGCCGCGGAGGCTACTTCCGTCCGAGCGCGGCCTTGACGAGCACGCGGCGTGCGCCGTGGACGAGGCGGTTGTACGCGCCGAGGAGCGGCATGGCGGCCCGCAGAGTCCCGGTCACGCGGTAGGCCGTCAGCTCGAGGACCACCCCGTCCGGGGCCTGCACATACGCGTAGCGAATCAGGCCCGCGTGCCGCGTACGGGCGAGGACCGGCACGCCGGCCGCCTCCAGCTCGGCGAGCGCCGCGTCGACGTCGTCCACGTTGATGCCGAGGTGCGCCACGCCGAAGCCGGTCGCGAGCGCACCGTCGCCGGCCGCCGGTGCCGGCTGCGGGGACATGCCCGGCGGAAACGCTCCTATGACCAGCAGTTGCCCGCCGAGGAGCAGGAGGTGGTTCACCCCGCCGATCGCGTTTCGGAGCTCTCCCACCCGCTCCGCGCCGAGGTGATGCTCGTAGAAGGCGAGGCTACGCGCCGGATCGGCGGCGTACACGTGGACGTGATCGAACGAGCTGACCTTCATGGCCCGTGGCCTCCAGGTGCCATCGTAGCCTGGCGGGGCATGCGGCTGCCGGCATTCGCGCCCCGGGCGCGCGCTCCGACAGGAGGCCCGACAGCGCAGCGCCGATGGCGCCGGCAAAGGCCGAGAGCGGGTGGGTGAGGAGCTCGAGCGGGGCGCACTCGAGCGCGAGGCGCGCGACCAGGGCGCCGTCGGTCGCGCGGCCGCCGGTGACGAGCACGGGCGAGCCTGCACGGATCTGGCCGAGCAGGGCGCAAAGGTGCGCCACCGTCGGCTCCTCGAACGAGTCCACCACGGCGGCGAGATCGCCGTCGTGACCGAGGTGCATGGCGCCCGAGTGCTGCTCGCCCAGGTCGAGCACCGCGCGAACGCGGGCATTCAAGAAGCGCGCGCCGCGTGCGTGCGCCGTCGCGCGCAGGACGTGGCCTGGCTCATCGGCGCGCGGCGGCTCTCCGGTCGAGGTCACGAGCGTGACGCCGCCCCGTAACGTCGCCGTCTCCCGCAGCATGCGGTCGATGACCTGATCGATTGCGCCCTGGACGTCGCGCTCCGGACGGCGCTGACAGGCGACGCCGCACAGCTCGAGGCGTGGCCCTCGCTCGGCCAGGAGCGCGGTTCGCACCGTGCTCGATCCGGCGTCGATGCCGATCGCGCAAAGCTCCGCGTGGCCTGCGGAGGCTCGCCGTGTAGGCGCCATGGTGGGACGCTAGCTGGAGCGCGGGCCGGCCCTCTTGATGGCAATCAATCCGCGGCTCGCGACATCCGCCGCCGCGCGGTGTCGAGCGCGAGCAGGAGCCTGCTCTCGAGCTGCGCCTCGGCCTCGCCGGTCGTCTCCACGGCCACGAAGGCGGTGCGTGCCTGCCGCGCCAGGGCATGCAGCCGAATGGCTTGATCGAGACCACGAGGTCGTGGCTTCTCGCGTCCTCGACCGCGAGGAACGTGGCCACCTCGAGGTGGCCCAGGCCGCCGCGCAGCTCCGGGGCGTAGTGGGGCCGGGCCAGCTCGGCCAGGGCGTCGGCGTCGCCGAGGGCTGCCTGCACGCCGGCGGCGCGTGCGTATCGCCGGTAGAGCGAACAGATGGCGTCCTCGGTCGCGCGCGCGTGCGTGGTGCGCCCGCGGGCCTGCCACGCCAGGTAGACCAGCCAGTCGGCCACCGCGGGCTCGGTGACCGCAGCGCCGCGGCGCTCGAGCCACCGGGCGAGATCGAGCCCGCCGTGGCCGTCGGTCGTGGCGGCGACGATCTCGCCGGTGATGCGCACGCGCACCCGCCGTGCTGGCGGACCCGTGTCGAGGCGGGCGAGGGCGACCCCCAGCGCGGCGAGGTGCGGCAGCTGGCGACGGGGCTCGAGATCGCCATCGTCACCGAGATGCTGATCGGCGCACCGCACGGCCTCGGCGTGAGGGCGCTCGACGCGCAGCTGTCGAGCCGCACCGACGTGCTGTGGCTCGTCCTCTTGCTCTCCGGCGCGCTCGGGGCTGGCCTCTCGGCGGCCGTGCGTGCGCTCGAGCGGCGCCTCGTCTGGTGGATCGCCCCCGCGACATGACATTCGTCATGTCGGCGCGCCCCGAGGACGCCGATCCCGAAGCCAGGTCTTGAACCGGAGGCGCCGTGGGAATAATAGATAAACATGTCCATTGAGAGCGCGGCCGTGGTCTCCGCGGTGGATCGCCAAAGGGCGCTGCGCTGGCTGGCCGTGGCGATCGGGAGCCTGCTTCTCGCCGGGGGTTTCGCGCTCCTCCTGGTGGTGGGACGCGTGCCGCCGCTGTCCCTGCTCATCACCGACCCGGGCTTCTTCAGGCGTTGCCTCGTGGTCCACGTGGACCTCGCCCTGGTCCTGTGGTTCTACGCCTTCGCCACGGCGCTGTTCGTCCTCATCCCATCACGAACGCCTCCGAATCCCGTCGGGCGCTGGGCCGTCGGGCTCGCCACCCTTGGCGTCGTCTTGCTCATGGTGAGCGCCGCGCTGCCCGGCGTTCGTCCGGTCCTCGCGAACTACGTGCCCGTGCTCGATCATCCCCTCTACCTGGCGGGCTTGCTCGCGATCGCGGGGGGGCTCGTGGGCTCGCTGCTCGACGCGCGCCTGCTGCCGGGGAGCGAGCCGGTCGCGTGGGTCGCGCCCGGCGGGCGTCCGCTCTTGCCGGCCGCCGCCGTGCCGTGGCTGCGCGCGAGCGCCATCGCGATCCTCGTGGCCTTCGTGACCTTCGGCGCCTCGGCCGCGGCCACCCCGGCGGGGCTCGGCCCCCAGGCGCACTACGAGGCCCTGATGTGGGGCGGCGGCCATGTCCTGCAGCTCGCCAGCGTGGCCGCGATGCTGGCGGTCTGGATCCTCCTGCTCACGCCGGTGCTCGGCCGTAGCCCGGTCGGGCGAGGCACGTCCGCGCTGCTCGCCGGGGCGCTCGTCACGCCGCTCCTCGGCGCGCCGCTCCTTTCCTCCATGGGCACCAGCACCCTCGCGTACCACGTCGGATTCACCCGGCTGATGCAGCTCGGCATCGCGCCGATCGTGCTGGCCTTCCTGTTCCTCTGCGGCCGGGCGCTCTGGCGCCACCACCGCGTCGCGGGCGCGCGTCGTGGCCTCGACGTCCGCGTGACGGGCTTTGTCGCCAGCGCGGGCCTGACGCTGCTGGGCTTCGGCCTCGGAGCGGCCATCCACGGTTCGAACACCGTGGTTCCCGCGCACTACCACGCCTCCATCGGCGGGGTGACGGTGGCCTTCATGGCCGCGACCTACCCCTTGCTCGAGGCGCTCGGCCTTCCGGCGGCGCCTGGGCGGCTGGCGCGGCTTGCACCCTGGCAGCCGCTGATGCTCGGCGTGGGACAGCTCGTCTTCGCCAGCGGCTTCGCGCTCGCGGGTGCGCACGGCATGGCGCGCAAGAGCTACGCCACCGAGCAGCAGGTCCGCAGCCTCGCCGAGCACGTGGGCCTCGGCGTGATGGGCCTCGGCGGCGTGCTGGCCATCCTCGGCGGCCTGTCCTTTCTGGTGATCATCGGCGCCATCGTGCACCGGCACCTTCGAGCGGCCGCTTCGCCGAGCGGGCTCGAGCCCATCCACCCGACGACGAGGTGATGCATGTCAGCGCATTCGGAGACCGAACGAGAGCACCCGCTGCAAAGGCTGATGGACAACCCCTGGCTGCTGCTCGTGGTGGGGATTGCCGTGCCGTTTCTCTCCTACACCCTCTGGGGCTGGGTCGATCTCGCCACCATGGCGGCCTCCAAGCTCCCCTGAGCGAAGGACACGCAAATGAGCATTCACGCACCGGAAAAGGACTGGTTTCGAGCGCCGTCTGGCGGCGAGCGCATCTGGGTGGGGATGGCCCTCGCCTGGTGCCTCGTGATGTCGATGATGATGCCCTACTGGCATTTCAAGGGGAAACAGAACAGCACCGGAGAATCCTACACGGTCACTCCAATGGCCTTTGCCGACCGCGTGGCGCAGTCCGTCAAGACCAACAAGGTGGGCGAGGAGAAGGGGATCCCCATCGTCGAGCCAGCGCCGGGCGGAGACGCCTACCTGCAGGCGTCCATGTGGCGCTGGTATCCGATCCTCAGGCTGCGGCAAGGCCAGACCTACCGCCTGCACGTCTCGTCGACGGATCTGCAGCACGGCTTCTCGCTCCTGCCGATGAACATGAACTTCCAGGTGCTGCCCGGCTATGACCATGTCCTGACCATCACCCCCACGCTGCCCGGCTCGTTCTCGGTCGTCTGCAACGAGTTCTGCGGCATCGGCCACCACATGATGACCGGAAAGATCCTGGTCGAATAGGAGACGACGATGGCTACATCGATACCAATGCCGGGCATCATTCCGGAGTCCCCTGCAGCGATTTCCGACAATCACCCGCCCGGCGCCGTGCGCACGTGCGACACGACGGGCCTCCCCGTCTGTCTGACGGCGCAGCGCTTCGTCAAGCTCCATGCCGTCATCGCGGTGGTGGCGCTCCTGGCCGGCGGCGTCGCCGCGCTCCTCATTGGCCTGACACGCTGGCCGGCCGTGCACCTGCTCGACGCGGTCTGGTACTACCGGCTGACCACGTTCCACGGCCTGAACATGCTGATCTTCTGGATCCTGTTCATGGAGGTGGCGATCCTCTACTTCGTCGCCACCTCGCTGCTCAATTCCCGGCTCTTCTCCGGAAAGCTGGCGTGGGTGGCCTTCGGCCTGATGCTCGTCGGCGCGGGCATGGTCGACTACAGCATCCTGACCGGCCAGGCCGACGTCATGATGACGTCCTACGTTCCGCTGCGCGCCAATCCGGCGTTCTACCTGGGCATCATCCTGGTCGCGGTCGGCACGCTCCTCGGTGTCTTCAACTTCTTCGCCACCCTCTACCTCGCGCGTCGCGATCGCACGTACGCCGGCTCGGTGCCGCTCGTGGTCTTCGGCGCCACGGCCGCCGCCATCATCGCGGTGGTGACGCTGCTGCACGGCGCGATCGTCATGATCCCCACCTTCCTCTGGTCCGTGGGCCTGATGAGCCAGCCGGATCCGGGCTGGTATCGCCTGGTGTGGTGGGGCCTCGGGCACCAGTCGCAGCAGGTCAACGTGTGCGCGATGGTCTCGGTCTGGTATTTCCTCGGCACGATCACGACCGGCGCCAAACCCATCAATCAGGCGGTCTGCCGCGGGGCCTTCGTCCTCTACATCTTCTTCATCAACCTGGCCTCCGCGCACCACCTGCTCGTGGATCCGGGCCAGGGGGCCAGCTGGAAGATCTGGAACACCTCGTACGCGATGTACCTCGCGGTGCTCGCCTCGATGATCCACGGCTTCACGGTCCCCGCCTCGGTCGAGGTCGCAATGCGAAGACGCGGCTTCGGGCGCGGCCTGTTCGGCTGGCTGGCCGCGGCGCCGTGGAAGAACCCGGGCTTTTCGGCGTTCTTTCTCTCGCTCGTGATCTTCGGCTTCGGCGGCGGCATCACCGGCGTCACGCTCGGCACGCAGCAGATCAACATCCTGGCGCACAACACGCTGCGCATCCCCGGGCACTTCCACATGACCGTCGTGGGCGGCACCACGCTGGCCTTCATGGGCCTTTGCTATTACGTGGTCCCGCTGGTGTTCCAGCGCGAGTATTACGCGCGCGGCATTGCGCGCATCCAGCCGTACATCTTCGGTGTCGGCATCACGCTCATGGCGCTCGGCATGTCGTTCGCCGGCTCGTATGGCGTGCCGCGGCGGCACTGGGACGTGGAGTTCACGGGCGCCCAGTTCAGCGTCGGCTTCGACTCGGGCGCGCACCTCATGCTGGGCCTGCTCGGCGTGGGCGCTTGCCTGGCCTTCCTCGGCCTTCTGACGTTCATCCTGCTCACGGTGGCCGCGGTCTTCTTCGGCAAGTCGAACGCGGGTCGCGCGATGACCGAGTGGTCGCCGGCTCCGGCGAAGGCGGACGTGGCCGCCGGGATGTCGGCGCCGGCCGGCGCGCACGATCACCGCTCGCCGGGTACGGTCGTCCTGACGCTCATCTTCCTGCTGGCGTTCGCCATCTACTACTTCGCGAACTGGAAGGCGCTCGCGGACGTCTGGCACGTGAGGTAGGCGGCCATGGACGAGGCTCTGCGTGACGAATCGCGTGCGATGGCCGTGCTCGGCTGGGTGTTCGAGAGCTGGAGGTTCCCGGCCTTTGCGCTCTGCCTCGTGCTCTTCTACAAGCTCCTGCTCCTCTTGATGCTCCTTCTGCCGGCCTCGGGCGGAGCGCTCGGCGCCTTTGCCGAGGAGTTCAGGACCTGGTGCTTCGGCTACGACCCGGCCACGGGGCGCATGCAGCCCATGTACGTGGTCTCGATGCTGATCGAGCCGCTCGTGGTCGGCGGTGGGGTTCTGCTGCTGTGGGGCGCGCCGTTGCGAGACCTCCTGCGTACGCGCCCGCAGAAGCTCGCGCCGGCCGCCGCCGCGGCGCTCGGGGTCGTCTGCGCCGCCTCGGCCGCGTTCGGGGGGCTCGGGTCGACGTCCCTGGGCGATGGCGAATTGCCATTTCCCGCCGAGGCCCTTAGGACCTCGCACGCGCCACCGGCCATGCGTCTCGCCAACCAGGACGGGACCCCGGTCTCGCTCGAGGCCTTGCGTGGCCGGGTGGTGATGGTGACCGGCGTGTACGCCGCGTGCGGCCTTTCCTGCCCCATGATCCTCGGCCAGGCCAAGCGCGCGCTCGCGCACCTGTCGCCCGAGGATCGCCGGGACGTCACGGTGGTGGCGGTGACGCTCGATCCCGAGCGCGACGACGAGCAGCGTCGCGCCCAGCTGGCGAAGGGGCAGGGGGTGGGCGCGCCCGAGTTCAACTTCCTCGGTGGAGATCCGGGCGCGGTCCATCGCGCGCTCGACGACCTCGGGATCCGGCGCGAGCGTGATCCGAGGACCGGTGTCATCGACCACGCGAACCTGTTCATCCTGATCGATCGGGGCGGGCGCATCGCCTACCGCTTCACGCTCGGCGAGCGCCAGGAGCGGTGGTTGCAGACCGCGCTCGGCCTCTTGCTCCGCGAGGGGCACGCTTGAAGCACCTGCCCGTGCTGGGCAACGCGCCCGTGCGCGTGGACGCCACGCGGCCGGATCCGCCGATCCTCGGCGAGCGCTTGTGGCGGCTGGGCGAGGCACTCTTCCTGTGGGTCGATCGCCTGATCGAGGCCGGGCTGGCGCCGGCCGCGAGCCCGCTCGCGCAGACCGGGGCGATCGCGAACACCACGTTCATCGTCGCCACCGTGTCGGGTGTGCTCTTGCTGGTCTGGTACAGCCCGAGCGTCCACCTCGCGCACGCGTCGCTCGAGGCCATGCGCGCCTCACCGCTGTCGGCGCAGCTCGCGCGCTCGGTGCACCGCTACAGCTCCGACGGGTGCATGCTGTTCGTGGTCCTGCACGCCTTGCGGCTCGGCTTCGAGCGGCGGTTCACGGGCGCGCGCTGGCTGGCCTGGGCGACCGGCGTCTTGCTGGTCGGCACGCTGTGGGGGGTGGGCTGGCTCGGCTACTGGCTGGTGTGGGACGAGCCGGCCCGGCAGGTCGCGCTCGGTACGGCCAAGCTGCTCGATGGCCTGCCCATCTTCGCCGACCCGCTCGGCCGCTCGTTCCTCACCGACGGCAGCATCAACTCGCTGCTGTTCTTCATGGTGTTCTTCTTCCACATGCTGATCCCGCTCGGCATGGGCATCGCGCTGTGGCTGCACATCACCCGGCTCAACCGGCCCAAGTTCCTCGCGGGAAGGTGGATGACCACATGGATCGTGCTGTCGCTGATTGGCCTTTCGCTGCTGGTCCCCGCGAGCAGCGCGGGGCCTGCGCACATGGCCGCGGCGCCCGGCCGCTTCGCAATGGACGCGTGGTATCTGCTGCCGCTCGTCTTGACCGATCGCCTCGGCGGCGGCTTGCTCTGGGCGCTGGGGCTCGGCGGGGGGCTCGTGCTCTTTTCCGCCCCGTGGTGGGTCGTGCGGCGGCGCGCGCAGGTCGCCGAGGTGGACGAAGCGAAGTGCAATGGCTGCACGCTCTGTCACGCCGATTGCCCGTACGATGCCGTGACGATGGTCCCGAGGCAGGACGGCAGGAGCTTCGCCCTGCAGGCCGAGGTCGATGCGGACAAGTGCGTCGGATGCGGCATCTGTGCGGGCTCGTGCGATCCGGCGGGCATCGGGCTGCCGCAGGTCTCTGTGGTGGACGCGCGCGCTCGCATGGACGGCTGGATCGACCGGATGATCGCGCGGGGCGAGGAGCCATACCTCGCCTTTCTCTGTGCTGGTTCCGCGGGTGCGGGGCTCGAGGTCGAGGTCGCCTCGGGGCGCGCGGAGGCGCTGCCGGGCTATCGCGTGATGGCGGTCGCGTGCATCGGCTGGGTGCACATGCTGACCGTCGAGCGCGCGCTGCGTCATGGCGCCAGGGGCGTGCTGCTTGTCGGCTGTCCCGACTCGAGCTGCACGTACCGCGAGGGTGGGCGGTGGACCGCGGCGCGGATCGCGGGCGCTCGCGCGCCTGGGCTCCGGCCCTTCAAGGTGGACGCGGAGCGCGTGCGGTTCGTGGCGCTCGATCGCACCCGAGCCGCCGCCTTGACGCGCCTGGCCGAGTCGTTCCGTCGCTCGGGCGAGGCCCCGGCGGCCCGCGCCCGGGCGCGGATCGCCCAGGTGGCCACCGCGCTCGTGCTGCTCGCCCTCTCGGGGGGCGCCGTGCTCGCCGGCAGCCGGCTCGGCTACGCGGGGCCGGCCTCGTCGGGCCCCGAGCTGGTGGTGTCGTTCAAGCACCCGGGTCGCGCGGGTGACCGCTGTCGCCGGGCCACCGAGGCGGAGAACGCGCGCCTTGCCGTGCACATGCGGCGAGGCGAGATCTGCGAGCGCGGGCGCGCGGCGGTCAGGCTCAAGGTCTGGGTCGACGGCGCGGTCGCGCGGGAGGGGCGGCACGCCCCCCGAGGCGTCTCCCGCGACGGCAACAGCATCGCGATCGAGCACGTGCCCGTGGCGGCGGGCGCCCACCGGGTGTCCGTGGCGATCGGCGAGACCGCGGATCCCGACGAGTGGACCTTTCGCGACGAGCGCACCGTGGAGCTCGGCGCCGGGCAGAGGCGCGTGGTCCTGTTCGACAGGCTGACCGGCTTCACCTGGCACGGCGAGGACGCCCAACAGGGTGGGGCGCCATGAAGGCGCGACAGGAGGCGTGGACCCTGCACCTGCCGCAGACGGCCGAATACGGCCTGCGGGCGCTCGCGCACCTCGCCACGCAGGACCCCGCGGTGGCCGTGAGCGCAAGGACCCTGGCGCGCGAGACGGGCGTGCCGGTGCACTACCTGTCGAAGGTGATGCGGCGCATGGTGACCGCGGGCCTCGTTCGCGCCAGCAAGGGGCACGGGGGCGGCTTCTGCCTGGCCCGGGCCCCCGCGGAGATCGCGCTCGGCGACGTGCTCGCGGCAGGCGAGCCGAGCGCCGCGAGCCCCAACCGCTGCGCCTTCGGCTGGGGGACGTGCGACGCCCGCCACCCGTGTCCCCTGCACGGCGCGTGGAGCGAGCTCAAGGAGAGCGCGCAGGCCTGGGCGCGCAGCTCGACGCTCGCCGATGTCCTGGCCTACGCGGCCCGTCACCGGGGGAGGGCGCCCTCGCGCGCCGACGCGCTGGCGCAGCTCGGCAAGCGGCGGAGGTGACGCATGGCGCCTTGCGATCGGATGGTCGCAGATCGCACCTGATCGACGGCACGCCGGTTGCTCCCTCGAGGGGCGCGTGCGCACGGGGCGAGGATTCGCGAAATCGCTGCACGGCCCCTCGCGGCGCGTGCAGCCCCTGCACAGCGCCGCGAGCGAAAGGAAGGATGCATGCGCCCAGCCGTATTCGTCAGCCTCTGCGTGGGATCGGCCGTCCTGCTGGCACCGGGCCTGGCCCGGTCCGAGTCTCCCTCGAGCAAGGTCGAGGCGACGAGGGTCGCGCCGCTCGGGCCGGGCGAAGCGACGCCGGCGGCGCCGACCGCGCCCTACTCGCTGCCGTGGCAGCTGCGTCCAGCGCAGGCGGTGAACGTGGTCCGGTGGGACACCTCGTCGGCGCACTACGCGCCGGCAGGTGCCGACGCGGACACCCTGGCGTCCTCGCTGCTCCTCGCGCACAAGGTGACGCCGACGCTGTCGCCGCTCCTGCGCGTCGGCGTCGTCCACAACGCGCCGACCGTGGGCTCGTCGGGCACGACCTTCGCCAATCCCTTGCTGGGTGCCCTCTGGGCGCCGAAGCTGGCCACCCTCGGCAAGGACCTGCGCATGTCCACGTTCTTCGGCGTGGCGATGCCGCTCGGGACCGGAGGCGGGGAAACGCCGGACGCGTCCGAGACGGCGACCAACAAGGCGGCAATCGCGGCGCGCACCTCGCTCGACAACGCGATGTTCGCCGTGAACTACCTCGTCCTGAGCCCGGGGGCCGATCTGGCCTACGTCAAGGGGGGCCTTTCGGTGCAGCTCGAGGCCACGGTGCTCGAGCTCATCCGTGCGCGCGGCAGCAAGGTCGAAAAGGACGAGGCGCGGACGAACCTCACGACGGGCCTGCACCTCGGCTACTTCGTGGTCCCGGAGCTGTCCTTCGGCGGTGAGCTGCGCTATCAGCGCTGGCTGTCGACGCCGGCCGCCGTCGCAGCCGACAAGACCGGGGCGAGCCGTGACAGCCTGTCGGCGGCGCTTGGCGCGCGCTTTCACATCCCCGTCGCGGACAAGGTCTGGCTGCGCCCCGGCATCGCGTACGTGCGCGGCCTCGACGACCCGCTGGACGCGCAGGGCTACCAGATCATCCAGCTCGACCTGCCCCTCTCGTTCTGAGCTGCGCAGGTGTTCCAGGGGTGTTCCATGGGGTGTTCCGGTGTTCCAGTCCCCGACCTCAAGATGGCTCGCCAGCTGGCATCTCACCCAATGCGTCTCGTGATTCTCGACGGTTGGGACGACTGACATCGCGATTCGCGATGGATCTCAGGCGATCCGCGGCTCGCGGTGCCCGAATCCCAGGCTCAGGACAAGCCTTCCCGAAGTGGACGCGAACCCTCGCAAGTCCGTGAAGCGCCGAGCATCCGACCTTGGCACCGCTGTTGCTCCTGGGCGTCCCAAAGGAGCAACAGCCGATGAACAAGAAGATGAATGGAATGATGCCCGTGACGCCGCGACCCAGGATCCGCTCGATTGGCACACGCCTCGCGCTCATCGCTGCGGGGATCGCGGCCGTGGCGGGGTTCGAATCGGAAGCGGCCGCCATCGACGGCATCCGCGCGACCACCACCGTCTCGGCCTACCAAGGCGGCCAATGGTTGCCGGGCATCGTCTCCTCGACACACGACGCCAGCCTCGAGGGGCAGATGCCGACAGGTGCCGGCTTCTGCGGCACCCCGTACCCAAGCTTCACCGGAGTTAGGGATTGCATTCGGCACTTCCGCCAATCGTCATGCGAGCCTCTCGACACGTACACATATTACTCACACTGCTCTAACGCAGACGCAGTGGAGGCCCGCCCCGGCGGGGATCCAATCGGAGATGCGGCCCTTTGTGCGGCAAGAACCCTCGCGTTGGACAGCCCGTGGGGACTGCTTCCATGCGGCTATTCGTTGCTCAGCGCATTGTCACACGACTTCGGCAAGATCTCGTCCTCCTTCCTGTACCTGCCCGAGGAGCCCAACCTGCCCGACCAAGTCTATCTCGATTTCATGGCAGAGGCCGATGATGGCATTGGCAGCCGGAACTTCATCCGGGAGGAGAACTCCCCCGGTGGGGCGATCGAGGTCGTGGACGACAGTCCGTGGCGTCTGCAGGTGCAGATCCTTCCTCGGGAGTTGACGCCGGGCCGGCACAACATCGCCTTCAGGGCCAAGGAGGGGCGTGACTACTGCGCCTCGTGCGGCACGGTCGTGCAGAGGATCGAGATCGTGGTGCCTGACAGCGCTTGCTGGAGCCAAGACAAGGTGGGCTGGCATGACGACACGACGGGCCAGGGTGGCTGTACTCCGTGCCCCTCCACCGGGGAGGGCTCTGTGGTTCGCTCCGGGAACCAGTGCGTGGTGACCCCGCCGCCAGGCCCGGATCCCATGGTGTTGACCTGGGAGCCATTTCGAGCATGGCGCTGGTTGCAGACGGGGCTCATGGAGGAATGGCACCGGAGCGGCCTCGGTCAGTTCACGCTGGCCAAGTGCGGGACGCGCCTGGTGGAAGGCGACTTCAATGGCGACGGCCTGAGCGACTTCGCGTGTGGCTACGACTACGGCGGGGCGAACAGCGAGTTGTGGGTGCACCTGTCGACCGGCAGCAAGTTCACCCTTGGGCCCTGGTTCAAGAGCGGCGTCGGCCAGTTCAACATGGCTGCGTGCGGTGACCGCTTCGTGGTCGGCGACTTCAACCATGACGGCAGGGACGACATCGCCTGCGGCTACGACTACGGCGGGGCGAACAGCGAGTTGTTCGTGTTCTCGTCGACCGGCTCCTCCTTCACGCTCCAGAGCGCGTACCGCAGCGGCGGTCAGTTCAGCATGCCTCGATGTGGGAATCGGTTCGTGGTCGGTGACTTCAACGGTGACGGCAAGGATGACATCGCGTGCGGGTATGACTACGGTGGGCTGGATGGGGAATTGTTCGCGTTTCTGTCGACGGGATCCGCGTTCAACCTCGAGACCTGGTACCGCAACGGGGGGCAATTCAGCATGCCTCGATGTGGGAATCGGTTCGTGGTCGGTGATTTCAACGGTGACGGGAAGGACGACGTCGCGTGCGGTTACGACTACGGCGCTGCGACTGGCGAGCTGTTCGCATTCGTTTCTACGGGTGCCAGTTTCCACCTCGAGACCTGGTACCATAGCGGCGCCGGCGAGTTCAGCATGCCGCAGTGTGGTGGCCGCTTCGTCGTCGGTGATTTCGACGCCGATGGCCGCGACGATGTCGCTTGCGGCTACGACTACGGAAGCTCGAGCAGCGAGGTGTTCGCCTTCCTGTCGTCCGGGACCGGGTTCTCCCTTCGCAGCTGGTACAAGAGCGGCGCCGGAAACTTCCGCATGCCGTCCTGCGACGGTCGGTTCCACGCGGCCGACGTCAACGGCGACAAGCGAGCCGACCTGGTGTGCGGGTACGACTACCTCGATGGGCACAGCGCGGGGCTCTTTCACTTCCTGTCGACTGGCACGAGCCTGTCGCTGGTTCAGCGGTTCGCGTCGACCAACTTCAACATGGCGGCCTGCGCCGGTCACTTCCTCACCGGGAATCTGACGAGAGACGCCCGGTCGGATACCGTGTGCGCCATCGACAAGGGCGACTCCGACACTGAAGTGTTCGTGTGGCGCGAGGCGGTTGCGCGAGCGCAGGCTCCGACAAACACAACCGGAATGTGATTCGGAGGGGGCGGCTGGCACTGTCCTGTCGGGCTGGGCCCGAGCAGGAGCGAGGCCAGCCCCCCGCCTCGTGCAGCTATCGAGAGCTCGATCGCCCTGGCGGCCTGTTGAAGCAGTCTAGCCTAGGAGGCACCGTACGCGATACAGTCATCGTTCTACCGATGGCCTCGAGCAACGTCGCGACTCCTGACAGCCGCCGGCACGGGCACGGCCCGACGCTCGCGCCGGGCACGACCATCGGCGGCCGCTACACGGTGCGCGAGCCCGTTTCAGGGGTGTCGTTGCTCGGGCAGAGCTACGTGGCGGTGGACGCCCAGGGCGGCGCGCAGGTGGCGATCCGGGTCCTCGATCCGGGTGTGGTGGACGCCCCGGCGGAGCAAAGGCGGCTGATCGAGGACATCGAGCGCGCCCGCGCGCTCGAGCAGAAGAACATCGCGCAGACCTATGGCCTCGGCGACGACGGGCAGGTCCGCTACGTGGTCTACGAGTTCGTCGAGGGGCAACGACTGCGCGAGTTCCTGGAGCGCAAGCAGGCCCAGGGCAAGGTGTTCTCGGTCAAGGCCGCCTACAATATCGTGGCACACCTGTGCAACGCGGTGGCGCATGCTCAGAGCTCTCTGCCCCACGGCTGCATGTCCGCGGACTGCGTCTGGGTCAACACGGCAGGACGGGTGAAGATCACCGACTGGGGCTTTGGCCGCACGGTGATCGGGCAGCCGGACTTCGCGTCGCGGCTGGCGTCAGAGCTACCCAGCGTCGCGCCCGAGCTGGCCACCGGGGCGATCCCGGATGTCGCGAGCGACGTCTTCTCGATCGGCGTCGTGCTGTACCAGCTCCTGTGCGGGCAGGCCCCGAACGCGCGCGCGCTGGTGCCGCCGTCGCGGGCGCGGGCTGGGCTGCCGCGCGAGGTGGACACGGTCATCGCCCGGGCGATGAGCCTCGATCCCGCGGCGCGGTACCGGGATCCGCTCGAGCTCAAGCAGGCGCTGTTCCAGGCGATGGACGGCAGCAAGACCGAATCGCCGTCGCAGGACGAGGCGATCTCGAGCTCGAGGGACGGGCTCAAGGACTCCTCGCCGAACCCGTTCTCGGGAGCCGCGCAGCGTGTGCAGACGCAGCACGGCATCCCGGGCCAGCAACCGGCCTCGAGCCGGCCCCCCCAGGTGATGCCAGGAGCACAGCCGAAACGACCCGGGATGATCCAGATTCCGACGCAGCATGGGGTGGGACCAGAGCTGGTCCGCGGGCGGATCCCGACCCCCGGGTTGCACGAGGAGGACGACGGCGACGAACGCTGGCTGGTCCACAAGGACAAGCTCGACTTCGGGCCGTTCACTCTCGCGGAGGTCAAGCGTCAGATCGAGCGCGGCGACATCCACGGCGAGCACATCCTCATGGACAACTCGAGCGGCCAGCGCAAGCGCGTGCAGGATCACCCTGCGGTGGCGGCGTTCTACCTCGAGGCCTCGCGGCGGCTCGACCTCAAGAAGCGCGCGGACGCGGAGGCCAAGCTCGAGCGCAGCGAGAAGCGCAAGAGCCGCGGGCTCATCCTGGGGCTCATCGTCGCGGTGCTGGTGGTGGGCGCGGGGGTCGCGGCGCTCCTGTACTTCAGAAAGCCGCAGGTGGTCGAGAAGGTGGTCAAAGTGCGCGAGGCCGAGAACCTCGAGGATGCGCTCAAGGGCATCACCATCGAGTTCAAGTCGACGCTGCCGCCGGACCGGCCTAAGAAGAAGGGCGGAGGCTCGGCGGTCAAGCGCGCACCGGGTGCGGCGACCGACGACTTCGACGCGCCGACCGTGCTGGGCGACGCCAGCCAGGGCGGCGGCGACGAGCAGCTGTCGCAGGCGCAGATCCAGGGCGTCATGGGCGCCAATGGCCGCGCGCTCACGTCCTGCATCGCCGAGGAGCGGCGGCGAAACCCGAGCATCGCGCGGGTGGACCTCGACTTCGTCGTGCAGAGCAGCGGCAAGGTGAACGCGGTCAAGGTCAACGGCGAGCGGGGCACGCCCATCGCCCAGTGCATGCTGGGCAAGATGCGCGGCTTCAACTTCCCGAAGTACAACGGACCGAAGACCGTGGCCTCCTACGGCTTCACGCTGCGCTGACCTATGCGCCTTGGCATATGGATGGTGGCGCTGCTTGGCGCCGGATGCGCGATGGGCGGCAACAAGGCCTCGCGGGCCGATGTGGCGGCGCCGATGGCGCCGAGCGCGGGCGCGCCGATGTCGGAGGCCAAGGGCGAGGCGGCGCGGGGCGGGGACGACGGGACGCACGTGGCCGGGCCGGCGGCGCCGGCGCGGATGATGATCTACACGGCCATGCTGGCGGTCGAGGTGGCCGCCGTCGAGCCTTCGCTCGCCAAGGTGCGCGAGCTGGTCGCCGCGGTCGGCGGGCACATGCAGGATCTCGCGGGCGCGCGGATCACGGTGCGCATCCCGGCCGCCGAGTTCGAGGGTTTTCTCGACCGCGTGGGCAAGCAGGTGGGGGACGTGGTGCAGCGCGAGATCCGGGGCCAGGACGTGACCGAGGAGTTCCTGGACCTCGATCTGCGGCTGCGCAACCTCACGGCCACGCGCGATCGCATCGAGACGCTCCTTTCGCGCGCGAGCACGGTCAAGGACGCGCTCGAGATCCAGCGCGAGCTGGCGCGCCTCACGCAGGAGATCGAGCAGATCAAGGGCCGCATGCAGTTCATCAAGGACCGCGTGGCGCTCGCGACCGTCACGATCGAGCTGCGGGTCAAGCGCCTCGACGACGCGAGCCTGCCCACCGACCGGCATCACCCGTTCGGCTGGGTGCGCGAGCTCGGGCTGCACTCGATCTTCGACATGAGGGACCAGTGAGGACCGTGCGCTCGCTCCTGCTGCGGCTTTGGCCGGCGCTGCTGGTCGCGGTCGGCTGCTCGACGCCGTTTCACGCGGTACCGACGCCCGCGAGCTTCGTCGAGCTCGGCAAGACGCGGTTCGACTTCCAGGCGCTGTCGGCCGACGGCGCCGTCCTGGTGGGCCGCCAGATCAAGCCGACCAAGCCGGCAACGCTCGCGTACTGGAGCGAGGTGGTGCGCGAGGAGCTGGTCAAGACGCGCGGCTATCAGGTCGCGGCCGAGGAGAAGGTGCAGGCGCGGGACGCGACGGGGACGCGCTTTCTGTGCACCGCGATGCGCGAGGGTACCGAGTACGTCTATCTGCTGGCGCTGTTCGTGCGGCCCGACGGCGGCGTGCTGACGGTCGAGGCCGGCGGCAAGAAGGCTGCACTCGAGCGCCACCGCCAGGAGATCGACGCGTTCATCGCCGCGCTGTTCGTCAGGTGAGGCGCTGGCCGGCCTAGCGGAAGCCGGCCGTCTTCTTGGGCGATTCCTGCTTGCCCTCGACCTTGATGCCCTCGACGAGGTCGTAGGGCAGGTAGAACGTCTCGTCCTTGTGGGTCTCGACGACCACCAGCTCCTTGCGCACCCAGGCGTGGCGCACCTTGGCGATCTGCACGAGCTCGCGCCCCATCGACACGTAGAACGTGATCGGCAGCTCGGCCGGGAAGTGGAAGCAATCGCCCTTCTTCTCGGCGCCTGCACGCTCGACCTGCTCGGCGAGGACGCTCTGGAGGATATCCGCCTTCATGTGGAGGCCATCCTAGCACCAATGCAGTGACTCGAAGGGCCTAGGCACCCCCCGCGATGAGAAGCCGCATGAGAGAGCCGACTGACCGATAATGAGCCCCGTGGCGTCCGAGGAGCCCGAGCCGCTGCCTGCCCCCGAGCAGGGTGCCGCCGCGGCGGACGCCGTGGGTGACACCATCGGGTATGTGTCCGACGAGGCGCCACCCGCGCCGCTGACGGGCTTTGCGCCGCTCGAGCGGGGTGCGCGCGTCGGGCGCTACCTGGTCATCGACCGCATCGGCGCCGGGGGGATGGGTGTCGTCTACGCGGCCTACGACCCCGACCTCGACCGGCGCGTGGCGCTCAAGCTGCTCGGCGCCCGCGCCCGGCTGGCGTCGTCGGTCTCGCTCGCGCGCCTCTTGCGCGAGGCGCAGGCGATGGCGCGCCTGCAACATCCGAACGTCATCACGGTCCACGACGTCGGCACGTTCCACGACCAGGTGTTTCTGGCGATGGAGCTGGTCGAGGGACCGAGCCTCGGGCGCTGGGCCGGCGAGGCAGCTCGTTCGTGGCGCGAGGTGCTCGAGGTGTACCTGCAGGCCGCGCGCGGGCTCGAGGCCATCCACGCGGCCGGCCTGGTTCACCGCGACTTCAAGCCGGACAATGCCCTCCTCGGACGCGATGGTCGCGTCCGCGTGCTGGACCTCGGCCTCGTGCGCCTGAGCCAGGCCGACCAGGATCCGCCGCCGAGCGGAGAGGAGAGCACACGCCCGGGCCAGTCGCTGCCGCCGCTCGCGAACGAGCTGACGCAGGCCGGCGCGATCGTCGGCACGCCCGCCTACATGAGCCCGGAGCAGCTCGCGGGCGAGCCCGCCGACGCGCGCAGCGACCAGTTCAGCTTCTGTGTCGCGCTCTACGAGGCGCTCTACGGTGAGCGTCCGTTCTCTGGCGCGACGCCACCCGCGCTCCTGCGCGAGATCCGGGCGGAGCGCCTCCGCACGGCGAGCAACCGAAGTGTGCCCAGGCGCCTGCACCAGGCCCTCGCGCGAGGCCTGAGAGCAGCGCCCTCGGACCGCCACGGCTCGATGGCGGCGCTGGTGGCCGAGCTCACCGGCGTGCGGCACGCGCGATCGCGCGGCCTCCTGCCGGGGATCGCGATCGTCGCGGCCGTGCTCGGCGTCGTGCTGTGGCGCCATCAGGTGGCGGAGCGTGCGCTCGCTTGCCAGGAAGTTGGGCGCCGCATCGCCGGGGCCTGGAGCGCGGATCGTGCGCGAGGGGTGGAAGCGGCCTTCGGCAAGAGCGGCAGGCCCTATGCGGCGGCGTCTGCCCAGAGCGCCATTCGGTTGCTCGACGACTACGCCCGCGCCTGGACGGACATGCAGCAAGCTGCCTGCGTCGCCACGCGGGTCGACCGGGCGCAGTCCGAGGACGTCCTGGCGCTGCGGACGGTGTGCCTCGAACGAAGGTTGAGGGAGGTGTCATCGCTGGTGGACCTGTTCGGGTCGGCCGACGCCTCGGTGGTGGAGCGCGCCGTCTCGGCCGCGCATGGCCTGAGCCCGGTCGCCGAGTGCGGGGACATCGCCGCATTGACCGCGCGCGTTCCGCTGGCGCCCCTGGCGATGCGCCCCCGGGTCGAGGAGATCCGCGCGCGCCTCGCGCAGGCGAAGACGCTTCGCGACCTCGGCAAGTACAAGGAGGGGCTCGGGGTCGCCAGACCAGCCGCAGACGCCGCGCAACAGACGAAGTACCGCGCCGTGATCGCGGAGGCGCTCTGGCTGGTCGGAGACCTAGAACAGCGGGTCGGCAAGCCGAAGGAGGCGGAGCAGATCCTCCACGAGGCCATCTGGGCCGCGGAGGCCGGGCACCACGACGAGATGGCCTTCCGAGCGTCGGCGGTGCTGGCGTACGTCGTCGGCACCACTCAGGCGCGTGCTGGCGAGGGGCATCGCTGGCTGCGTCATGCCGGCGCGGAGCTGGAGCGCCTGGGAGGGAGCGACGAGCTCGAGGCCTACCTCCTGAACAACGAAGGGCTCGTCTTCCGGGCCGAAGGCAAGGACGCGGAGGCCCTCGATCACTTCCGGCGCTCGCTCGCCATCCGGGAGCGCACCGTGCGCGACCACCCCGTGATCGCGCTGACGCATTACAATATCGCGCGCACCCTCGGCCGGTTGGCGCGCTACGACGAAGCGGGCGCAGAGTTCGAGAAGACGCTCGCACTCCAGGAGCGCCTCCTCGGAACAGAGCACCCGGACGTTGGCCAGACCCGCAACCACTTCGGCGATACGTTGCGGGCACAGGGGAGGTACGACCTTGCCGTCACCCAGCTCGAGCGCGCCGCCACCGTGCTCGAGCGCTCCCTCGGACCCGATCATCCGGACCTCGCGTGGCCCCTCGGGAACCTCGGAGCGGCCTTGCAGGGTCAAGGCAAGCTCGAGGAGGCGCTCGTGCGACTCCGGCGAGCGCAGTCGATTCGTGAGCGCACGCTGGGGCCCCACCACGTCAGCGTCGCCTACGCCGTCAACAACATCGCGCTCGTGCTCCTCGATCAGGGAAAGCTCGACGAGGCCCTGGCTCACCTCGAGCGCGCGCAGTCGATCTTCGAGCACGCCGTGGGTCCGGACCACCCGAACGTGGGGATCGTGCTCACGAACCTCGGACGTGCGCTCGTGCTCACAGGTCGGTACCGCGAGGGCAAGGTCGCCTGCGAGCGCGCCCTGGCAATCGGGGAGCGCGCGTACGGTCCCCGTCATCCCTTGGTGGCCGATGCGCTGACCGGGATCGGCGAGGCCGAGATCGCCATGCGCGCTCCTGCGGATGCCATCCCGCTCCTCGAGCGTGCGGCGCAGGTGCCAGGCGAGCCACGCGATGTGGCGCGAACCAAGCTCGCCCTGGCACGGGCCCTCTGGGCGGCGCGCGCCGACCGTCAGCGGGCCGTGGCGCTGGCAAGAGACTCGCGGGACATGTTCCGCAGCGTCGGTTCGGCCGGCCATTTGCAGGCGCGCGAGGCCGAGCGCTGGCTGGATGCGCACTCCAGCTTGTAGCTACTTCCTGTGGCCCATGCCACCGCCGCCATCCGTCGTCGGGAGGCTGCTCAGAGGGCCAGCTTTCAGGTTCGTCTTGATCTGCATCGTCGTCTGCCTCCGCTCGCAGTTACCTGTGGCCCATACCACCGCCGCCATCCGTCGTCGGGAGGCTGCTCACCGGACCACCACCACCAGCCTTGAGGTTCGTCTTGGTCTTCATCGTCGTTGCCTCCGTTCGGGTTGATTCTCCCTAGAGCACGCACTGGGCCAACGGCTCTGTCATGAGAGATCAGATACTTGGCGTCATTGTAGCCATGCAGCGGCTGCGTACATTCAGGCAGAGGCCATGCAGCCACTGCATGGTGATACGCTGGCGGAGGCGGGGGATGTCGAGACCCAGGGAGGCGCGGACGTTTTCGGGGACCGCTCGCTTCGAGGTCCGGCGCAGGCTGGGCGCGGGCGGGATGGGGGTCGTGTACGAGGCGTGGGACCGGCAGCGGCAGCGCGTCGTGGCGCTCAAGACGCTGTCGCAGGTCGACCCAGAGCGGCTGCTCTTCTTGAAGCGCGAGTTCCGCACGCTCGCGGACCTCAACCACCCCAACCTGGTGTCCTTCTACGAGCTCCTCCACACCGAGGACCAGTGGCTCCTGGCGATGGAGCTCGTCGAGGGCACCGACTTCCTCTCCCACGCGCGCGGGCTGGCAGTGACCATCGGCGACCACCTCACCATCAGCGATCTCCCGACGCTGGCGCAGCTGGATGGCCCACCGACGAACGAGGAGCTGGTCGCCGCGGCGGGTGGGGAACGCGGGGACCCGGAGCGCATCCTCGCCGCCGCGCGGCAGCTCGCCGAGGGGCTGTGCGCGCTCCACCGCGCGGGCAAGCTGCACCGCGACCTCAAGCCGACCAACGTCCTCGTCACGCCCGAGGGGCGCGTCGTGATCCTCGACTTCGGGCTCGCGGGCGAGATCGCCGAGCGGCGAGTCGAGGGCGAGTGGGGGATGATCGCGGGGACGCCGGGCTACATGTCGCCCGAGCAGGCCCAAGGCCGGCCGACGACCGCGGCGAGCGACTGGTACAGCGTCGGCGTCATCCTGTTCGAGGCGCTGACCGGGCAGCTGCCGTTCTCGGGCGCGCCGATGGAGCTCCTGACGGCCCAGCTCGCGCGGACCGCGCCCGCGCCGAGCGCGCTCGGGGCCGAGGTGCCCGAGGACCTCGACCGGCTGTGCGTGCGTCTGCTCGCCGGAAGGGCGAGCGAGCGGCCGGCCGGGCACGAGGTCCTCGCGACGCTCGGCGCACGGAGCGCGCCGCGGGACGTGACGGGCTCGTGGTCGCTGCACCTGCCCGGGCGCGACCGCGAGCTCGGTGTGCTCGAGGAGGCGCTCGCCGAGGTCGTCGCCGGGCGCGGCGCGAGCCTGCTCGTCCACGGGGCCTCCGGCATCGGCAAGAGCGCGCTCATGCGGACGTTCCTCGGCCGCCTGCCCGCAGAGACGATCGCGCTGCAGGGCCGCTGCTTCGAGTGTGAGTCGGTGCCGTTCAAGGCCCTCGATGGCGTGGTCGACGCGCTCAGCGATCACCTCTGCCGTCGCCTCTCGCGCGCGGAGTGCGACGCGGTCCTGCCGGCGGACCTCCCGGCGATGGTGCGGCTCTTCCCGGTCCTGGCGCGCGTGGTGGGTCGGTGTTCGCAGCTCGCCGTGGAGGCGACGGAAGGCGCGGAGCTCCGCCACCGCGCCTTCCTGGCGCTGCGAGCGCTGCTCGCGCGCCTCGCGGCCACGCGACCGGTGGTCCTGTTCATCGACGACGTGCAGTGGAGCGACCCCGACAGCGCGGCGCTCTTGCGCGAGCTGCTCGCGCCTCCGGACGCGCCGCCCGTCTTGCTCCTCCTGGCCTGCCGCACCGAGGACCGGGACAGTAGCCCCATCGTGCGCGCGCTCGGCCAGCTTCGCGCGCTCGAGGTGGCGCCGCTCGGGAGGGTGGAGTCCCGGCGGCTGCTCGAGGCTGCGCTCGGCGATCACGCGAGTGATGCGCTGATCGACCGGATCGTCGCCGAGGCGCGGGGAAACGCCTTCCTGCTCGGCGAGCTGGCGCGGCAGGCCGAGCTCGTGCCCGAGGGCGCCCACGCCGGCACGCTCGAGGATGCGTTGCGCGCCCGCGTGGCGCTCCTGTCAGCCGAGGCGCGCGAGTTGCTCGAGGTGGTGGCGCTCGCGGGGCGTCCCATCTCGCAGCGCATCGCCCGCGCGGCGGCCGCGTCCATCACGCTGCTCGACGCGGACGCCCTCGATCTCTTCGGGGCGCTGCGGATCCTGCGGGCGGAGCGCCTCGCGCGCACCCACGGCGTCCGCGAGGAGGACCCGGTCGAGTGCTATCACGACCGGGTCCGGGAGGGCCTCGTGGCGGGTCTGTCCCCGGGACGTCGCGCCGCGCTCCACCGCGCGCTCGCGAGCGCGCTCGAGACCCACGCCCCCGACGCGGCCGAGGCCCTCTTGTTCCACTGGGAGGGCGCTGGCGATCCGAAGCGCGCCACCGCGCACGCGATCCGGGCCGCGGAGCGCGCCGCCGCGGCGCTCGCGTTCGATCACGCCGCCGACCTCTACGAGCGCGCGATCGCCCTCGGCGCACCGGAAGCCGGCTCGTGGGAGCGGCTCGGGGATGCGCGGCTCGTGCTCGGGGAGTACGCGCGCGCCGCCGAGGCCTTCGAGACGGCGCGCAAGGCGCTCGCAGGCAGCGGGGCTGGCGAGGCGCGGCTTCTGCGCAAGCGCGCGGTGGTCGCGCAGAAGACGGGCCGCTACGCGGCAGCCATCGCGCTCTCGGAGCAGGCGCTCGAGGGGATCCCCGAAGACGAGCCGATGCTCCGCGCCTCGGTCGAGGCGCTGCTGTCGCTCACCTGCTGTTACGCGGGCCGGCTCGGCGAGGGCCTCGGCTACGTCGACGCCGGGCTCGCGCGCGTCGCTGCGGCTGCGAGCGACGTCAGCGCCGAGCGGCTCGCCGTCGAGGCGGCGCTGCACCGCGCGCGCGGCAACCTCCTCGTCTCGCTCGGGCGTCCCGCGGCGGCGGCGGACGCGTACGCGCTCGGCCTGGCGCTGTGCGAGGCCAGCGGCGATCGCTGGGAGCGCTCGATCGCGCTGTTCAATCTGGGCGACGCGTACGCGCAAGCGGGCCACCACGAGCGCGCCCTCGTGCACCTGGAGGAGGCGCTCGCCGAGAAGACCGCGATGGGCGACCGGTGGGGGCTCGCATACACCTGGCTCGCGCTGGCCGGCGTGTACGCGGCACGCGGCGAGGGTGCCCGCGCTCTCGATGGCTGTGACGCGGGGCTCTCGCTCGCGCAGCAGATCGGCGACCCCAAGCTGGCGGCGCTGCTCCAGCTCGAGCGTGCCCGCCTGCGCAAGGCGTCCGGCGCGATCGCCGAGGCGGAGCAGAGCCTGCTTTCGGCCCTCGAGCTGGCCGACCGGCTCGATGCCGGACCCGAGCTGATCGGGGCGTGCCTGGCCCTGGCTGCGCTCCGGCGCGAGCAGGGGCGAGCGGAAGAGGCGCTGGGGCTGGCGCACCGTGCGCACGCGGTGGCTGCGAGCAGCGGCGGCGATCCATGGATCGCCGAGGCGTTGCTCGAGCGCGGCCGGATCCACGCCGCGTGCGGCGAGCGCGACGACGCCGAGCTCCTGTCGCGACGTGCGCTCACGGTGGCGCGGCGCGCGGGGGCCCACCGCCAGATCGCCGCCGCCGAGGCCCTGGCGCTGGCCCTTTCAGGGGAACCGGCCTAGCCCTTCGCGTGGTCGGTGCCGACCTGGCCGAGCCCGTACTGCTTGATCTTCACGAGGAAAGTGCGGAGCGGCATGGAGATGAGCGCCGCTGCGTGCGTGCGGTTGCCACTGGTGGCCTTGAGGGCGGCCGCCATGCGCGATCGCTCGAGATCGCGGATCTCGTCCTCGATCGGCCGGAAGACACCCTCCGCGCCTCCTGCAGCGGGACTGACCACCGGGAGCGGCTGCGTGGGATCGCCCGGGTCCTCCCGGTCGGCGGGCCTGCCGGGCTCGACGCGGCTCGGCAGGTGCATCGGCTCGAGCGTGGACGCATGGACGGTCGCCGCGGCGAACTCCATCACGTTCTTGAGCTCGCGCACGTTGCCCGGCCAGCTGTGTGCCCGCAGCGAGGCGATCACGGCGTCAGAGAGCGTCATCGTCTTGCGCCCGGCCTTCCCGCACGCCTCGCGCAGGAACGCCTCGGCCAGGAGCGGCAGCTCGTTCGGCCGCTCGCGCAGGGGTGGCACGCGCACCCGCGCCCCCTCGAGACGGAACAGGAGGTCCGAGCGAAAGCGCCCCGCCGTGACCTCGGCCGGCAGGTCGCGGTGCGTCGCCGTGACGACCCGGATGTCGACCTCGCGCTCGTCGACGCTGCCGAGCCTGGTGATGCGCTTGGTCTCGAGCGCGCGCAGGAGCTTCGCCTGGATCGGCAGCGGCAGCTCGCCGATCTCGTCGAGGAACACCGTGCCCCCGGAAGCGGCCTCGAGCAGCCCTTGCTTCTGTGCGATCGCGCCCGAGAACGCGCCCTTTTCGTGCCCGAACAGCTCGCTCTCGACCAGGCTCTCCTGGACCGCCGCGCAGTTGAGCGTGACGAGCCGCGCCTTGCGCCGCGGCGACCACGCGTGGAGCGCCTGCGCCACCAGCTCCTTGCCCGATCCGGTCTCGCCGTTGACCAGGACCGGCAGATCGGAGCCCGCCAGGCGCTCGACCAGCGCATAGACGCGGTGCATCGCCGGGTCGGCGAGGATGACCTTGCTGCGGCCGACCTCGAAGGCACGGAAGCTCATGCCGGCGGTGGCGACGTGGCCTGGCTGCGCCGTCGTCGCGCCCATCGACGCGGTGGCGAGCAAGGTCGGGACGTCCGCGCCGTCGCTCGGATAGGCGGCCAGGCCGGCGCGGGCCTTGCCCTGTCCCTCCTTCCCCGACACCAGCCGGGAGATCACCTCCGAGGCGTGGTCCCGCGCGGTCTCGGGCATGAGGACGAGGAGCTGGCCCCCGGCGCTCCAGCCGAGCACGTCGATCTTCCGCATCGCCGCGGCGAACGCGCGGGCCCCACGCTCGAGCCCGCCCATCGACGCCGCCAGGTCGATCGCCACGAGCGTGAGCGGGCGCTCGAAGCGGAGGGCGCGCTCGAGCTCCTCCTCGGCGCGGCCGAGCAACGCTTCCGGCGGAAGGATGGCCCGCGTGGCGCTCGACGTCGAGGGGCCCGAATGGAACACCAGGTTGCTCGAGCAGACCGTGATCACCTCCCCGGGCGCGAGCCGGTGCGGCCCGGGGATCTTGCTGCCGGCGACCTTGGTGCCGTTCTGGCTGCCGAGATCCTCGAGCGTGGCCTGCCCGTCGGCGACGGTGATGCGCGCGTGGCGGCGCGAGACGGCCTGGTCGTGCAGGCGCACGTCGGCCTCGACGGCGCGCCCGATGACGACCTCACCCGCCGCGGGCAGCTCGACCATGAACGAGGTCTGCTTCTCGAAGATGAGCAGGTACGACCGCCCCGTCCCGGCAGGTCGATCCACCGATTCGAGGAAGCGAACCGCGGTTCGCTCCCCCTCCCCCTCGTCGCCGGTGCCAAACCCTCGGAGCTTCACGACGGCGTGATCTTCGCACGAGGGCGGGGCTGGCGATCGCCCAAGGACGATCAGGCGGTCCGCGCCCGCCGCGGCATCAGGAGACCGAGCACCACCGCCACCACGATGAGCGCTGGCACGTCGCCGATGAGGTGGCCGTGGTGCACGTCCTGGGACAGGGCCTGCGCCGCCATGATGCCGCCGTGGACGACGCTCGACCACACCGTGAACCAGACGAGCGACCGGTGCTCAAGGGGATTGCGCGCCGCGAGTAGCAGGAAAACGCCGAGGGTCGCGTAGATGCCGAGGATCATCTGCTCGTAGTAGAGGTGGTGCGGCTGCCATCGCCACCCCGCGGGCCAGACGATCATGAGCACTCCGGCGGTGATGAAGATGAGCCCGAAGGCGACGAGCGCCCCCTTGAGAACACGCAAGCGACTCTGTTCGTTCACGACTTGCCTCCCTTTTCATGAGATTGGCGGGCGGCATGGCTAGACCGGCAGCTCCAGCTCGAACCGGGCGCCGCCGAGCCGGGATGGCGCGAGCCGCGCCTGCCCGCCGTGCGCCTCGGCCACAGCACGGACGATCGCCAGACCCAGCCCGGCGGATCCACGAGCCCGCGCGCCCGCCGCCTGGCGATACCGATCGAAGATGAACGGCGCGTCGGCCGCGGCGACGCCGGGGCCCGAGTCGTCCACTGCCACGTGCAATCGCCCCGCCGCCTGGTGCGCCTCGAGCCGCAGCCGGCCCCCTTTGGGGGTGAACTTGAGGGCGTTGGCGAGCAGGTTCTGCACCGCCTGCCCGAGCGCGGGGCCATCGAGGGTGGCGTGACCCGCCGCGCCCACGTCGAGCTCGAGCGTGAGCCGGCGGCGCGCCCCGAGCGCCTCGAACGGCCGCGCCTCGACCTCGAGCAGCGCAGCCACGTCGGTCGGCCGGCGTTCGGCGCGCACGAGCCCCGCGTCGATGCGCGCCACCTCGAGCACGCCGTCGACCAGGTGCGTCATCTCGTCGCAGATGCGGCGGATGGTCTGCGCGTGCGCGCGGCGCTGCGTGGCGGCCATGTCGTCATCGCTGTCGAGCAGCTCGGCGATGAGGCCGAGCTTGCCCACGGGATGCCTCAGGTCGTGGACCACCATCGCCTGGTGGTCCCGGCGCAGCGCCTCGACCTCGCGGCGCAGCTTCTCGACGCGCAGGATGCCGCGCACACGCGCGCGCAGCTCGGCGCCATCGATGGGCTTCTTGACGTACTCGACCGCGCCGAGCGCGATGCCGCGCTCGACGTGCTCGGGCTCGCTCGCCGCGGCGGTGATGAGGACGACCGGGACCTCGCGCGCGTCCCCGGCGGACAACCGCTCGAGCACCTCGAAGCCGTCCATGCCCGGCATCGAGACGTCGAGCAGGATGAGATCCGGCCGCCGCCTGGCCACGCACGCCAGCGCCTCGGGGCCGCTCCGCGCCTCGACCAGCTCGTAGCGATCCTGCTCGAGCAGCGCCAGCAGCAGCAGCCGGTTGTCGTCGACGTCGTCGACCACGAGGACGAGCTCGCGTGGCGTCCCGGTGGGCGCGCTCATGCGACCTCGGGGCCGGTGGGCTCGGCGAGCGTCGGGGGCAGCCGCAGCGAGAAGCGGCTGCCGCGGCCGGGCTCGCTCGTGACCTCCAGCTCGCCGCCGAGGACGCGCGCGAGCTTGCGCGACAGGGCCAATCCCAGCCCCGAGCCGCCGAAGCGCCGATTCTCGCCCGCGTCGAGCTGCCGGAACTCGTCGAAGATCATGGCCAGGGCCTCCACCGGCATGCCGATCCCGGTGTCGGCGACCCACAACACGATCTCGGCCCCGCGGCGCGAGAAGCCCACGCGAACGCTGCCCTGCTCGGTGAACTTCACCGCGTTCGACAGGAGGTTCAGGACGATCTGCCGCACCTTCGTCGCGTCGGTCTCCACCGAAAGGCGCGCGGGCGCCTCGCCGTCGACGCCGAGCTCGAGGGCCTTCTGCTGCGCCAGCGGCGCCACGGTCGCGACGCACGTGCGCACGAGCGCCACGAGGTCGGTAGGCGCGCGCCGCACCTCCATGCGACCGGACTCGAGCCGCGCCAGATCCAGTACGTCGTCGATGATCTCGCGCAGGTGCTGGGCGTTTCGACGCACCACCTCGACCGACTTGCGCGTGCCGTCGGGCGTCGCGCCGTCGGCGAGCACGATGTCGGAGAACCCGATGATGGAGTTGAGCGGCGTGCGCAGCTCGTGCGACATGGTCGAGAGGAACTGGCTCTTCATCTGGTAGGCGCGCGCCAGCTCCGCCAGCTTCTCCTCGATGGTCCGGTTCTTTTCGTCGAGCAGGTCCACCATCCGGTTGAAGGCGCGCTCGACGTCGCCGATCTCGTCGTCGCGGGAGACGGCGGCGTGCACCTTGCCCCCTTCGCCGACCTCGAGCAGCGCGGCGCGCAGGGTCGCGAGCCGCGCCGCGACGATGCGGGTCAGCACCGCGAGCCCCAGCAGCACGGCCGCGAGCGCGAACGCGATGGTCGAGACCACGATGTAGTTCGAGGTGCGCGAGGACGCGATGGTGTCCTCGAAGGCCTCCTCGGCGCGGGTCCGTGTGCGCTCGGCGAGCTCGTTGAGCAGCTGGCGGGCGCGCGGCACGTACTTGGCGGCGTCGGTCTCCTCGACGAACGTCTGCAGGTCCGCCATGTCGGCGTCGCCCGTGTCGAGCTTCTGGCCGAGGTCGATGTACTTCTGGCCGACGTCCTTGAGCCAGGTCTGGATGATGCGGTCGAGCTCATCGAGGGTCGCAACGTCCTCGGCGCGATGCAAGAGGAGGTCGCGCGTCTCGGCCACGAGCTTGGGCCAGTGCGCCCGCGCGCGCTGGAAGGGCTTGAGCAGCGCCCAGTCGGTCGAGATGACGAACCCGCGCACGCCGTTCTCGAGGTCCACCACCAGAAGGCGCATCTCCGAGACCTTGGCCGACAGCGGCAGGGCCTTGTGGGCGATCCAGTCGAGCTCGCCGCGCACGTGCACGAGCGTGCGATGCGACGCCAAAAGGCCCCCGAGCAGGCCCACCACGACCAGGGAGGCGCCCACGGCGAAGCTCCAGAAGAGGCTCTTGCGCCGGCGGCTCACGACGCCTCCCCGGGTATAATCACGGCGGCTCCGGCAGGAGACCCCGCGCCGCCGCGGCCGCGATGGCGGCGGCGTAGACGTCCTTGAGCGGGGCGCCGGTGCGCTCGGCGGCCGCGCGCACGGACGTGTGCTCGGGGGCCAGGTTCCAGATCCGTCCGGCGCGCAGGCCGAGCTTGACCTCGACCTCGCCGTACGGCGTCTGCACGCGCTCGGAGCGACGGTCGAGCACCTCGCGCGCCACCGCACGGAAGCGCACGCCGAGCGTGGTGGTCTCGCGCAGGAGCAGCTCGCTGGCGGCGCCGCGCAGCTCGGCGCTCACGAGGGCCGCCACCTGCACGGCCGGTCGCCCGCGCTTCATCACGATCGGCACGATCCAGGCATCGAGGGCGCCCAGCGCGAGCAGGCGCTCGAGCACGAACGGCCACAGCTCGGGGTTGGCGTCGTCGACGTTGGCGACGACCTCCACGAGCTCGCTGCTCGCCGCGCAAGGGCGCGTCACCGTCAGGCGCACGACGTTGGGGCGGTCGGCCAGCTCGCGCGTGCCCGCGCCGTAGCCGGTCGCGACGGCCACGCCCGACGGCGGA
>JAHFDS010000706.1 GCA_023248855.1 Myxococcales bacterium
CCGCCTGCCCCACTGCCCGCCTTGCCGCCCGCGCCGCCGGCGCCCGCGCCGCCTGGAGGGACCACCTCGTCCTCGTAGCTCGTGGAGCTGCACGCAAAGGTGCCCGCGAGTGACGCAATTCCCATTGTCCGAAGGACCATTTTCCAGCTCATTGTCGATTCTCCTCTCTTACTCGATGCTTTCAATGAAGCGAATGAGCGCTCGCACGTCGTCGGGTGTGAGCGCGCGCGTGGCGCCGTGCACGTCGAAGGCGCCGAGGGCATCGACCGCGAGCCCGGCCTCGCCCGCGCCGAGCGCCGGATGCCCGGGTCCGAGGATGGCCTCCGCGAGCGTGTGGCCGAGGCCGTGGTGCAAGAGGTTCGCCTGCGTCCAGACGCCTCGCAGCGACGGGGTGTTGATCTTGGCCTGCCCGAGCACGTTGCCCGGGACGAAGCCCCGATCCGGATCGGCCAGGTTGACCTTCACGAGGAGGTCGAGCCGCCGGCCCTCCTCCGCCGCATTGCCGCGCGCGGCGAGCGGGTCCTCGAAGATCAGGCAATTGGTGATGTCGAAGCAGAATGGAATGAAGTAGTCGATCGGATCGACGTAGACGTTGACCTCGTGATCCGCCGTCGCCGGCGCGATCCCGTCGAGCATCGTCTGCGAGAAGGTGCCGATCTTGTCGAGCACGCGCGGGTCATTGCCGTAGATGGCCACGAAGCGCTCCGTCCAGTCGGCGCCCGAACCGTGATCTCGCCCGTCGGAGAAGGGGTGCCGGCTGTCCTGGGGGTCGTGACAGGTGGCGCAGCTTGCGCTGGCGAACAGCGTCCGGCCGCGCTCGATCTGGCCCCGCGTTCCCGGGTCCACCTGGTTCGACGCGAGCGCCTGCGCCAGCGGGTTCGGCGGCAGACGCAGCTCCGAGACCGAGTAGAAGTCGATGAAGCGCGAGAGCGTGGCCGCGTCGAGCCCCGTCGTCCGCGCGATCGCCGAGGCGGCGAGCGCCTTCTCCGCGGCGGTGACGCGATCGATGTCGGCCTGGTTGGCGAGCTGTCCGCGCCCGAGGCTGCGCGGCCGGCAGCGCACGTCGTCGGCCGACGAGAACAGGTTCGACGGATCGCCGACCCGGCGCGCAGGGTCCGATCCCGGACCTTCGACCAGGCCAAAGGCAATGACCTCGCAATTGGTCCGCGTCTGCGCGGCGAAGGCCAGCGACGTGTAGTTGCCATCGCCGAACGAGCCATTCCAGAAATACGAGCTCGTGCTGGCCAGGTTGTGGTTGGGCTTGACCTGATGCAGCGCGGTGGGCGCCAGCGCGCCGTTCGAGAACCCGACGCCATCGGTGTCGAGCTCGTCGAAGTGACAGCTGGCGCAGGCCTTGCGCTCGTTGTTGGACCAGCGCGCGTTGTAGTAGAAGAGCTCCCCACGCTCGATGTCGGTCGCGGGATAGCTCGGCACGGCGTAGCCGAGGTCGACCTCGGCGAGGCGCCGGCCGGACGCGAGGTCGAGCACCTCGAGGACCTCGCCGCCCCACGCGGTCACGTACAGCCGCTGGGCCGCCTCGTCGAGCGCGAGGCCGAACGGGCGCGCGCGGGTCTGCAGGCTGCGCACCGAGCGCAGCGTGAACGGACGGTTCGCCGTGTCCACGGCCAGCTCCTGCACCCGATCCGACCCGCCGAGGGCCACCCACAGCCGGGTGCCCGCGGCATTGCGGATCACGGTCTGCGGCAAGGCGCCCGACAGGATCTTCTGCTGCTGCACGAAGTTGGGCTCCGCCGACACGTCGTCGGTGAAGTACGTGGAGGGGCCACCCGAACGCAGCCGGAAGTCGAGCTGCATGAGGCCATTTCGCGCGTCCTCGAAGTTGTAGCTGCGGGTGCCGTCGAACAGCGCGCCCGGGTGCACCTGGTGATCCGCGCCGTCGATGCCGCGCGCGGAGACGGGCGGCGCGAGCACCTGCTCGGGGTGCTGGTCGTCGCGAGAGAGCAGGCCGCGATCTGGCATCAAGGTCGGCACGTACAGCAGGTCGGCGATGTTGACGACGTCCGCGCTCGGCGCATTGATCGCGACCCGCGCGACGGCCCGGTCGGTCGCAAGGTCGATGCGCGCCACCTCGCCGCCCTTGTTGTTCGCGACGAAGAGCGCGTCCTGCTGCTCGGACAGCGAAAGGCGCCAGGGATTGGTGCCGACGCCCGTGATCTCCGCGATCGGCTTGTGCGCGGGCGACGGGCTCTGCTCGGGGGACTGGATCACGTCCACCGGGCGATTCGTGAGGGAATCGCGCACGATGTCGGCCTGGTACTTGAGCACGCTGTGGCGCCAGCGATTGGCGACGTAGAGGAATTGCCGGTCCGCGTCGGGCGCGCGCGGATCGCGCGGCACGAAGGCCAGATCCGTGCAGTAATGCTCGGTCTTGATCTCGACCGCGCGCCCGCCGCGCTGCAGCGGCTGGTCCGTGAAGGGATCGATGACCGTGATGTAGTTCGAGTACTGGTTGCAGACGAAGACCAGGCCCGCCGGATGGACCGCCACGCGCAGCGGCCGGATGCCGACCTTGATGCGCGTCCGCAGCTGGTTGTTCGCGACCACCGCGACCTCGTTGCCCGGGGTCATGACGTCGCCGCCGAGCGGGACGTACGCCTTGTTTTGCCCCGCGACCACGATCAGCTTGACGTC
>JAHFDS010000707.1 GCA_023248855.1 Myxococcales bacterium
GGCGGCGGGAGGCCGCCTTCGGCACAGCCGAGGAGCGCTGGAATCAGCGCGAATGCAGCCGCGCGCACCGGCTGATGGTAACATGTAGGATAAATGCCTACAAATTCGGGCTGGCGAAAGCGAGCGGCCGTCGCGGTGCTGCTGGCGGGTGCGCTGGCGATCGGCGCCAGCACCCGCTTCGGTCCCACCGACGTCGCGCTGCGCCTCGTGCTCAGGTCCGTGCCGTCGCGCGAGGTGCGTGCGCTGGTTCTGCAGGTGCGGGATGGCGGCGAGGTCGTGCGCATCATGCGCCTTTCCTTCTCGCCCGACCAGCCGATGCCCGAGGACCTGTGGCACCCGACCCGGCTTCCTCGCGGCAAGCTCGAGGTGTTCGTGCGGCTCGAGCGCAAAGACGGTCCCGCCGTCGAGGTGCAGAGGTCCATCCTCGTGACCGGCGATGGCGACGCGCCGCGAATAGAGCTCTAGGTCAGAAGGTCCACGTCAAACGGCTGCGCCAGGAGGCCCCGCCCGAGCGCGACGGGCAGCCGTTGCGCCAGCTGGCTTCGGACTTCGCGTGGCCCCTTTGCGAACAGCGGCGCGAGCGCACGGGCGGCCAGCCCGGCGCTCATGGCATCGAGCGGGGCGATCGAGTAGGTGGCGCCATCCATGCCGGCCACGGCGCGTGCTCGGGCGGCCAGGGTCTCGGCCAGCTCGGCCGAGGGCAGGGTGAGGAGCACAGCGAGCTCGGCCGGCGTACCGGCCAGCGGCGTCATGGGGACGAGCTGGCCCAGGGTTCGGCGGCGCAGCCAGCCGCGCACGTCGGCCGAGGGTGCGATGCGGGGAGCGCTTCGCAGCTCCGAGGCACGGGGCCCGGCCATGCTCGCGAAGATGGCGCCCTGGAGCGCGGCCGGCGCCTCCGCGAGCAGGAGGGCGGCCACCTCGGCGGGCTCGTCCGCGAGGATCTCGGCGATCCAGCTCGGGTGGATGCGATCGAGGCCGGCGGGCAGGGGAGCACCGAGCGATTGCAGAAGGCCCGCCATCGCGACCGCGCGCTCGGGCCGCGCGAGCGCGCGCTGCGCTGCGACCGCCGCGTCGACGCGGGCTCGCTCGGGCGTCGACAGCGCCGCGAGCGCGCGGTCGTCGCCCATGCGCAGGATGCAGAGCAGGAAGCTGCGCTCGAGCACGCCGAGCGGGCTCACCCGAGGGTCCTGCGGAGGCGGAGCGCCGTCTGCCCGTTCTCGTAGGTGCTGCCCTCGTCCGGCGCGGCCGTGAACCCGGCGCGGGCGAAGAGCGCGCGCGCGGCCACGTTGTCCTCGGCGACGGAGAGGCGGAGCTCGCGGGCACCGCGCTCCTGCGCGCAGCGCTCGGCCAGCGCGATGGTGCGCTCGAGCAGCGCCCACCCGATCCCGAGACGCCGAGCCCCCGGGGCCACCGCGAGCGCGAGCAGGTCGGCGCGCACGACGCCCTCGTTGGCGTAAAGGCCCAGCATCGAGAGGCCGACCGGCCGGCTGCCGACGGTGACGACGATGCTCGCCACTTCGGGCGCGCCGATCCAGCTGCCGAGCAGCGCGCCGTAGCCGGGGCCGAGGTGCCCGAACGCCGCCTCCGCCAGCCGCGCCACGAACAGCCGATCAGCCGGCTCGCTGGCGCGAAACGCGATCGCATCGGGGGGGCGCGCGGCCACCATCCCCTGTATTGTCCTGGGATGATCGACCTGCATCAAGGGACGACCGGCCACGAGCTGCGCGGGGCCGGGTCCGATGTGCTCTACGTGGTCACGCAGCAGGGCGAGGTCTTCTCCGATCTGTGGAACCTCCGCCTCGCGGCTGCGATCAAGCGTCAGGCCGAGCTCAACCTCCGCCTCGGCAAGCTGCTCGTCTCGCGCGCCCTCGGCCGCCGATAGTCGGTCGGCCGCCGTCCCCGCTACCGCGCGGCGAGGGTCGCGCGGACGCGCAGCCCCACGACCAGGGCCGCGCGCGCCGCTTCGGAAGCCGCCGGCTCGAGCTGCACCACGACCTCACGGATCTTCGTGTCCACGCGCTCGGTCGGCTCGTCGGAGCGCACGTTCTTGCGGCCCATCTTCCACGCCACCTCGACCACCTTGCCGCGCGCGAGGGGCTCGGCCAAGCCGTCAGCGGTGATGATGGCCTGCGCGCCCGTGCGTACGCGCCCGACGTCGAGCTCGTCGACGTCCACCCGCACCTGCAAGCGCGACAGGTCGCCCACGATGGCGACGGCCTGCATGGGGCCGGGCGCGAAGAACTCGCCGGGGCGGACGCGCATCCACAGCACGGTGCCGGCGCTCGGCGCGCGAACCAGGCGCCGCTCGAGCGCGGCCTCGGCCGCGTGCACGGCCTCGCTGGCTTGCTCGACGCCGGCCTGCGCGACCCACAGATCCTCGACCCGTGTCCCGGCGCGCGTGAGCTTGAGGCGAGCGCCGGCCGCCTCGGTGGCCGCGCGAGAGGCCTCCCGCTCCTGGTTCGCCCGGTCCTGTTCGTCTGCGGTGGCGGCCCTGGCCTCGAGAAGGCGCGTCCATCGCGCGGCCTGACGCTCGGCCAGGTCGCGCCGTGCGGCCTGCGCGCGCCACTCCGCCTCGGCGGTGGCGATCTCCTCGGGCCGCGATCCCGCGCGCGCCCGGGCGAGCGTCGCCCGCGCCACCGCGAGCGCCGCCT
>JAHFDS010000708.1 GCA_023248855.1 Myxococcales bacterium
TCCGCGCCCTCGGAGGCGACGCTGCCGGTCGTGGGCGCGGCGCTCGGCGAGGCCTTCGCCAGCCAGGCGGGGACGCCGCTCGCAGACCTCGCGGCCAGCGCTTGCGATCGCGCGGGCCGCTTCCGCGTGCGTCGCGCGGTGGTCGTGCGCTCGCACGAGGATGCGAGGAGCCAGCTGTCGACGGTGACGGCCCCGCCCGCGCCGCCTCGTGGGGCCGAGCGCGTGGTGCTCGTGTTCCCCGGGCCGGGCTCGCAGGTCCCCGGGATGGGGCGGCACCTCTACGACGACGCGCCGGTCTTCCGCGCCGCGCTCGATCGCTGCGACGCCCTCTTGGCGCCGCTGCTCGGGCGGTCGCTCGTGCCCCTGCTGCTCGACGACGCGGCGGATCCGCCGCAGATGTACGCGATCGAGCTCACTCAGCCGGTCGTCTTCGCGTTCGGCTGGGCGCTCGCGTAGTGGGTCGAGTCGCTCGGGATCCTGCCTGCGGCGGTGATCGGGCACAGCGCCGGCGAGTACGTCGCGGCGTGCCGCGCGGGCGCCTTGCCGCTTCCGCGCGCGCTCACGCTCGTCACGCACCGCGGCCGGGCCATGGCCGACACGCCTCCGGGGCGCATGGCGGCGGTGTTCGCGCCCGAGGCGACGGTCGCGCGCCTCCTCGCGGGGCATCCGGACGTCGGCTTCGCCGCGCTCAACGAGCCCGACCAGGTCGTGGTGTCGGGCGCCGAGGCGGCGGTCGATGCGTTGCTTGCGAAGGCCGAGCGAGCCGGGATCGCGAGCCGCCCGCTGCGCATCTCGTGCGCCGCGCACTCGCCGCTCATGCGCCCGGCCGCCGAGGTGTTCGCGCGGCACCTTGCGGGGCTCGACGCCGCCTCGCCGCGTCTGCCGCTGTACTCGACGCGCACCGGCGCGCGGCTCGACGTGCTCGATCCGGAGCACCTCGTCGCTCACCTGACCGACCCCGTGCGCTTCGCGAGCGCCGTGCGCGCGGCGGCCGCGGACGGCGCCTGCACGTTCCTCGAGCTCGGCGCGACCGGCTCGCTCTCGCACTGCATCCGCCAGGTCCTGGGCGCGGACGTGTGCGCGGTGCCGCTTCTGCGGCGGACCGTGCCCGGATGGACCTCGACGCTGGAGGCGCTGGGGGTGCTGTTCGAGCGCGGGGTGCCGGTGCGGCTGCGTGCGCTCGAGCTGCCCGCGCGGCGGCCCCGCGTGCGCCTGCCGGCTCACCCGTATTCGCGGCGGCCGCTCTGGGTCGGCGGGACGAAGGCGGAGCTCGGCCAGGAGCCCGCGCGTCCGGCGGCGGCAGAGCCAAGGGCCGAGCTGGCTCCGGTCGCGGCCGCGAGCTCCGGGCGCGAGGTGCGCTTCGTGGTGTCGGACGAGCCGGCCATCCGTGATCACGTCGCGCGGGGCCGGCCCATCGCGCCGGCCGCCTTGTTGCTCGATCGCGCGATCGCGTTCGTGCGGCAGGAGGCCCCCACGGCCGCGGGGCTCGCGGGCGTCTTGATCGGGCGGCCGCTCGGTGGTGAAGGACCGAAGCAGGTGCGCATCGCCCAGGAGGCGGACGCGGCGGGATCGCTCCTGACCGTGTCGAGCCGTGACGACGGGAGCACGGGGCCGTTCGAGGAGAACCTGCGCGCGCGCGTGATCCCCGAGGCGGCGCGGCCCGCGGCGCGCCCGCCGGCGAGCCTGCGCGAAGGTTGCCCCGAGCTGCGCGACGTGGCGGCGCTCTACGCCGCGCTGGCCCGGAGCGGCCTCGACTATGGCCCGTCGATGCGCACGCTGCGCGAGGTCTGGCGCGGCGATGGGCGCGTTCTCGCGCGGCTCGGTCTCGAGAAGCCCCCGGCGAGCGCGCTGGAACCCGCGCTCATGGACGGCGCGATGCAGTCGATCGCGGTGCTGTTCGAGGCCCTGGACGAGCCCGACGCGACGTTCCTCGGCTTCGCCATGCAGCGAGTCCTGGTGCACGCGCCGCTGGCCTCGTCGATGTGGGTGGATGTCCGGGCACGCACTCGGCTGGCGCCTGGGGCGGAGTCGTTCCGCTGCGACGTGACGCTGCTCGCCGAGGACGGCGCGGTGCTGGTCGAGCTCGAGGACGTGGCGCTCAAGCGGCTGCGCAGGTCGGCCGAGGTCGCGCCACGCGCCTGGCCGGTGCGGTGGGAGCCCGCGTCCGTGCCTGCGCTGCGCCGGATCCTGCCGCGCACGGCGCTGCTTCTCGGCGAGCCGGGATCGCTCGCGACCGCGCTGCGCCGCACGCTCGAGGACCGCGGCATCTTCGTGCTGACGGAGCCCTGGCGGCGCGATCGCGAGAGCTTCGAGGCGCTCCGGCTGCGGCTCGGCCCCGTGGCCTGCGTGGTTGCGCTCGACCCGAGCGTCGAGGCGCTGCTCGCGCTGGCCCAGGGCTTTTCGCCCGCGGGCGCGCTCGAGATCTTCACGGTCGGCAGCGACGCGGCGGTGCCGGGGTTCGCGCGCGTGCTGGGCCAGGAGTCCGGCTGGCTCGTTCGCGCGGCGCTCGTGCCGGCGGTGCGGGACGGGCGCCTGGCCGCGGCGATCGCGGCGGAGCTCTGCGCCGAGCCCGCGGCGTTCCTGGTGGAGCTCGGCGAGGTCCGTCGCGTCCCCGTGATGGGGCCGGGCGTTCCGCTCCCGGCGGCG
>JAHFDS010000709.1 GCA_023248855.1 Myxococcales bacterium
GCGAGCTGCGAGAATGCCTCACCGGCGGCCCGTGAGAGCCCGAGCTCACGCAGCGCGAGCGCGCGGTTCCAGCGCGCCTGCGCGAGCTCGGGCCGTGACGAGAGCGCCCGGTCGGCGGCCGCGAGCGCCTCGGCGGGTCTGCCACGTGCGAGAAACAGCGCGGCGCGATCGCTGTCGCGCTCCGCAGACGGCGGCGCGCCGTCGAGCGTACGCTCGACGCGCCCGAGATCGCCCGCGAGCAACGCGGCCGCCGTCAGCGCGCGCGCGTCCGCGGACGCTTCGAACGCAGCGAGACGCTCGAGCGCGATCGGCTCGGTGCGCACGCGCGCCTCGCGGGGCGTGTCGTACGGGCGGTGACGGTCCGCCGGTCCGTAGGTCAGTCGCGCCTCGAGCGCGCGCGTGCGCGCGAGCGGCAGTGGCGACGAGTCGCCGCGTGGCACCACCACCGTCGCCACGGCGAGCGCGGTCAGCGTCGCTGCCGCGATCCGTCGCATGCTTCAGATGCGGCAGCGCGAGCTGGCGTCGAGCGTCCTGGCCGCGGTCTCGAGCAGCCAGGCCGCATAGCGCTGCTCGCCGCCGACGGGTCCGCCGGGCGGCGGCGGCGGCTTCTTGACGGCCGCCGACGCGATGCCCCAGCTGACGGCGGCGCCTGGGCCGTTGTCGAGCGTGTAGCTGATCATCTCCTCGCCGACGCGACGAAGGAACGGTCCATAGTCGACCCTGCGGCTGCCGGTCCACCCCGCCACCACCGTGGCGGCCGCGGGATCGACGAGGTAGGCCGTGAACGTGGCCGGATCCTCGTTGTCGATGAGCACGGTCACGCGCGAGCGCGTCGACGTGGGCCACAGCGCCGAGGTGCGGTTCCAGGTCGACAGCGAGACCGGCTGCGGCAGGACGAGGCCGTGGCGGGGCGCCGAGGCTCCCGGCAGGAACGACGTCGAGGCGCTGCGACTGCCCGTAAAGGCGCCGCTCGGCGCAGAGGTGATCCGCCCGCCGCTGCTGGTGTTGGTTGTGGTCACGGGCCAGTGGCCGTTTTCGGCACAGATCTGCGCGTTCGGATCGTCGGCCTTGTCGCCCGACAACTGCTCTGCTTCGGGGTTGCCAGCGGGGTCGGTCGCAGCCGGATCGGCGCCGCAGGCGGCGATCAGGCTGGCGACGGCGCACAGGGAACGTAATGTGGGACGCATGCTTGTTGGTCTCCTCGTCGGGGTCCGACTAGAACCTGTTGCAGAGCAACCTTGGTGCCATGGGATTTCTCCATGCGCACGGCGGGCAAGCGCGTGGATTCCCGTTCGTGAACGGGGAGGCTCCGCGGCCCCCCGGCCACTCGGGTAGCCTCATCGAACGCATGATTTGCTTAGCCCTCGAGCAGCGGCGCGCACGCGCCGTCCCGCAAGAGGTCCCCCGCGCGCGCAAGGCCGATCCATGAGAGCAGCGGGATGTGCGGCCCGGGGAAGTCGACGAAGGCGAGCTGCGTGCGGAAGGTGTCGCGGAGAACGTTGCGAACGCCGGTGCTCCAGCAGGTCTGCCAGGAAAAGGGGTCCATCATGCGTAGATCGACGCTCGAGGTGACGTCGAGCTGGTCGTCGACCAGCCCGAGCTGGCTGTGCGCCGTGGGGCCGAGGTAGGGCCGGCCTGCGCGCCGCTCGTCCTCGAACACGGTGGACGCGCCCGCCTGGCCGCTCGCGGCCAGGTGGAGGTGGACGCCCGCCGCGGCCGAGTAGTTGCCCGCGATGGCCTCGACCGTGGCGTTCGCATTGCCGGACGCCGAGAGCGTGAGCGCGCCGGTGGTGTGCGCTGGCGCGCCGGTGTCCGCGAGTGAGAGCGGCACGCTGGAGCGGTACTCGAACGGCTGCGACTTGACCCAGCGCAGGCTCACGCCTCCGGCCTGGCGCGGATGCTGGTCGAGCACCACCTGGCCGCCCAGCGTGACCGTGACGTCGGCGCCCGTGGAGCCGTTGCCCGCGCAGCTCGTGCTCACCCGCGCCAGGGCCGGCACGGACTCGGCGCCATTGAGGCGCATCGCCACGGTGCCAGCCGCATCGGCCACCAGATCGAGGCCATGCGTATGCACGCCCGCGTTTCCGGTCGCGCTGACCGCGTGGGCGCCGAGTGCGGCATGCGCGGCGTCCGGCGCGGTGAGCCAGCCGGTCGATCCAGAGCCGGCGCGGTCGATGTCGTGCGTTCGCCGCCCGGGCGGGATGTCCGGATGCAGCGGGCTCCGGATGCTGCGCACGCCGAACCGGTCGTCCTTGCCGTCTGCGGCGGCGACGCCCGGATCATCGACCGCGGGCGCGAGCTCACCGCCGCAGCCGGCAAGGAAGGTGTGGAGGAGCAGGAGGGAGGTGGAAATGGTGATGGGACGAGGGCGCATACTCCCTGAACGGAGCCGGCCCCGAACCTTCCCGTGGGATCAGGCTCGCCCGCCGTTCGGGGCCATTCGCGGTGGTCCCGCATGACGGTGGCAGCGTTCCCGGAAGGCAAACGTCTTGAGCGGGTCTTCGCTTCAGATCACGGCCGAGCGGCCTGCAGCTCGGCCGCGTACGCCCGCGCCAGGGCGGGCGCGCCGAGCTTCTGCGCGGCCACCGCGAGCTCTTCGAGCGCGCGCGCCTCGAGCGCGGCGGGACCCTCGACGCGGGCGCG
>JAHFDS010000291.1 GCA_023248855.1 Myxococcales bacterium
CACCTTGGCGCGCGCCTCGAGGGCGCGACCGACCAGCACGAGCGCGACCACGAAGGTCGCGGTCTCGTAGTAGGCGCCCGGTGGGATGCCCGCGCGCGCGAGCGCGGTGGGGAACGCAGTCGCGGCCAGCGAGCTGCCGAGCGCCGCCAGGCTGCCGAGCGCGACCAGCGTGTTCATGTCGGCCGAGCGACGGCGAACGGCCGCCCAGCCGGCCAGGAAGATCGAGCGGCCGATCCAGAGCGTGGCCAGGGCGATGCCGAGCAGCGCGAGCTCGAGCGCGCGGGAGGACAGCGCGTACAGACCCGGCACGAGGCTCACGAGGCGCGCGTCGAGCGCGTGCATCGCGGCGCCGAGCAGGGGATCGGGCAAGCCGTGGCGATGGCCGAGCGGCATCGACAGCAGCATCGACGCGCCCGCGAGGACGAGCGCGAGCGCAGCGCTGGCCCCGAGGGCCCGGCCCTCGCCCGGAAGACCGAGGTCGGCGCTGGGCTCCGCGGCGGCGGGGCGCGCGTCATAGCCGGCGTCCTCGACGGCGTGCACGAGGTCGTCGAGCGAGGCGCGCTCCGGGTCGAAGCGCACCGTGGCCTCGTGCAGGAGCAGGTTCACGGAGGCGGCCTCCACCCCGGTCTTGGCGGCGAGCGCGCGCTCCACCGCGCCCTGGCACGCTGCGCAGGACATGCCCCCGATCCCGAGGACGACCGTCTGCCGCAGCCCAGGCGCGGCGGCGTTCATCGGTGCTCGACGACCGAGAAGCCGGTGCTGGCAATCGCGGCGGAGACCTCGGCCGCGGTGGTGGTCTCGAGCGTGACGCGCACCCGACCGACTTCGACGGCGTCCACGCGCAAACCTTGCACCCGCTCGAGCGCCTTGCGGAGCCGCCGCGCGCAGGCGTCACAGTGCATTCCGCCGACGACGAGCTCGAGCGAGGTGGGCATCTCCTCCCTATATGGAGCCTCGGGCGGGGCAGTCAAGATGTCAGGGGCACGGGGGCAGCTGCGCGGAGCCGGCGACCTCGGTGTCATCGCCGCCCACGACGCCGGTGTCGGTGACGCTGTGGCCCCAGACGTCGGTGACGCAGCCGAGGAGCAGGAGGGCCAGGCCAGCGCGCATGGTAGCTCCTACTCCACGCGAACGCGCAGGCACCCCACGCCGCTCACCTCGATCTCGAGGGCGTCGCCGCGCTCGAGCGGAGAGACCCCCTCGGGCGTGCCGGTCAGGAAGACGTCGCCGGGCAGGAGCGTCATCACCTGGCTCGCGTAGGCGAGCAGCTCGGGCACGCCGAACACCATGTCGCTCGCCCGTCCGCGCTGGCGCTCGGCGCCGCCGACGCGACACGAGACCTCCACCGCGCCGAGGTCGAGGGACGTCTCGATCCACGGGCCCACGGGGCAAAACGTGTCGAAGCCCTTGGCCCGCGTCCACTGCCCGTCGGACTTTTGCAGATCGCGCGCCGTGATGTCGCCGGCGCAGCTGTAGCCGAGGACCGCGGCCGCGGCCTCGGCGGCGCTGGCGTGGCGGAGGCGCTGGCCGACCACCACGGCGATCTCGGCCTCGTGCTCGACACGCGTGCTCTCGGGCGGCCGCACGATCGTGCCGCCCGGGTCGAGCAGCGACGATGGCGGCTTGAGGAAGAGCAGCGGCTCCCTGGGGACCTCGTGGCCGAGCTCGCGCGCGTGCAGCGCGTAGTTGCGGCCCACACAGACGATCTTGCTCGGCGTGACCGGGCACAGGAGCTCGCCCTCGCTCCACGGGGTGCGCTCACCGGTAGGGCGCCCGCCCTCCCACGGCGCGCGGTCGCACAGCAGCGCCTCGGTGTCCTCGAGCAGCGCGAAGACGGGGCCGGTGGCGCGACGGAGCCGGGCGACTCGCATGGGGCCTGCCTCAGAACGCGGTCCCGAGGCCCGCGAGCGCCGCCGCCCCGGTGTGGATCGTGGCGAGCTTGACCGCAGACAGGCCGGCCGACGCGGACAGCGCGACGGGGCCGAGCGAATAGCTGGCGGTGCCGAGCGCGAGCAGGTCGGCACCGGCCTCCTGCTTGGCGGCGCGCCTGCCGCCCTCGGAGCCGAGGTCGAAGCGAACGCGCAGGTCCGCGCCGGCGTGCAGGTCTTCGCGGATCGCGTAGAGCGCGGCGAGGCGCACCTCGCCATCGCGCTCGGCCGCCTCGGGGTCCTGGCCGTAGACGACGTTCGCGAACGTGCCGAGGCGACCGAAGTGACGCGCGGCGGCCAGGACGAGCTCGAGCTCGCCCTCGCCCTCGGTCAGCCCCTGGGGCCTGTAGAAGACGGCCGCGGCGCCGTCGATGCCGTGGCGCCTCTCGCCGAGGAGCCGTACCCTGGCGCCGAAGCTCGGCCGCAGCGTGCCCGTCCCCTCGGTGAAGAGGGCGCCGGCCTGCAGATCGATGGGGCCGAAGACGTTCACGCCGGCGGTGCCGAGGACGAGCGCAGACTTGCGCGCGGCGTCGTAGCCGCCGAGCGTGCTCACCCAGCCGCGAGCGTCCGTGCGCGCCCCCATCGTCGTCGGCAAGAAGGCCCCCGAGCTGGCCGCCGCCGGAACCACCGCGGGCGAGCGGCCTCCTTCTGGCTGGTCGCCCTCGGCCCGGGCAAGGCGAGGGCTCGCCACGAGGAGGACACCGAAGGCCATCGCCGTCAGGGGGCGCATTGCGGACCGACCATACACCGATCCCGGGCCACCGCCACGGGGGCCTGTGATGTGCCCACCCCCCAGGGCGGAGGCCGCAGCGGGCTCGGGCCTGCGGCGCCTTCCATCTCATCCCCGCGGATCCACGGCGTCCGGACGCGGCCGGGATCTTGCCTCGTGCGCGGCGGGGAGCTCGAGCCGCGCGCGTGGCTCGGGCGAGGACACAGGCTCGGAGGGAGACATCGATGCACGTCCGCTTCCGCATGTCGATCGGGTGCGCGGCCTGGCTCGCCGCATGTGGTCCGGCCAATCAAGCGCCAGAGCCAGAGGGTCCGCAGCCGTATCGCGGCGGCGAGCGCCACGACTACAAGGGCGACGATCCGGGCGCCCTGCCGAGCGGCCCGGACTGGCGCCGCGAGGTGCGGCAGGGCGGTGCGAGCTACATCGCGCTCCACTTTCGCGACTTCGACCTCGGCCCAGGAGGCGTGTTGCGCGTCTCCGATCCGCAAGGCGGGCAGGCGTACGAGCTGTCCGGCAAGGGCAAGATGGCGGCTGGCACCTTCTGGGCGCAGCACATCAAGGGCGAGTCGGCGGTGCTCGAGATGCACGCGCCGAACGCGCCGCGCAGGCCGCCCTTTCTGATCGACGGCTACGTCGGAGGCACGCGACCGCCGGCGGCCGAGGCCATCTGCGGCGTCGACGACAAGCGCGCCGCGGCCTGCTACCGCGACTCGCACCCGACCGAGTACGAAAGGGGTCGCGCGGTGGCGCGGCTGCTCTCGCACGGCGACGGGTTCTGCACCGGCTGGCTGGTCGGCCCCGACGGCCTCCTCCTCACGAACAACCACTGCATCAACACGCCGGAGGCGGCGCGAGACACCGACTTCGAGATGATGGCCGAGGCGGCCACGTGTGGCGAGCCCGCGGCCGCGCAGAGCCGCATCTTCTCCGGCGGCGTGATGCTCATGACCGACGCGGTGCTCGATTTCACACTCATCCGCGTCAATGGCAACCCCGCAGCGGAATTCGGCTACCTGGAAATCGACAATCGCAAGGCCGAAGTGGGCGAGGAGATCTACATCCTCGGCCACCCCGGCGGGCGCCTCAAGGAGTTCTCGATCGCCAGCTCCCACATGAGCGACGCTGGGGGCATCGCGCGCGTGTACTCATTGACCGAGCCGCCCTGCATGGGCCCTGGCTACAATGACGTCGGTTATTATGGCGACACCGAGGGCGGGAACTCAGGCTCTCCGGTGCTGGCGCGCAAGAGCCACAAGGTGATTGCGCTGCATCATTGCGCGGATTGCCCCAATCGCGGGGTACCCATCGACCTCGTCCACGGCAAGATCGCCGATTACCTCGTCACGTCCAGGGGCACGGTGTCGATGTCCGCGGCGCAGGCGTCGTGTACCGCAGCCGTCGACGTGCTCTTGCGCGATCGCGACCTGCCCGACGGCGCACCGCAGGCGGTGACGCTCCAGACCACCTCGGGCGACACCGAGACGGTGACGCTGGCGGCCCAGGGCGGCGGCGTGTTCCGGGGGCGCATCCAGCTCGCGGCGGCCGGCGCGACCGCGGGGGACGGCGCCGTGCAGGTGCAGCACGGGGCGCGCGTGGAGGTGTCGTACCTCGACGCCAATGCGGGCGACGGCCATGCGGCTCAGAGCGTCGCCTCCCTGACCGTCGACTGCGTGGCGCCGCTCCTCGCCGAGGTCGCCGCGGCCCCGCGCGCGTTCTCGGCCACGGTGAGCGCGCGGACGGATGAGACCGCCACGCTCGCGGTTCGCTTCGGCGCTGATTGCAATGCCCTGACCAGCACGGCCCTCGGCACCGCGGGCACCCGGCATGCGGTGACGCTTCCGGGTCTGCGCCCTGGCGCTGCCTACGCCTACCGCGTCGCTGCGACTGACATCGCGGGGAACACGGCGCCAGACGACACGTGCCGCACGTTTTCGACGGAGACCGCGCCCGACTCTTTCTTCACCGAGGAATTCGCCGCCGCCCCGGACCTCGCGAACACGTCACTGCTGCTCACACCGGCGGCCACCGCCAACCGCTACGCCGCCTGCAAGAGCAGCATCGCGGCCCTGCCGACGGACGCCGCGGCCGCCACCGTGCTCACGCTCGGCGACGACGACTCCGTCGAGATCCGGCCCAGCCGGCCGCTGTCGATCTATGGACGGGCGCTCTCGTCGCTGTTCGTCGGCTCGAACGGCTACGTGTCGGGCGCCCGCGACACCGGGTGGTCGCCGTCGGCGCGCGCGCACTTCGAGCAGGCGCGGGTCGCGCCGCTGTTCGACGATCTGTCGCCACAGCGCGGCGGTCGGGTGAGCTGGCAGGAGCTCGCGGACCGCGTGGCGGTCACCTGGACCGACGTGCCGCCCTACCGCGGCGAGGGCAAGAGCACCTTCCAGGCAGAGCTGTTCTTCGACGGCCGCGTCCGCATGAGCTGGCTCGGCCTCGCCCCCGACCACGCGCTGATCGGCCTCTCCGAGGGCGCGGGGGTACCGGAGGGCTACGCGTCTGCCGATCTCTCCGCCAGCGCGGCGTGCATGCCCTAGGCGGCGCGCCCGAGCAGCGCCAATCTGTGGCCAATCATGCCCGATGGGCGCACAATCACGGCATGTCCCAGCCCAGGGTGTCGTGGAAGCTCGTCGCCATCGGCGGAGCCTGCATGGTGGGTCTCAATCAGGGGCTCCTGGCGGTCCTGCCGTTCAGCCTGCCGCAGGCCCTCGGGGTCTACGGCTTCACCGCGCTCATCGCCGTCCTGTCCTTCGGCGGCGGTGGCTTCCTGATCGGCTACTTCAGCGCTGGCACGACGATCAAGGAGGCCGCGCTCGCCTGCACGATCGCCGCGCTCTTCAATGCCGGCATCACGCTTTGGCAGTCTCCCGACACGCTGACTGCCGTCGGGACCGCGATCGCGATGGGCGTGGGCTACGCGTTCGGCTTCGCCGGCGGATGGCTCGGCGAGCGGATCCAGGGCGACACCACCGACAAGATGCGCGAGCGTGGGGAGCTACCGCCACACGCACCCTAGTGTCCTGTATTGCCGGCCGGCCGCCGGGCGGGCGCATAGGTCTCCACCGCCGAGGACACGCCGGGCAGCTCGACCGGCGGCTGTGCGTGCCATACGAACGCATCGCCCGCGGCATCGCGCGTCGCCCTCGAGGCCAGGATGGCAGCCCCAAGGGTCTTGGTGAGCGCCTCGATGCGCGAGGCGACGTTGACGGCGTCGCCGATCGCCGTGTATTCGCGGCGCAGCTCCGGGCCGATGTCCCCGACCAGGCTCAGGCCGGTGTGGACCCCGATGCCGGCGGTGAGCGCCGGGCCCCGCGCGGAAATCGCGAGGAGCGCGTCCTGCATGTCGAGCGCGCACGCCACCGCCCGGCGCGCGTGGTCGGGTTGATCGAGCGGCGCCCCGAAGTAGGCCATGATGCCGTCGCCCATGAACTTGTCGAGCGTTCCCTCGTGCTCGAAGATGACGTGCACCATGCGCGACAGGTAGCGATCGAGCACGCGCGCGACCTCCGGCGCGGGTAGCCGCGCGGATAGCCCGGTGAAGTCGCGCAGGTCGCAGAACAGGATGGTGATCTCGCGGCTCTCCAGCTCGCGGTTGCCGGCCTCGATGCGCGCGCGCACCTGCGGCGAGAAGTAGCGACCGTAGCGCTGCCGGAGCACCGCGTCCTGCGCGATGGTGCGCACGAGCGCGACCACCTGATCGACCGCGACCACGATGACGAAGGCGGCGATGCCGAGGCAACCCAGCGCGCCGAGCAGCCCGAACGGCGGCGTCCCCGCCTCGAGGAGCAGGCCGAGGGCGATCACCCCCGCGACGCCCGACGACAGGAGCACGATGCGACGCTCGAGCGACAGCGCGGCCGCGACCACCACGAGCTCCAGGAACGCGACGCCCAGGCTCGCGGTCGCACGCGGCAAGGGCGTCACCGGCACGAGGAGAAAGAGCACGAGGCCGAGGAACGGCGCGTCGAGGCCCGGCAGCGTGTACCAGGCCCAGCGATGAAACGACGCCGGGCGGTGCCAGACGAAGGCCCACAGGAGAAGGCCAATGCCCAGGTAGCCCCACGAGGCCGCGCGCTGGATGTGGCCGAACTCGGCGGATAGCGGGGGCAGCACGAGGCCCCCCGCCACCGCGAGCGCGCCGACGACCAGGCGGAGCTTCCAGGCCAGACGCGCGTTGCGCGCCCGCCGATCGACCAGCTCGGTCTCGAGGACGAGGGGGTAGGCCTTGGTGCTCAGGCTTGGCCGTCCCGGAAGACCGGGCAGCCGGCGGGGCGAACCGTGACGATGAGGCCGTCCTCGCCCTCGGTCCGAGTCGCGCAGCCATCCTTCTCGCGACAGTCGACCAGCCGCTCGATCGCGGTGTTCAGGACGGCCTCGACCGGCCGGCCGTGATGCGGGCACAGCACGGCGACGACCAGAACGGGCGAGCGACGCATGAGCCCGCGAGGATGCCACAGCCCGCGGGGTCGCGGCCAGGCGGCAGTCAAGGAGCGCTGCCGCCAAGGGCGGGGGCCGCCGGACGGAAATAGAAGTAGGCCGGCAGGCCGAGGACGAGCAAGCCGAGACCGAGCAGCGCGTCACGCGGCGTCTCGAGCAGCGTCGACACGAGGAGCGCCACGGTGGCGAGCAGGAACAGGGCCACGATCGCGGGGCTGCCGGGGGCGCGGTAGGGCAGCGGGTGGCCGCGCCGTGGGAGCACGAAGATGGCCGCAGCGCCCATGCCGAAGAAGATCCACTCGGCGAAGATCACGCACGTGAAGAGCTGCTCGTAGCGGCCCGAGAACACGAGGCCGATGGCCCAGGCCCCCTGCAGGACGAGCGCGATCGCCGGCGTGCCGAGCCGCGGATCGATGCGCCCGGCCGCGGGCAGGAACATGCCCTCCTTCGCCATCGCGTAGGTCACGCGCGCCCCCGCGAGCACCATGCCGTTGGCGGCGCCGAGCGTGGCGACAAGGACGAGCAGCGCCGCGAAGCCTGCGCCAGCGCGCCCGAGCCGCGCGGCCGCCGTATCGGCCGCGGGCAGCGCAGAGGCCGCGACACCGTCCGCACCGAGCACCCACAGGTACGCGGTGTTGAGCGCGAGGTAGAGCAGCATGACCCCGACGACGGCCAGGCAGTTCGCACGAGGCAACGTGCGCGCGGGGTCGCGGATCTCGCCCGCGACGTAGCTCGTGTGGATCCAGCCATCGAAGGCCCAGAGCGCGGCCAATAGGGCGATCCCGAAGCCGCCGAGCGTGACCGGCGCGGCGCCGGCGGGCGTGGTGGACAGGTGCGCGAGGGATCCACTCGTGGTGGTGGCCGCGAGGACGACGAGGCCCCCGATGACGAGGACCTTGGCCAGGGTGACCAGGTTCTGCGCCCACACGCCCGTGCGCACGCCGAGGGCGTTTACGGCCGTCAGCGCGCAGATGACGCCCACCGCCACAGGAGTCGTCGGCACGGGGACGAGCTTTTCGAGCGCGGTGGCGAACGCCACCGCCACGGCGGCAATGGAGCCGCTCTGCACGATCGCGAACAGCGCCCACCCGTAGAGGAAGCCCCAGACGGGGCCGTACGCCTCCTTGAGGTAGACCAGAAGGCCCCCGACGCGCGGCAGCGCCACGCCGAGCTCCGCGAACGTCAGGGCCCCGAGCAGCGAGATCAGCGCCGCCACCACCCAGACGCCGAGCTGCAACCAGGGCGGGCCGAGCTGGGCGGCGATGCTCGCGGGCACGAAGAAGATGCCCGAGCCGACCATCGTGCCGACGCCCAGGAGCGTGGCGTCGAAAAGACCCAGCGAGCGGGCCAGGCCCGGCTCGGCGGCCGAATCGGGACCGGTCATTTAGGCCGACAGCGCGGCGATCACCTCGGGCGGCGCCTGGATGAGCTCGATGAGGACACCCTCACCACCGTGCGGCGCCTGGTCATGGCCCTTCGGGTGGATGAAGCACACGTCGTGCCCGGCGGCGCCCCGCCTGATGCCGCCCGGGGTGAAGCGCAGGCCCTTGTCGGTCAGCCACACCACCGCGGCAGCCAGGTCATCGATCCAGAGACCGATGTGGTTGAGCGCGGGCTCGTGCACGCGCGGGCTCCTGGTCGCGTCGATGGGCTGCATGAGATCGACCTCGACGCGCAGCGGGCCGTGGCCGATGACGGCGATGTCCTCGTCCACGTTCTCGCGCTCGCTGCGAAACTCGCCCTCGAGCGCCAGGCCGAGCAGGTCCACCCAGAGCGCGCGCAGCCGCGACTTGTCGGTCGCTCCGACCGCGATCTGCTGGACACCGAGCACACGGAAAGGTCTGGACGTCATGGCGGGACCATCGCAAGCGGCGGCCCCGCCGCGCAAGCGGCGAACGGCTTGCGCGGATGCGCGTCGCGAGATGCGAGCAAAACGAGCGTGATGGCCGACCCCACGATGGCGGGCAATCCGAAATTGGCGAGGCAAAGGGGGCGTGGAACGCGTCGCAGACGGGCTGAGCCCATCGCTCCCTTTGCGCAAAGCCTCCGCGCCGCTGGGAGGCCGGCGGGAGCCAGCCTCTTGTGGCGGTTCTGCGCGCTCGGCGCCACGCGTTCGTGGGCTGCACCCTGCAGCCAGGGCACGTTGACCTTCACCGCGCACGCGTTCTGCCTTCGCGTGGCCGGACGTCACCAGGGCGTCAGCAGGCGCGCGCGAAGACGCATCCCCCACGACGTGGGAGCGAGCGCCATGTCGATGCCGCAGCCGTTGCCGGAGTTGTCGACCAGGAGGTTCGGCGGGCAGCGCATGTGGAACGTCCACGCGAGGTAGGGCACACCGATGGCCTCGGCGCGTTCCATGAGCGTCGTGGTGTCGGCCTCGGTCATGCCACTCGGGCCGAACTCGCCGATGAGGACGGGGAGCGAGCGCGCCGGCGTCTCGAACAGCTCGCCGAACATCGCCGGAGGGTCGTAGACGTGCGTCTCGTAGGCGATGTTGTCACCCCCACCGGCCGTGATGGGATGGCCGACGTAGTAGTCGAGCCGACGCGCCCAGGCACGTGTGCCTTGCACGGAGATCACGTGGTGCGGCGTGCCGGCGGCGTCCTCGACCGCGCGGATGGCGGCGACGGCGTCGTTCATGGTGCGCCAGACGTCGGCGTCCCTGGCGCCGTCGAAGTTGCTCTGCGGCTCGTTGACGATGCCGAACAGCACCTGCGGCCGGTCCTTGAGGGCGCTGGCAAGCTTTCTCCACTCGTCGAGCGTGCTCGGCGTGGCCCAGCCGAGGCTCGTGAACGTGTCGTCGTTCCACAGCGACACCAGCACGTAGACGCCGGGCTTGGTGCCGACGTGGTCCACGATGGCCTGCACGTCGCGCAGGTAGGCGTCGTCGGCCAGGACACCGAGGCCATGCACCATGCCGGCGTCGAGTGTCGCGCGGCTCTCCAGCGTCAATCGGATGAAGGTCGCACCCCAGCGGTCGACCAGCTCGTCGATGCGGCGCTTGACCTCCGCGACGCTGGGCGGTGCCCAGTAGCAAGCGCCGCAGCCGCGCGTGTCCTGCAGGTTGGCGCCGCGACCGTGGAAGGGCTGCCGGCCGACGAGGATACGATTGCCCTCGACGCGCAGCCACGCCGGGCCTGCGCCCGAACCCGCGACCCCTGTGCCCGCACCACCCGCACCTGCGCCTCCCGAGC
>JAHFDS010000018.1 GCA_023248855.1 Myxococcales bacterium
ACCGCGGGCGATGCGAAAGAGGACGCTCGGCGGGCTATAACGTCGCCATGACGATCCGCGAGCTGCCGCCCGCCCCGAGGTCCCTCCGCCCCGACAAGGGGCACATGCCGTTCGGCCGCTACCTCGGTGAGGTCGCCGAGCTCGACACCAAGCGCTGGGACTGGGACGTCTCGCTCCGGGCGCCGGTGCCGCCGCGCTTCTCGCAGCGCAAGTCGTGGACCTTCGTCGGTGCCCTGGCCGACGAGCTCGCGGTGGGCCTCGCCATCGTCGACGCGGGGTATCTCGGCAACGCCTTCGTCTACGTGTTCGACCGCCGCACCCATGCGCTGGTCGAGGAGAAGGCGCTCAAGCCATTCGCTTTCCCATATATGTTTGCACCGACGCCGCACGTCGCCTGGGCGCTCTCGGCGGGCAAGCGCCGCTGGACCCTCGCGCCGGCCCCCGGCGGCGGCTGGCAGGCGGCCTTCGTGGGCGAGCGCCTCGAGGTGGACCTGCGTCTGCAGGGCGAGGGCCAGGGCGTGAGCACGCTGGCTCCGGCGGGCGTGCGGCCGTTCAACTTCACCTACAAGCGCATGGCGATGCCGGCGACGTTGGATGTGCGCGTCGATGGCAAGCCGCTCATCGGCAAGGACGCGCTCGGCATCTACGACTTCACGCTCGGCTACCCGCCGCGGCAGACCTTCTGGAACTGGGCGGCGCTGGTGGGCCGCACCGCCTCCGGCCAGCGCTTCGCGGCCAACCTCGTGGCGAGCTTCAACAACGGCCTCGAGAACTGCTACTGGCTCGACGGCCGCCCCGCGGCGCTCGGCCAGGCGACCTTCCACTACGACCGCGCGGCCACGCTCGGTCCGTGGCGCATCTTCACCGAGGACGGCGCGCTCGACGTGACGTTCCGCCCCGAGGGCAAGCGGGCCGAGCGCATCGAGGCCGGTGTCGTGGCGAGCGACTTCCAGCAGCCCTTCGGTCGCTTCGCGGGCACCCTCGAGACGGCGGCCGGCCAGGTCGCGATCGAGGGATCGGGCCTGGTCGAGGAGCACTTCGCGGTGTGGTGACGGGCTACGACCAGTAGAGCATCGCGTACACGACCACGCCGGTCACCGATACGTAGAGCCAGATCGGGAACGCGAAGCGGACGATGCGCCGGTGCGCCTCGAGCCGGTCCGCCAGCGCGTGACGGATCGCCAGGATGACCAGCACGGGCGTCGCCGCCGCGAGGGCCATGTGCGAAAACAGGATCGTGAGGTAGAGCGGCTTCCACGCGCCCTGGTAGCTGTGCGTGCCCGTGAGCGCGAAGCGCACGAGGTAGCTCACGAGGAACACCGTGGACACCGCGAAGGCGCTCAGCATGAGCCACTTGTGCAGCGCCTGCGCGCCGCGCGCGATCGCCACCCGCCCGAGCACGATCAGGACGGCCGAGGTGGCGTTGAGGCAGGCGTTCACGTGCGGCAGCACCGCCCCGAGCTGGTCCCTCATGCGCGTCGCTCGCAGGCGGCGGTGGCGGCGTAGAGCGCGAGCACGCAGAACCCGGCCACCACCCCGAGCGCGATCGCCGGGGACCCCCCGCCGATGGCGTGGCCGTGCAGGCCCGCGCGCATGGCGTCCACCGCGTAGGTCATCGGATTCGCGCGCATGATCGCCGCCAGGACGGGCGTCGCGCCCGAGGCCGGGAACATCGCGCCCGACAGCACCCACAGCGGGATGAGCAGGACGCTCATCACGGCATGATAGCCCTGCACGGAATCGAGGATCCACGCCAGCGCAAAGCCGAACGCGGTGAACGCAACCGACGTCAGGAGCAAGTCCAAGAGCACGATCGCCGGGGAGATCTCGCCGAGCGAGAAGCCGGCGAACGGCGCGAGCGCGAGGAAGAGCAGCGCCTGCACGAGCGCGACCGACACGCCCCCCATGACCTTGCCGAGCACGAGCGCCAGGCGCGGCGCGGGCGCGACCAGGACCGCCTGCAGAAATCCCGCGTGGCGATCCTCGATCACCGACAGCGTCGTGAAGATCGACGTGAAGAGGGCGATCATGACGATGACGCCGGGGAAGAAGTACTGCTGGTAGCCGACCCTGGCGCCCGGCATCTGGAAGCTGCCCGACAGGCCGCCGCCGATGACGAGCCAGAAGATGAGCGGCTGGCCGAGCGCCCCTGCGACGCGGCTCTTCTGGCGGAAGAAGCGCACCAGGTCGCGTCGCACCAGCACCGCGAAGGTGGCAAGGAACAGGGCGCCGCGCGCGGAGCCGCCGCGCGGTGCGGCCGCCCGGGCTCGCCTGGCCTTCTTTTCCGCCGGGGTCGCCTCCACGATGCGCTCGCCGAGCGCACGCCCCGTGAGGGCGACGAACACGTCCGCGAGGTCGGGCCGGCGCAGGCTCACGCTGCGCAGGCGCCCGGCCGCGAACGCCTCCACGATGCGCGGGATCCACGTATGCGCTTCGGCGGATGTGACATGCACGACGTCGTCGGCCACGCGCGCCTCGAGCCCCAGCTTGGCCCGTAGCACCTCGGCGACCTCGTCGGGGCCCTCGGCCTCGATGCGCACCACGTCCCCGCCCACGCGCGCGCGCAGCTCGTCGGGGGTGCCGGTCGCGATCACGCGGCCGCCGTCGAGGAGCACCACGCGGTCGCAGCGCTCGGCCTCCTCGGGCGCGTGCGTCGATAGCAGGATGGACATGCCTCGTGCCCGCCGCTCGTCGTCGAGCTGCGCCCAGATGCGGCGCTGCGTCGGCAGGTCCACGCCGCGGCTCGGCTCGTCCATCACGAGGATCGACGGCCGAGACAGGAGCACGCGCGCGATCTCGATGCGCCGCTTCATGCCGCCCGAGTAGCGCGCCACCGACTCGTCGGCGCGATCCGCGAGCTCCACCACACTGAGCGCGGTCGCGACGCGCGCTTTCGCCTCGGCGCCGGAGATCCCGTAGAGCGCCGCGCCCAGCATGAGGTTCTCGCGCCCCGACAGCTTGTCGTCGAGGCTCGGCTGCTGGAACACCACGCCCATGCGCTCGCGCACGCTCGGGTCCGTGGGCGACGCCGGAGCGCCGTCCATGAAGATCTCGCCCGCATCCGGCGCGAGAAGGCCCACCAGCAAGTGAAACGTGGTGGTCTTGCCCGCGCCGTTCGGCCCGAGCACGCCCAGCACCTCCCCACGCGCCACCTGGAATGAGAGCTCGTCCACGGCCACGCGGTCGCCGTAGGCCTTGCGAAGGCCCTTCACCTCGAGCGCGGCTGGATCGGACATTCGGTCAGCGCAGCCGCGCGTCCGCCGCCAGCACGGCGAAGAGGACCGTGAGGTAGACGAGCGAGTAGTGGAACATGCCGCGCGCCCATTTCGGCCCGCGCCGCGGCGAGAGCCCCGCCACGCCACCGCCGACGAAGCCCGCGCCGAGGATGGCGGCGACCACCGTGTAGCGCCGGCCCGCGACGCCGAGCGGCTCGAGGGCCAGCGTCACCGGAAGCAGCAGCAGCGCGTAGACGAGGAGGTGGACCTTGGCTGCGGCCACGCCGTGCACCGCAGGCAGGACGCGAATGCCGGCGCGCAGGTACTCGTCGAGGCGGTAGATGCTGATCGCGAGGAAGTGCGGCAGCTGCCACACGAACAGGATCGCGAACAGCGCGAGGCCCGCGGCATCCAGGTGCCGCGTCTGGGCGCACCAGCCGATGAGGGGCGGCATGGCGCCCGGCACCGCGCCGACGAGCACCGCGAGCCAGCTGCGCCGCTTGAGCGGCGTGTACATGAACACGTAGGACAGGAAAGCGAGGGCCGCGAGCGCCGCCGGCAGCGGCCCGGCCGTGCTCGCGAGCAACGGCAGCGACACGGCGGTCAGGCCCACGCCGAACCACAGGGCCACCGCTGGATGCATGCGGCCGGCCGGTAGCGGCCGGTCGCGCGTCCGCTCCATGAACGCGTCGGAGTCGCGCTCCCAGTACATGTTGAGGGTGTTCGCGGCCGCCACGACGAGCGTGGTGCCGAGGACGGTGAGGATCGCGTGCAGCGCGTCCACGCGACCCGGGGCGAGCAGGAGCCCACCGAGGGTCGTGAAGATGACCATCGACGTCAAGCGCGGCTTGGCCAGCTGCACCAGGTCGAGCGCGCGGGACTGGACGAGGGCCAACGCGGTCACGCGGAGACCGCCGCGGCTGCGGAGGGGGTGCCAGAGGGCGCAGAAGCGGCGCGCCGCCGCGGGCTCGTCACCACGACGAGCGACACCAGCGTTCCCCAGATGAGGGCCGCGAGGCCCAGGTGCAGGGTGACCACGTGGAGGTTGAGCAGCTTCACCACGGCGAGCAGCCCGACGAAGATCTGCGCCAGCACGACGACATGCACGAGGATCGCGGCGCGCGCCCAGGGTTTGGGCAGGCCGCCGCGCTTGGCGGCGACGCCGGCCGCCAGCGTCGCGAAGAACGCGAGCACGCCGAGGACGCGATGGGTCATGTGCAGGTGGACGAGCCAGTGTGCGCCCGACGGGAACAGCGCGCCCTTGCACAGCGGGATCTCGACGCACGCCAGCGAGGCGCCGGTGTGGCGCATCGCCGCCGCCACGACGAGCTGCACGTAGACCAGCGCCGCGGCCGCGAGGAGCAGCCTGCGCGGGCCGGCGGGCAGGGCAGGCGCGATGGGCCGGCCGAGCTCGAGCGCGCGGGCTCGCCACGCGATGAGCAGCACGATCGCCAGGAACGCCTGCGACATGGCCAGGTGCGCGGTCGACACCTCGGGCGGCAGCCGCAGGAGCACCGTGACGCCGCCGATCACGCCCTGCAGCACCACCAGGCCGAGGGCCACCCCCGCCCAGGGCAGAAGGCCCGGGTACTCGCGCCGGCGCCGCAGCGCCATCACGAGAAGGGCGATGGTCAGAAGGCCCACGCCCGTTGCCACCATGCGGTGGCTGTGCTCGACGGCGACCTTGCCCTCCATCTTGGGCATCACCTGGCCGAAGCAGAGCGGCCAGTCCGGGCAGGCCAGGCTCGATCCGGTCGTGTGCACGATGCCGCCCATGAGCACGAGGACGAACGTGCAGGCGGCGACGAAGAACGCGTACCGGGACAGGCGCATGTCTTTTCTGTTCAGCCTCGGGCAGGTGGTCGTTACCAGGGGCCGGCCGCGGTGTCAACGTGGCGCCGTGCCCCGGCGCGGCGTCTCGCCGCACCCGTGGTATGCGTCCCGCCATGCGCGCACACCAGGGACCCGACGTCCGCCGCCTGATCGCCCTGTGCGGCCTCGGCCTCGAGCCGGTGGTGGCCCAGGAGCTCGAGGCGCTGGGGGCGCATTCGATCGTGCAGCGCCGCGCCCAGGTCGAGTGTCGGGGCGACCTTGCGCTGCTCTATCGCGGAAACCTCTGGCTGCGCGCCGCCAGCCGCGTGCTCGTCCCTATCGGCGAGGCGCCGTGCGCCAACGCCGACGACCTTTACCGGGGCATCCGGGCGATGCCGTGGCCCCGCTTGATCTCCCCCGACCAGACCCTGGCCGTGCACGCGGCAGCGCGCGCCTCGTGGATTCGCAACACGGTGTGGCTCGCCCAGCGGGTCAAGGACGCCATCGTCGATGCGGTGCGAGAGTCGGTGGGCACCCGACCCGATGTCGACGTCGTCGATCCGGTGGTCCGGGTGCACGTCCGCGTGGCCGAGGGGCGGGCCGAGGTGGCGCTCGACAGCTCGGGTGCGCCGCTACACGAGCGCGGCTGGCGCAGCCGGGGGGCCCTGGCGCCGCTCAAGGAGACCCTCGGTGCGGGGCTGCTGGCGCTGGCAGGGGTACGCCCCGATGTCGCGTTCCTGGACCCGATGTGCGGCTCGGGCACGCTGCCCGTGGAGCACGCGCTGCGCGTCCTCGGCCGGGCCCCGGGCGAGCGCCGTCGCTTCGCATGCGAGCGCTGGCTCGGCGCCGATCCCGCGCTGTGGCAGCGCCTGCGGCAGGACTCCCGCAAAGCCGCGCCCGCGTCCTTGCCGCTCATCCTGGGCTTCGACGCCGATCGGCAGGCTGTGGAAGCGGCCACCGAGAACGTCGCCGCCGCGGGGCTCGACGGTGTCGTGCGCATCGAGCTCCGCCCGCTCGCCGAGCTCGAGCCCCCCGCTCCTCGCGGCGCGCTGGTCTGCAACCTTCCGTATGGGGTCCGCCTCGGCGACGAGGCCTCGCTGGCACCGCTCTACGAGTCGCTCGGCAGCATCCTCAAGCATCGCTTCGGCGGCTGGAGCGCGCACCTGCTCACGGCCAGCGCGGCCCTCGCCAAGAAGATTGGCCTGCGCACCGAGACGCGCACGCCGGTGTGGAATGGCGATCTCGAGTGCCGTCTGCTGGGTTACGCGCTGTACGAGCGTCGTTCCAGCCCCGGCTGATGGGCTCGCCAGCAGGGTTGAGGGGTCCAGACCGCGGGCTGGAGCCTGATGCGGGCGGGAGGTGGAAAATCTCTCCGAGTTTCTGCGGGGTTGCGTGTGCGTAGAGGTGGCACATGGCTTGCGTAAGAGGGGCGCCATGCACCCAGGAGGGAGGCCCCGTGGCTAGCCGCATCGTCGTGTACGCGCCGTCCGCGCCGGTGCGACGCGCCCTGTGCGAAGCGCTCGATCGCCGGGGCCATCAGGTCGAGGGCTTCGGCGAGGTCGATCGTGCGATCGCGCGGTCGCGCGAGGTGCATCCCGACGTCGTGCTGGTGGCCTCGGAGGGCCCGGTCGACCCCGAGGGGGTGGGGCGCCTGCGTGGCGAGCCGCCACGCCCGCTCGTGCTCATCGGGGTCGAGGAGACGCTCGAGGGGCTCGGCAAGCTGCGGCCCGAGGTCACCCTGGCGTGGCCATGCGCACCCGAGATCGTCGTGCGCGCGGTGGCGCGGGTGCTCTCGGCCGGCTCGCGCGGGCTCGACCGCCTGATCGGCAAGGCGAGCGCGATGCAGCGGCTGCACCGGCAGCTGCGACAGATCGCCCCGTCACGCGCTCCGGTGCTGATCACCGGCGAGCCCGGTTGCGGCAAGGAGCTCGCGGCCGTCGCCCTGCACGAGCTCAGCCTGCGAGCCTCGGGGCCGTTCGTCCGGCTCGACTGCGGAGCGCTCGATGCGCTCGTGCCGTCGGACTCCGACGCGCGCGACGCCGTGGGCGCCATCGTGCTGGCCGAGGGGGGCACGCTCTTCCTCGACGAGATCGCCGATCTCTCCGTCGCCGCGCAGGTCCAGCTGCTGGCCCTTCTGTCCAAGAACGAGGTCGCCCACGTCGGCCAGACCGTGCGCCTCGACGTGCGCGTCATCGCGGCTTCCCGCCACGACCTTGCGCGCGCGGTTCGCGAGGGTTGCTTTCGCGAGGAGCTCTACTATCGCCTCGCGGTGGTCACGCTCGGCGTCCCGCCGCTGCGCACGCGCGGCCCCGACGTCGTACAGATCGCCGAGCACGTGCTGCGGCGCGTCGCGGCCGACAATGGCCGACCCGTGGTGGGCATGGACGATGAAACGCGGGACTGCCTGCTCTGGTACGGCTGGCCGGGCAACGTGCGCGAGCTCGAGAACGCGATCACCCGCGCCGTCCTCGTGGCGAGGGGACCGCTCGTCGTGCGGGGCGACCTGCCGCCCGCCGTGCGTGACGAGGATGCTGGCGACGCGCCGCACGTGCCCGGCGCCTCGCTCGACGATCTCGAGCGCTACGCCATCCTCAAGACACTCGAGCACACGGGTGGCTGCAAGGCCCAAGCAGCCCGCATCCTCGGCATCTCCCACCGGAAGATCCAGTACAAGCTGCACGAGTACCGCGCCACCGCGCGGCAGCGGCGCTCGAGCGCCCCGCCGATGGAGCCCCGGGTCTCCATCCCTGCCGAGATCCCGCCGGCCCCTCGCGCCAAGGCGTAGATCGAATGTAGACCTACTGCAGCTCGAGCGGGCGCAGCCCGACGGCAAAGCGCACGAGCAGGCTGCGCTTGGTGACCGTCTCGATCTTGCCGCGCCCGAGCTCGGCGTGCTCGATGATCTCCCCTGCCTTGTAGCGCTCGCGCGGCGAGTAGGGGCGAACGCCCGTGGCGCCCGCGAGCTCCTCCTTGAGGGCCTGCTTCTCCTTGAGCTTCTTCTCCACCTCGGCCCGCTCCCGCGAGGGACGCTGAGGGCCCACCGAGAATGGCCGCTCGGGACCCTCGGGCAAGGCTGTACCCCGCTTGCGACCCGGCTCGGCGCGGAAGTTGTGCCGTCCGCCGCAGGCCTGGCAGATGACGATGGTGGGCAGGCCATCGACGAGCGCGTAGACGTTGTGGGTCTTCATGTCGCCGCAGGGCCCGCACCACGCCTCGACCTCGCCGCCGGTGGTGTACTTGGGCTTCTCGCCGCGCTTGACCGGCTCGTCGAACTGGTCCTGCAAGCTCTTGCCCGGCGTGCGCTGAAGGATGAACGGCACCGAGCCCGCGTCGATCGCCAGCTTGGCCGGCCGGCCGACGCCGCCGCCGGGCAGCCGCGCAGCCTGGCGCTTGAGGTCGGTCACGCGGCGCTCGAAGCGCTTCTCGACCTGGGCGCGCTCGTCGCCGGCCTCGGTGACGAGCGTCTGGTAGCGCACGACCAGCTCGGCCAGCTTTTCGTGCGCCAAGAGGATGCGCTCGCGGATCTTGTCCTCGAGCGCGGCATCCAGCGCGTCGATGGCCTCGACGAGCAGCTCGGAGAACTCGGCGGTCTTTCGGTCGAGATCCTCGTTCACGGGGAGGATGTACTACACCATCCGGCCCCCGGCGAGCAAAGCGATGGCCCCGCCCGCTACCGGGCTGACACCAGCGCCGGCTCGACGGCACCCTCGTGGGAGCTCTGCAGCCACACCCCGGCGCCGAAGCCAGCGACCAGCCCCAGGAGGGCCGCCAGCGCCATGAGCTCGAGCACCGGTGGACTGGGCGCCCTCGCCGGCGGGTGGAGACGCCACGCGCTGGTCCGCGATGGCGAGGCGCGCTCGACCTGGGTCGGCGTCAAGCGGCGACGTCGGCGGACCAGGGCCAGCGGCTCGATGGTCACCACGGCCGGGATGGGGCGTACCACCCGCCACTCGCGTGTCGGCCGACCCTCCCCGTCGCCCGTGGTTCGCAGCGTCTGGGTGGGACATCTCCGATCGACCCTCACCGCGCCTCGTCATCGCAAGGCCTGGACCACGCTGGCCGGCGGCCGCGCGAGGTTTCCTGCAAGAACTGTCTTTCAGAATACAGCTACTTGGCGGGGCGAACGCCGGCCCCTGGGGCATCTTCGCTCACCCTGGCGCCGAGGGGCGCCGTCCCAGGCGTGGGGGCGCCGGCTCCAGGAGGGCGAGGTGGACCGGCAGCCCACCCGTGACCAGGCGGTGCACCGCGGTGGCCCTGCCGATGGCGCCGAGCAGGCGCTTGTCGGCGACCAGGACGGCAGCGCGCCAGCCGGCCAGGGGGCCCTCGAGCAGCTTGCGGAGGCTGGCGTAGAGCGGGCCGAGCGGCGCTCCCTTGCCGACGCGCCTGCCGAACGGGGGATTGACCAGGACGAGCCCGGGCGGTCCGGCGGGTCGCCCCAGCTGGCCCAGGCTGGCCACCTCGAGCGACAAGATCTCCCCAAGGCTGGCGCGCGCGGCATTGCGCCGGGCCGCCTCGATGGTCGCGGGATCGCGGTCGAAGCCCCGGATGGGCGCTGGTAGGGTGTCCCGCGCAGCCAGTCGGGCCTGGGCACGCACGCGCTCCGCCACGCCCGGCGGAAAACCGGGCCACGATTCGCACGCGAACGCGCGGTCGAGCCCCGGAGCGCGGCCGAGCGCGAGCAGCGCGGCCTCGATCGGGATCGTCCCGGCGCCGCACATCGGATCGATGAGGGGCGTCGCGGGGTCCCAGCGCGCCAGCGCGAGCAGGGCCGCGGCGAGCGTCTCGCGCAGCGGCGCTTCGCTGAGGTCGAGGCGATGCCCGCGCCGGTGCAAGAGCTCCCCCGAGGCGTCGGCGCGCACCGCGAAGCGGTCCTTTTGCCCTCGCACCACGACGAGCAACGGCTCGGCTCCCGGCCTCGCGGGGCCGATGCGATCGGCCACGCCAAGCGTGACCTGCTCGGCGATGGCGCCCGTGTGATAGAGCCGACAGCGCGACGCCGACGCACGCACCGTGATCGCCCCGCCCACCGGGAGCACGAGCTCCCACGGCATTGCGGCGATGCGGCGCCGCAGCCGGGCGAGCTCGCGCGCCTCGGCCTCGCCGAGCGCGAGCAGGATCCGGCTGGCCGTGCGCGACCACAGGTTCGCGCGCAGGGCCGTCGCCGCGTCGCCCGCGAGCTCCGTGCCGCCGTCGACGCCGACCACGTCGGTGGCGCCGGCAATGGCCGTCATCTCGGCGAGGACCAGCTGCTCGAGCCCCGGGGCGGAGACCGCGAACCATCGCCGGTCGCCTTCGAGCTTTGCGGCCCGATGCTCCCCCCCATGCGAGACGCGCTGCACGTGCGCGACTCTAGACCCGTTTCCCGTTCACGTCGCGGCCCGCTGGTCCTGGTCAGAACCGCGAACCGACGAGGAAGACGCTCGACCCCTGGTCGACGTCGAGGCTGACCTGGATCTCGCGGCCGGCCGGCCGGAGCACCTTGACGTAGACGCGCAGCCGGTCGGCGAAGATTCGCGACGAGTCGCCACCCAGGCTGACGCCGCGGGCGATCGGCGCATCGGGAATGCCGGCGCCGCAGCTCCGGCAGACGGGCCGCGGGGCCTCTTGCGTCGGGCCCAACACGAGCGCGGTCGGCAGCGCGCGCACCGCCGTGGCCGCCTGCGCGGACACCTCCGGCCGGACCTTCGAGGGCCCACTTCCGAAGAAGCCGAGCACGATCAGCGCCGAGACCAGCACGCCGTTCCGTTCTTTCAAGTCTAATGCCGAAGCGCGCGGCGCGCAGGTGGCGTCGTGATCAGCCAGCAGTCCTGGCGGCTGTCGTGGTCGGCGATGATGTGGGAGAACCGCGATTCCCGCGAAAACCCAGGGTCCATGCGCGCGCGTGGGTCGGCACGTGAGTTGCTGAACCCCTCGCCATGCACACCACGAAGCGCCACTTTCTGCCACTGCTCATGACACTTTCGGTGGGCCTTCTCACCCCGGCTGGGGCCTCGGCGAACGTGCGCGAGCCCTCGAGCGGCGAGGCCTTCACCGAGGCCCGCGGAGATCAGGCCTTGCTGGGCGTGGGGATCCGCAAGCGCTGGGGCTTCAAGGTGTACGCGATGGGCCTTTACGCCGAGCGTTCGGGCGCCACCCGGCTCGGCCCGGGCGACTACCGCGGCGTCGTGGGCGGTGGCTTCAGGAAGACCGTCGAGATCCGTCTGCTCCGCACGCTGTCCGCGGACAAGCTCAGGAGCGCCTTCGAGGACGCGCTGGGCTCGCGCGTGGGCGGCCTCGCCGAGTACCACCAGTTCCTGTCGTACTTCTCCGGGGAGCTCGAAAAGGGCACGGTCATCACGCTGCAGACGAGCGGCCCGCAGCTCGACGTCAGCATCTCCGGCCAGCGCAAGCCCGCGCTGCGCAACGCCAAGCTGACCGGTGCGCTGCTCGACGTCTGGCTCGGGCCAGCGCCCGTGGACAACGACCTCAAGGAGACCCTGGTCTCCCGGCTCGGCAAGCTCTAGCGCCAGCGGGCGCCGCGCTCCGCGCCCTGGCCGACGCCGCCCCATACGAGGAGCTCGCTTCCGCTCCACACGGCGCTGTGGCCCCACCGGGCGGATGGCGCGCCCGTGGCGGAGATGGGCAACCACACATCGCGCGGGCTCCACCGTCCGCCATCGCCGAGCCCTGCCGGATCTCCGAGCGTGTCGCCCGCCGTTCCTCCCCACACCACGAGCTCGCTGCCGGTCCAGACGCCTGACTGCTCGGTACGCCCTGATGGCGCACCCGCGGCGAGCATGGGGCGCAGCCGGTCCGACCCGGGGTCGTAGCGCACGCCGCTGCCCGTGGGCCTGCCGCCTTGCAGCCCGCCCCAGAGCAACGCCTCGCTGCCGGTCCACACCAGCGAGTAGCCGCTGGCTCCCGAGGGGAACCCCGGACTGACCGGCCGCCACAGGTCGCTCTGGGCGTCCCAGCGCGCCAGCTGGATCGTCGCAACGAGGACCTCGCTGCCGGTGAACACCGCGCGCCCTGGGCCGCCGGGCGGCGCACCGACGGGGGACATCGGGCGCCAGCGATCGCTCGAGGGCTCCCAGCGGGCACCCCCCGCGGCCGATCCGCCCTGCTCGCCGAGCCCGCCGAACACGACGGCCTCGCTCCCGGTCCAGGCGTAGGCGGGCCGCGCGCGCGGCGCGGGCTGGTCGGGGGAGGAGAGCATCACGCGCCAGCGGTCGGTGCGCGGATCCCAGCGCGCACCGTCGCCGAGCAACCCGCCAGAGGCGGCGTTGCGACCGCCCCAGACGACGAGCTCGCTGCCGGTCCAGAGGCCGACGTGATCCCACCGCGCCGCCGGCGCCGAGGCGTCGCTCTGCATCGCGATCCAGCGATCCGTCATGGGGTTCCAGCGAGCGCCGTCCCCGAGCGCACCGGTAGAGCCGCGGCCGCCCCAGATGACGAGCTCGCTGCCGGTCCACAGGGCCGTGTGCAGCGCGCGCGCTGCGGGCGCATCCGCAAAGGCCATCGGCGACCAGCGATCCAGCGCGGGCGTCCCGGTGGGGCAGGGCACGGGACCGAGCGGGCCGCTGTCGCGCGCGCCATCGGTGGTCCCGCCGTCGGCCACGGTTGCACCCCCGTCCCCCGCGGCGCCACAGCCCACGAGGCCACCCGTCGCGCCATCGCCGGGGCCGGCCCTGCCGCCGCCGCACGCCGCGATCGTCGCCAGCACCCAGAGCCACTTCATCGCAGGGTCTCCACGAACCGCGCCGCCTCGCTGACCAGCGCCGGCACGACCTCGCCGAGCTCGTGGCCCGCGTCGTACTCCACGAGCCGCGCGGAGGGTGTCCTTGCACAGAACTCGCGCGCCAGCTCGATCGGCACGACGTCGTCGCGTAGCCCGTGCAGCACCAGCACCGGCACGTCCACGCGCGGGTAGGGCTCGTGCAGCACGGCGTCCGCGAGAAAGCCGACCTCGTCGAAGGGAACGTCGCGTCCGAGACCGAAGTGGAAGACCCTGCCGAGGCCCTCGGGACCGAGCGGGAGTCGCTGCCGCGCCTGCCAGCGGGCGCCGAGATCGAACGCGGGTGCGAGCAGCACGAGCCCACGCGCCCGTCGCTGCCGCGCCTGCCACAGGGCCGCCGAGTACCCGCCCAGCGACGAGCCGAACAGCACGAGGTCGCCGGCGCCGCGGGCCAGCGCATCGACCTGAGCGAGCACGCGCGACAGCGTGAGTCGCTCGAAGCCACCGTCGTTCAGATCGGGCACGAGGAGCCCCGGAAAATGGGCGGCGAACGCGCGCGCCTTGGTCGACGCGGGGCTCGACGCGAAGCCGTGCAGGTAAAGGGGCGTCATGCGGGCGAGCCGACCACGTTGAGCAGCTTGCCCACGATGAGGTCGATGGCGACGCGGTTGTCGCCGCCTTCGGGGATGATGATGTCGGCCCAGCGCTTGGATGGCTCGACGAACTGCAGGTGCATCGGGCGAACGGTCCGGTAGTACTGCTCGCGCACCGACTGGAAGGTGCGCCCACGCTGCTCGAGATCCCGGCGGATCCGCCGGAACACCCGGATGTCGGCGTCGGTATCGACGAAGATCTTGATGTCGAGCGCCGCCCGCAGCCCGGGATCCACGAACACCAGGATGCCCTCGACGATCACCACCGGAGCGGGCGAGACGCGCCGCGTGCTGAGGCTCCGTGCGTGGGTCTTGAAGTCGTACACGGGCAGCTCGACCGGCTCGTCAGCGCGCAGCTTGCCGAGGTGTCGCACGAGCAGCTCGGTCTCGAGCGCGTCTGGGTGGTCGTAGTTGAGCTGCTGCCGGTCCGCGATCGCGAGGTCCGACCGATCGCGGTAGTACGCGTCGTGATCGATGGTCACCACCGATTCCGTCGGCAGCGCGGTCGCCAGCTTGTGCGCGATGGTGGACTTGCCGGAGCCGGTGCCCCCGGCGATGCCGATGAAGAGCGGCGTCATCGGCGCGGGATGTTACGTCAGAACGTGTAGCCGACGCCGACCACCAGCACGCTCGCGGCCTGGGCGTAGGTGCCTGCCATGTCCGGCGTGCGGGAAGGCGGCTGTGCGGGCGAGACGGCGTCGCCGCTGCCGTCGCGAGGGCGCGGCGCGATGGTCCGGCTCGCGTAGAACACCTGCGTGAAGGTCGCATCGACGATCAGCCGCTGCTCGAGCAGCGTCACGCGCGCGCCGGCCGAGGCGCTGCCCTTGTTCATGTCGAACAGGGCCGGGTCGATGGTCGCGTTCGGCACCGCGTTGCTGTCGAAGCCGCCGCCAACGAAGGCCTCCACCTCCGGTGTCACCCAGTAGGAGCCGCCCGCGCGTACGCCGAACGTGTTCTTCCAGTGGCGCGGGACGGCGAACGTCACGCCCGAGCCCCCGCCTGGGCCGTCGAGCGTGCCATCCGGGTTCAGCGTGCAGCTCCGCTTCGGATCGTTCTGGTTCAGGAGGCACTGCTTGTCGAAGACCGACCAGCGCGCGAAGTCTCCGAACACGCGCAGCTCGAGCTGCTTGCTGGGCCGGAAGCGGCCGCCCCAGCGGACCACGTCGGGCAGGGATTGCAGGACCTCGACCTTGTCGTGCGTCATCGCGGCCGTGGCCAGCTTGGAGTCGAGCGTGCCCTCGAGCTTCATCTCGCCGAAGCCCGGCTGGCTCTGGTACGAGGCGCCGAGCCAGAGCTCGTCGATCGGCCGCCAGACGACGCCGACGCCGATCGAGCCGGTGGTGCCGCGGACGTCGATCACCGATCGCCCCTCCTGGACGGCGCCGCCGCTCGAGACGAGATCGTCGGTGCCGTTGCCGTTTCTGGCGCGTACGGTGTTGACCTGGGACAGGACGAGGTTCGCCGAAAGGCCGATCGACAGGCGCGCCGGCGCGATCTGGTAGGCGCCGCCCAGGGTGACGTAGGAGGACCGGATCGTGCCGTCGATCGACGCCCAGCGCTGGGGTCCGTCGACGGCGCCCGGATATGGCGACGTCTTGAGCGTGTCTCGGCTGTCCCACACCGAGGGGCCGCCGAACGGAGTCGAGAACGACAGCCCGACGGCCAGACCGGGCTGGCCCAGGTCGCTGACGACGCCGAAGAACGGAGAGGCGATGGCGTTCGAGAGCGTGGCGCGACCGCTGTTGGCCGAGACGCCGTCCGACGGCGTTCCGGTGCCGACGTGATCGATCGCCCCGGCGGGGCGATCATAGGTCGCCGTGCGCAGGGCGAACGAGCCATCCAGGTAGACGCGCGTGCCGGAGGCGAATGCGAGGCCGGCCGGGTTGTAGTAGAGGGCCGTCGCGTCGGTCGTGGTCGGGTGTCCGTGCTCGCCGCCGAAGCGGGCGACCAGGAAGCCACCCGCGTGTGCGGTCGCCTCCAGGCCCAGCATCGAGGCCAGTGCGAGCAACGCGAGGCAACGGGTCTGGCGGCGCATGATCCTCCGGAGCTTGACAGAGCGGGGTCGAGGGCTGTAATAGAGTTTTTTGTGAAAATTTCTACTATCATGCGAATCTTGTCGGCGTCAAGCCTGGCACTGGTTTGCTTGCTGGGCTGCGTCGATCCGGACGGGAAGTTCAACCGCTTCGTCAACCGCACCACCGATGCGGCGCGGCTCGAACGCGATGCCGCGCGCCCTGCCGATGCCGGCCCGGCGCCGGATGCTGCGCCCGCCGCGCATGACTCCGTGGTCGCCGATGCCCCGCCCGCGAGCCGCGTGCCGAACGCGACCGGCACCATGCTCCTCGCGGCTGCGGTGATCATCAACCCCGACGTGCCGCTGCAGTTCCTGGGGCGGATCACCGTCCACCCGAACGCGGACGGTGTCACGGCCACGATGGACCTCGCCGTGCGGCCTCTGCGCGTGAGCGACCGGATGCCGCTCTCGGGGCCAGAAATCAGCATCGCGGGGGTGGCCGTTGGCGCCGATCTGCGCTTCTCCGCCGATATGGGAGACATCGCGTTTCCGGGCGAAGCCAATCCCATCAGCGGCGGCAACGTGGCCGCGCACCTCGTCCTCAAGGGACGCATCGTGTCGCCGGACCTGCTGTGCGGCGACGTCGAGGGCATGGTGAATCAACCGGTCTCGTTCGACGCCGCGGGGTCGACCTTTGCATTCTCCCGCGTGCCCGAGGGGGCGGTGGGGGCCGCGCTGCCGAACCCCCCCCGCGCCGCTTGCCCGTAGCGGGGCCGCACGGCATCCTGCCGGCATGCCTCGGCAAATCCGTGTGCAGGAGCTCGCCGAGCGCATGGCCGCTGGCGCGCTGACTTACCTGATCGACGTGCGCCAGCCCTGGGAGCACGAGCGTGCCGCCTTGCCGGGCAGCGTCCTCGTGCCCCTGCAAGAGCTCCCGGGCCGACTCGACGAGCTCGACCCTCCCGCCGGCGCGCTCGTCGTCGTGTACTGCCACCACGGGGTGCGCAGCCTCTCCGGCGCGGCCCTGCTCGAGCACGCAGGGCGCGAGGCCGTCTCCCTGCAGGGCGGCATCGACGCCTGGTCGCTGCAGATCGATCCGGCCATTCCGCGGTACTGACCGTCACAAGAGGCCCACGGGGTCGACGTCGACCGTGAGGCGCACCTCGCGCATGGGCTGCAGCGCCAGCACGCGGCCGGCGGCTCGCCGCAAGGGGCCGCGATCGGCCGCGCGCAGCAGCATCTGCCATCGGTACCGGCCCTTGAGGCGCGACAGCGGCGCCTCCGCGGGCCCGAGGATGCCGACGTCGCCCGATGCCTGGACCTCGCGTGCAGCGCGGTCGAGCGCGGCCTCGAGGGCCAGCGGATCGGGCCCGTCGGCCCGCACGCAGACCAGGTGGGCGAACGGGGGGTAGCCGAGCTCGGCGCGGGCCTCGAGCTCGTGGGCTGCGAAGCGCTGGTAGTCGTGCGCGGAGGCAGCCTGGATGGCGGGGTGGCGCGGGTCGCGGGTCTGCACGATCACGCGCCCGGCGCGCCCGCCGCGGCCGGCTCGTCCGGCCACCTGCGCGAGCAGCTGGAACGTGCGCTCGGTCGCTCGGAAGTCGGGGAAGTGCAGCCCTGCGTCCGCGTTGATGACGCCCACGAGCGTGACCCCCGGGAAGTCATGCCCCTTGGCGATCATCTGCGTCCCCACGAGCAGGTCGATCTCGCTTCTGCGGAACGCCTCGAGGGTGCGCGACAGCGTGCGAAACGTGGCGGTGTCGCGGTCGAGCCGCGCGATGCGCGCCGACGGAAAGCGCGCGCGCAGCGCGTCCTCGACGCGCTCGGTGCCGCGCCCCAGGCGTTTGAGGCGGTCACTGCTGCATGCGGGGCACGCGCGCGGATCTGGCTCGCCATGGCCGCAGTAGTGGCAGCGCAGTCGACCCTCGCCCTTGTGCCAGGTGAGGGACACCGCACAGCTCGGGCAGCGAAACGGGTGGCCGCAGTCGCCGCACAGCACGAACGTGGAGAAGCCGCGACGATTGAGCAGCAGCATCGCCTGCTCGCCAGAGACCAGCGCCTCGGAGAGCGCGTCCGCGAGTGGACCCGACAGGAGGGCCTCGCCGTCCCCGCGGTACTCGCGCAGGTCCACCAGGCGCACCTCGGGGAGCGGCCGCCCGGTCGGGCGCTCGGTGAGGTCGAGGCGCTGCAGCCTGCCGCCGCTGGCGCCGTGCCAGGTCTCGAGGGAGGGTGTGGCCGAGCCGAGCACGCACACCGCCCCGGCCCGCGCTGCGCGCAGCTGGGCCACGTCGCGGGCGTGGTAGCGCACGCCATCCTCCTGCTTGAAGGAACCGTCGTGCTCCTCATCCACGACGACGATGCCGAGCCGTGCGACCGGCGCGAAGATGGCCGAGCGCGCGCCGAGGGCGACCCGCGCGACACCCGTGCGCAGGCGATGCCACTCGCGCAGGCGCTCGGCATCGCCGAGCCCGCTGTGGAGGATCGCGACCTCGTCACCGAACCGCGTCCGGAAGCGCGCGCCCAGCTGGGGCGTGAGCGCGATCTCGGGCACCAGCACGATCGCGCCGAGCCCCTGCGAGAGCGCCGCGGCGATGGCGTGGAGGTACACCTCGGTCTTGCCGCTGCCGGTCACGCCGAACAGCAGAAAGCCGCGGTAGATCCCGGCTCCCACGGCGCACGTGATCGCCGCGGCGGCGACGGTCTGCTCCGGGGTCAGGGCGACGCTGGAGGCCGTGGCAGGACCGGCGGCCTCGAAGCGCCGCTCCCGCGTGCGCCTCTCGCACAGACCCGCCTTGCAAAGGGCGGTAGCGTGCGGTCGATCGCGGGCGGCGAGCGAAGCGGGGAAGACACCTTCGGCGCCCGCATCGCGGATGCGCTGCCAGACCTCGCGGCGCCGCCCGGCGCGCTCGGGTGGCTCTGCGCCAAGGGCGACCAGCACCGTCTCCTGCGGAGCCGCCGGCGGGGGCGGCGCGCTCTCCGCGCGCTCCAGAAGGCCTGCCCGGGCAAGCCGCTCGAGCTGCGTCTTCTCGCCCTTCGCGCGCCCGCTGTCTCGAGCCGTCTCGAGGATCGCGACCTCGCTGCCTGGGAGCAGCCGTGCGCGCAGCGCGGCCTCTCCGGCGGCCGTCAGCTGAAAGCGTGGGCGTGCTCGGGCGGCCGCGCCGATCGGCAGGGCGAGCCGCACCGCCTCCCCAGCGGGGGCAAGGTAATAGTCGGCCATTCGCAGGAGCAAGGAGAGGAGCTCCGTCGGCAGGGCAGGGCGCTCCTGGTCGAGCACCTCGGCGAGCTCTCGCACGCCCCCTTCGGGCGGCGTCGTGCTCGGACCGATCACGACGCCGGGCATGCGCGCTCGCCCGCCGAACGGCACCAGCACCCGCGCGCCGGGGACCGCCCGGGTCATCAGGCGCGACGGCACCCGGTACGAGAAACGGCCGTGGACCGGCAGCGCCACCACGACATCGACCAGCGTGTCGGTCACGCCTCTCCGTCGGGCGGTACGGCCCCGGTCGGCGCGGTGTCCTCGCCCGGGGTGCGACGGAGCACGCGGAGCACCTCCGCCACGGCGTCGTAGAGGGCTTCCGGGATCTCCTCCTCCAGCTCGAGCTCGAACAGCGCGCGCGCGAGCGGCGGATCGCGACGGATCGGCACGCCGTGGGTGCGCGCGAGGGACCGGATCTGATGGGCGTGCAGGTGCTGCCCCTTGGCGGTGACGGCTGGCGCCCGCATGGACGCCCGTTCATAGCGCAGCGCAACGGCGAGGTGCGTCGGGTTCGTGATGACGACGCTGGCGCGCGGCACCGCGCGCATCGCCCTTTCCTGGAGGAGGCGCCGATGGGCTCGACGGCGCTCGGCCTTGTGCCTGGGGTCGCCCTCCTCTTCGCGGTGCTCGCGCTTGACCTCTGCGCGAGTCATGCGCTGTCGCTTGTGATACGCGCGCCGCTTGAGCAGGTAGTCGAGGCCTCCCATGACGAGCAGCACCCCCAGCGCACGCAGGCCCACCGCGAGCGCGAGGGCACCGAGCGCACCGAGGCGCGCAGACCACGCGCCATCGGTCAGGAGGGCAGCCCATCGATCGCCGAGCGCGGACAGGGCGGCCCAGCCCACGAGCACAGCCTTGAGCAGGGACCGCGCCGCCTCCCCCAGCGACGCGGTTCCGAACATGCGGCCGAGACCGCTGACGAGGTCGACGCGCTCGAGCTTCGGCTTGATCGGCTCGAACGTCAGCAGGGGGCCCACCTGGAGGAACGCGACGATCGCGCCGGCGACCATCGCCGCGCCTAGCACCGGCGCGATGACGATGAGCAGCGTCGCGCCGGAGTCGGCCAGCGCGCTCGCCGGCTCGGCCGAGCCGTCCACGGCGCGCGTGAGGCTGCGGCGCAAGAGGGCGCCGAGCGATCCCGCGCCGGCGGCGCCACAGGCGGCCACGACCAGCAGCGCTCCGACGAGGGAAGCCGCGCCTGCGAGGTCCCGGCTCTGCGCGACCTCGCCCCGCTGCCTGGCCTCGCGAAGGCGCTTGGGCGTGGGCTCCTCGGTCGGCTCGCCGCCGCCGCTGCGCTCGGCCATCAGAGCCCCAGCAGGGCTGGTCCCACGCCCCGCGCGACCGTGGCCAGGACGGCTCCCAGCGACAGGGCCGTCACGACCACGCCGATGAGGGCGCGCCCGGACATCAGGACGCCTTGAAGGCCCAGGCTCGGCGCCGCGCGACCGACCAGGCCCAGGGTGAGGTCTGCGAGCAGCAGCGACGCGAGCGCCGGCAGCGCGATCCCGGTTGCACCCTCGAGCACGGCGCCCGTGGCCGCGATGGCCGCGCGCGGCCCTCCGAGCGGCGGGTGTGCGCCCGCGAGGGGCAGGCGATCGAAGCCATCAGCCAGCGCGAAGATCACGCCACGATACGCCCCCGAGGCGAGGAACCACACCGTGGTGAGGCGCAGGTACAGCTCGGCGGTCGGGCTCGTGCGCGCTCCGAGCTCAGGCGAGAGCAGCTCGGCGAGGTTCGCGCCACGCAGGGCGTCCACCAGTCGCCCTGCGGACTCGACCGCGCGAAACGGCAGCGCCGCCAGGAAGCCCGTCGCGGCACCGATCGCGGCTTCACGAGCGATCGCCATGACGAGCTCGCCGAGCTCGAGCGGGCGCGCGAGCATCGGCACGCTCGGCCAGATCAGGAGCGCGACGCAGACGCCGAGCAGGATGCGCACCGGCGGCGGCAGCACCTGTCCGCCGAACGCCGGCACCGGCGCCAGCGCGAGCACCGTGCGCACGGCCACGAGCGCGAAGGACACGATCGTCGCCTCGTCGAGCCAGGGCATCAGCGCAGGCCAATCTGTGGGATCCGCTCGAGCAGCGCTGCCGCATAGCGCACCAGCTCCGCGCCGAGCCAGGGACCGAGGATCACGAGCATCACGGCCACCGCAGCCAGCTTCGGCGCAAAGGACAGCGTCGGCTCTTGCACCTGCGTGGCCGCCTGCACCACCGCGACGGTAAGCCCCACGACCAGCGCGACCCCCACGAACGGCAACGAGAGCACCACGGCCAGCACGAGGCCCTGACGTGCGGCCTCCAGCGTGAGATCGGCCGCGCTCATCCGTACCCCAGCACCAGCCCTCGGGCGAGCAGGTGCCAGCCGTCCACCATCACGAACAGCAGCAGCTTGAACGGAAGCGACACGGTGGTCGGTTGCAGCATCTGCATGCCGAGCGCCAGCAGGAGGTTCGACACGACCAGATCGATGACGAGGAACGGCAGGAACAGGAGAAAGCCGATGGTGAAGGCCTCTCGCAGCTGGCTGATCAGGAATGCCGGCGCCAGCACAGGGAGGCCATCCTCTGGCGCCGGTTCCGTGGCCCTGGGGGCGTCACCCGGCTTCCGTGAAGCCGCCAGGCGGCGTGCCGATAGCTCTCGAAACAGCGCTCGGTCCCGCGGATGCGCGTGCCGCTCCAGAAACGTGCGAAGGGGCACGCGGACGCGCACCGCGACCTCGAGGGCCACGTCCACCGCAGCCGCCGGGCTCGCCTCCAGCGTCTTCCTGGACAGAAGGGGCCCGCTGGCCTCCACCATCGCGGACGTCGTCGGCAGCATCACGTAGCCCGTGAGCATCATCGCGAGGCCCGTGAGCACGACCGTCGGTGGGATCTGCGGAGTGCCGAGCGCGCTGCGCAGGATGCCAAGCACCACGGTGATCTTCGTGAAGCTCGTCAGCGTGATGAGCAGGAACGGCAGCAGCGCCAGAATGCTCAGCCCGAGCAGCGACGCGATGGGTTGACTCACGGTCAGTCCGCCTGGTCGGGCGTCCCGCCGGGCGGCTCCGCGCTCTCCCCGCCGAGATCCGCGAGCATGGCGATGCCCGCCTCGCTGACGCCGAGCAACCAGCGCCGCCCGCCGGCGCGCACGATGCACAGGCTCCGCCGGGGCTCGAGCGCCAGCCGCGACTCGAGGCTCAGGGCTGCTCCGCCGAGTCCGCCGTGCCGTCCCAGGCCGCGTCGCGCCAGCCAGCGCAAGGACACCAGGGCCACGCCCAGCACCACGATCAACGCGACGCCGGCACGGATGGCGAGCTCGGCCGTGGAGGGCAGAGCCACCTCGCTCATGCGTCCACTTCGGGCACGAGCAGGGCGCCGCCTCGATCGGCGGTGAACTCCTCGATCATCATCCGCGCCGTGGAGGACAGCTCGACGAACTCCAGCCCCACGCCGGGAGGATCCGTCCGGGTCCAGCGCACGACCGCGTCACTCTCGACCGGGTGGAGCTCCCACCCCGGCAGCACGAAACGCACGCGGAGGGGGGTGCCCACCGCGAGCGGTGGCTCGCAGGCGATGAACAACCCACCTCGGCTGACGTTGAGACCCTGGTAAGTGAAGAACTGGCTGTCGCTCTCGAGCGACAGATGGATCGAGATGTCCACGTCCCGGCGCTGGTGGCGCCGCTGGTCCGCCCCCGCCGTCACGGCTGCCTCGGCGTGGCTACTTCTTGGCCTTCTTGTCCGGCACGTCGGCCTTCTCGGCCGGTGGCACCGCCGCGACCGCGGAACGGGAGACCAGCTCGATCAGTGACACCGGCGCGGCGTCCCCCGCGCGAAAGCCCACCTTGAGGATCCGCGTGTACCCGCCTTCGCGACCCAAGAAGCGCGGGCCGACCTCGTGGAAGAGCCGGTGCAGCGTGGCGCGGTCCCGCACCGTGCGTCGCACCATGCGCGTCGCATGCACCACCCGTGCCTTCTCCTCGACGCTGGCGGACTCGCCCTTCTGCACGATCTCGGCGACCGAGACCGCCCAGCGGATGACGGGCTCGCTGAACCGGCGCAGCTCCTTGGCGCGCGCGTCCGTGGTCTTGATCCGCTCGTCGCGGATCAGGTTCGTCACGAGCGACGAGATCAGCGCGTGCCGTGCAGCCGACTCGCGCCCGAACTTTCTACCGGTCTTCTGATGACGCATTTCCGTGTTCCTCGCTCGTGGACGCCGGCCTACGGTGTCCCTGGTTACCAGACGGCTGTCATGACCCCCACGCGCGCGGAGCGGAGCGGGGGCGAAACTAGGCCTTCTTCGGCGGTCCGTCTCCTGGCCAGTTGGCCAGCTTCATCCCGAGGGCAAGCCCCATCTCGGCCAGGATTTCCTTGATCTCCTTCAGCGACTTGCGGCCGAAGTTCTTCGTCTTGAGCATCTCGGCCTCGGTCTTCTGGACCAGCTCGCCGATGTAGCGGATGTTCGCGTTCTGAAGGCAGTTCGCGCTCCGGACCGAGAGCTCGAGCTCATCGACCGTCCGCCAGAGATTCTCGTTGAGCCGCGCCTGCTCGTCGGTGACCTTGGGGTCATCGCTCGGCTCTGCGATCTCCTCGAAGTTGATGAAGATCGAGAGCTGATCCTTGAGGATCTTGGCCGCGTAGGCGACCGCATCCTCGGGGCGAACGCTGCCGTTCGTCCAGACCTCGATCGACAGGCGGTCATAGTCGGTCTGCTGCCCGACGCGCGCGTTGTGCACCGTGTAGTTGACCTTCCGGATCGGCGAGAACAGCGCGTCGATCGGGATGGTACCCACGGACATGGTCGCGGCCTTGTTCCGCTCGGCGGACGCATAACCACGCCCCACGCCGACGTGCAGCTCCATGTGCAGCTTGCCACCCTTGGACAACGTGGCGATGTGCTGGCTCGCGTTGAGCATCTCGACGCCGTCCGTCGCGGTGATGTCACCTGCCGTCACGGGCCCCTCGCCCTCCTTGTCGAGGCGTACCACACGCGGCCGCGCGTCGTGCATGCGGAGCAGGACCTCCTTGAGGTTGAGGACGATGTCCGTCACATCCTCCACCACGTCGGGAATCGTCGAGAACTCGTGGAGCGTGCTCTCGACCTTGATCGCGGTGATGGCGGCGCCCTGCAGCGATGACAGCAGGATCCGGCGCAAGGAGTTCCCGATGGTGATGCCAAACCCACGCTCCAGCGGCTCGCACGAGAACTTCCCGTACGTCGGCGTGAGCGTCTCCTTCTCGACCTCGAGCGCACGCGGACGGATCAGATCACGCCAGTTCCGGGCGATGACCGCGTACGAGGGATGCGACTGGCTCATTCCTGCTCCTCTCCCACCGTGGGGATTCGCTGCTGGATCACTACTTCGAGTAGAGCTCGACGATGAGCTGCTCGCGAATGGACTGGTTCAGGTCCTCGCGGGCTGGCATGGCCTTGACCACACCCTTGAAGGCTGCCTTTTCGAGCTCGAGCCACTTCGGTACGCCGCGTCGCTCGACCGAGCCCAGGCTGTCATTGATGCGCTGGATCTTGCGGCTCTTCTCCGCGACCTCGATCACGTCGTTGGCGCGCACGAGGTACGACGGGATGTTGACGCGCTTGCCGTTGATCAGGAAGTGACCGTGACGCACCAGCTGGCGCGCCTCGGCGTGATCGCAGGCGAAGCCCAGGCGGTAGACCGCGTTGTCCAGGCGCCGCTCGAGTAGCACGAGGAGGTTCTCGCCGGTCTGCCCCTTGAGCCGCAGCGCCTTGTGGAAGTAGCCGCGGAACTGGCGCTCCGCCAGCCCGTACAGGCGCTTGACCTTCTGCTTCTCCCGCAGCTGCGTTCCGTAGTCGGACTGCTTCCGACGACGGCTCTGGCCGTGCTGGCCAGGCGCGTACTGACGGCGCTCGTAGCCGCACTTGTCGGTGTAGCAACGCTCGCCCTTGAGGAAGAGCTTGGCTTCCTCGCGTCGGCAGAGACGGCAGACGGGACCAATGTATCGCGACATCTTGAGCTCTCTTCTCTCGAGGTCAGACGCGGCGCCGCTTGGGCGGCCGGCAACCGTTGTGGGGAATGGGGGTCACATCCCGAATCAGTGTGATCTTGAAGCCAGCAGCTTGCAGCGCGCGGAGCGCAGACTCGCGTCCTGAGCCGGGGCCCTTGACGTAGACCGCGATCGAGCGCATCCCGTGCTCCATCGCCTTCTTGGCCGCATCCTCGGCCGCGAGCTGCGCGGCAAACGGTGTCGACTTGCGTGAGCCCTTGAAGCCGCGCACGCCCGAAGACGACCACGCGACCACGTTCCCGCTCACGTCCGTGATCGTCACGACCGTGTTGTTGAACGTCGACTGGATGTGGGCAATCCCGCTCTGGACGTTCTTCTTGACCTTCTTCTTCGTCTTCGGCTTCGACATCTCAGGCCTTCCTCGGGTCGCGCTTCACGGATAGCGTCTTCATCACTCGGGCTTCTTCGCGCGTGCCATCTGGCCCTTGCGGGGGCCCTTGCGCGTGCGCGAGTTGGTGTGCGTCCTTTGCCCGCGCACCGGCAGGCCCTTGCGATGGCGCAGGCCCCGGTAACAGCCGATCTCCATCAGCCGCTTGATGTCCATGCTGACGTCCTTGCGCAGATCGCCCTCGACCTTGAAGTCGGCATCGATCACGTCGCGAATCTTGCGCACGTCAGCTTCGTCGAGGGCATCGGTGCGCTTGTCACCCGCCACGCCCGCCTTGTCCAGGATCTGGGCAGCGCGTGCCTTGCCCACGCCAAAGATGTACGTCAGCGCGATCTCGATGCGCTTGTTACGGGGGAGGTCGACACCAGCAATTCGGGCCATCTCACATCTCCTACGGGTACCGGGCTCTTCTTGGTTTGGGGTTCGCCACGCTCTGCCGCCCTGAGGCGCTCGAGGCGGAGCTAGCCCTGCCGCTGCTTGTGCCGTGGGTTCTCGCAGATGACCCGGACGACGCCACGCCGCCGGATGATCTTGCACTTGTCACAGATCGCCTTGACCGAAGCCCGAACCTTCATGACCTACTCCTGCTCAGCACGATCGGGCCGTTTTTCGTGACGGCCACGGAATGTTCGAAATGGGCCGAGAGACTGCCATCTTTCGTCTCGGCTGTCCACTGGTCATCTCGGACCACCACGTCAGGCCCCCCAGCGTTCACCATCGGCTCGACTGCGATCACGAGTCCCTCGGACAGGCGCTTGCCCGAGCCGGGCTTGCCATAGTTCGGGACCTGCGGGTCCTCGTGCATCTGGCGCCCGATCCCATGGCCGACGAAGCTGCGCACGACGCTGTAGCCCTTCGACTCGACGTAGGACTGGACCGCCCAGCCCACGTCGCCAAGGCGGCTTCCCGGGACACAGGCCGCGATCGCGCGCTCGAGGGAGTCCCGGGTCGCGTCCAGCAGTGCCTGCGCGGCCGCGGACACCTTCCCGACCGGAACCGTCCTCGCGCTGTCGCCGCAGAAGCCCTGGCGGAAACACCCGAAGTCGATGCCGATGAGGTCACCCTCGGCCAGCACCTCATCCTTGCGCGGGATGCCGTGGACCACCACGTTGTTGACCGAGGTGCACAGCACGGCGGGATAGCCGTGGTAGCCCTTGAACGCCGAGGTCGCTCCCAGCTGCTTGAGCTTGCGGTCCGCCAGCTCATTGAGCTCCCACGTCGTGATGCCAGGCTTGACGGCATCCTCCAGCGCGTCGAGCACCTCGCAGACGGCCCGGTTGGCATCGCGAAGCTTTGCGATCTCCGACTCCGTCTTGAGATAGATCTTCATGCGCTGGCCGACGAGGAACATGGGCTCGGCCTATGCCCCAGCGGGCACGGCGGCCCGCCGACCCCGGATGCGCGGGCCCTTGGGTCCGGTGAAGCCTTGGTATTGCCGCGTGATGAGGTGCCCCTCGATCTGCTGCACGAGATCCAGCGCCACGCCCACGACGATCATCAGCCCCGTGCCGCCGAAGCTGAACGGCACGTGGAACCAGTCCTGCATGAGCGACGGCATGATGCACACGATGGACATGTAGATGGCGCCGCCGAAGGTGATGCGAGACATCACCCGATCGATGTACTCAGCCGTCTTCTTGCCCGGTCGGATACCCGGGATGAAACCGCCATACTTCTTGAGGTTGTCAGCCACGTCCACAGGGTTGTAGGTGATGGCCGTGTAGAAGAACGAGAAGAACACAATCAGGCCCACGAAGACGGTGTTGTACTGCCAGCCTCCGCGATCGAACACGCTCTTGAAGTCCTGCATCCACGGCGTCTGGATGTAGGTGGCCAGCTGGCCGGGAACCATGAGGACCGACGAGGCAAAGATCGGAGGGATCACGCCGGCCGAATTCACCTTGAGCGGCAAGTGTGTCGTCTGGCCGCCATACATCTTTCGGCCGACGATTCGTTTTGCGTACTGAACCGGGATGCGCCGGTATCCGCGCTCGACGAAGCAGATGAAGGCCACGCCCGCGACGACGATGAGCGCGATGAGCAGCAGCGAAAAGGCCGTCATGTCCGTCTTGGCCTTCTCGGCGAGGCGGTAGAGGCCGCTCGGGATGTCGGTCACGATGCCGGCAAAGATGATGACGGACATGCCATTGCCGATGCCACGCTCGGTGATCTGCTCGCCGAGCCACATCAGGAACGCCGTGCCGGTCGTCAACGAGATCATGGTGAGCAGCCGGAAGCCGATGCCCGGGCTCGAGACCACGTCGCCGATGTGCCGTCCGAACGAGGCATGCTGTCCCTCGAGCCAGCGTGCGATGAAATAGCCTTGCAGGAGCGAGAGCAGAACCGTGCCGTAGCGCGTGTACTGGTTGATCTTCCGCCTGCCTTGCTCACCCTCCTTGTTCAGCTTGTCGAGCTGCGGCGAGACGATGGTCAGCATCTGCAGGATGATCGATGCGCTCACGTAGGGCATGACGCCCAGGGCGAACAGCGACATGCGCTCGAGGGCTCCGCCCGAGAACATGTTGAACATGCCCAGGAAGCCACCCGAGCCTGCTCCGACGATCTCCTGCATGATCGTCCGGTTCACGCCCGGGGTCGTGATGAAGATCCCGAGCCGGTACACAGCCAGCAGGGCCAGCGTGAACAGGAGCCGCTTTCGCAGCTCCGGGATCTTGAACATGTTGACGATCGGGTTCGACACGGGGCCTCGGGGGGCGTGCTCTACTCGGCGATGACTTCGGCAGTGCCGCCGGCAGCTTCGATTTTCTGCTTGGCGCTCGCCGAGAATGCGTGCGCACGCACGTGGAGCTTCGGCTGAGCGTCACCGACGCCCAGCACCTTGACATGCTCGACCATGGAGGCGCGCAACAGGCCCACCTTGACCAGCGTCTCCGGACTGACCTCGGCCGAGGCCTCGAAGCGCTTGGCGATGTCACGCAGGTTCACGATCGCGAACTCCACGCCGAACACGTTGTTGAATCCACGCTTGGGCAGGCGACGCTGGAGCGGCATCTGGCCACCCTCGAAGCCGATGCGCGCGCCGTGATGACCCGTGCGCGCCTTCTGGCCCTTGACACCCTTGCCGGCCGTCTTGTGCGTTCCCGAGCCGTGTCCACGGCCGAGGCGCTTCCTGTTCTTGGTCGCACCCTCGTTGGGGCGCAGCTCGTGCAGCGTTGCCATGTCCTACTCCCCCGCGGGCTCGACCCGGATCAGGTGTGACACCTTGCGGATCATGCCGCGGATCGCAGCCGTGTCGTTGAGCACCACGACCTTGCCGATCCTGGTGAGACCGAGGCCACGGATCGTGTCCTTCTGGTCCTGCTTCCTGTTGACGCCGCTGTGAAGCAGCCTGACCTTCAGCTTGAGTGCCATCGTCCGACTCCGCGTGTGCCCTCCGGACTGTGGTCCGAAGGTGCCTGGGCGGCTAGCCCAGAATCTGATCCACCGTGCGATCACGCTGCGCCGCCACCTGCTCGGGGCTCTGCAGCTTCTTGAGCGCGTCGATCGTCGCGTGGATCACGTTGTGAGGGTTCGAGGTGCCGATGCACTTCGTCAGGATGTTCTGCACACCCGCGACCTCGAGGACCGGCCGGACGGCGCCGCCGGCGATGACGCCGGTTCCCTGGGACGCTGGGCGCAAGAGCACCTTGCCCGCACCGAACTCTCCGAGCACGTCGTGGGGGATGGTGGAGCCACGCAGCGGGATCTTGAACAGGTTCTTCTTGGCCTGCTCCGTGCCCTTGCGGATGGCCTCGGGCACCTCGTGGGCCTTGCCCAGCCCTGCGCCGACGTAGCCGTTCTGGTCTCCTACGACGACGATCGCCGAGAAGCTGAAACGACGACCACCCTTGACGACCTTCGCGACGCGGTTGATGAAGACCACGCGGTCGACCAGCTCGCCTACATCCTCGTAGTTGATCATGCCTTCCTCAGAACTCCAGGCCAGCTTCGCGGGCGCCGTCGGCAACCGCCGCGATGCGGCCGTGGTAGATGAACCCATTGCGATCGAACACGACCTGCTTGATCCCTGCCGCAATGGCGCGCTTCGCGATCAGCGCACCCACGTGCTTGGCCTTGTCCGTCTTCTTGCTCTTCTCGCCCTCCGCCTGCGGCAGCTCGGGATCGAGCGTGCTGGCCGCGGCGAGCGTCCGGTGCGTCGTGTCGTCCACGAGCTGGGCGTACATGTGCTTGGCCGAGCGGAACACGCTCAGACGCGGCCGCTCGGAGGTGCCGTGCATGCGCGCGCGAATCGCCGCTTTCCTGCGGAGCCGACCGTCCATCTTAGACTTCATCGCACAATCCTTAAGCTTGGTCCGGCGCTACGAGGCGCCGGTCTTGCCCACCTTGCGGCGGATCGTCTCTTCGACGTACTTGATGCCCTTGCCCTTGTACGGCTCGGGACCCCGGAAGCTGCGGATCTTCGCAGCCGTCTGGCCGAGCAGCTCCTTGTCGATCCCGGTGAGGACGATGCGGGTCTTGTCGACCTTGGCCTCGATTCCCGTGGGGAGCGCGAAGTCGATCGGGTGAGAGTAGCCCAGCGCCAGTTGCAGGGCCTTGCCCTTGACCTCTGCGCGGTAACCGACGCCGTTGATCTCGAGCTCCCGCGTGAAGCCCGCCGATACGCCCGTCACCATGTTCTGGAGCAGGGCGCGCACGAGGCCGTGCTTGGCACGCGTCGGGCGATCCTCGGCCGCGCGCGCGACCAGCGCCGTGCCGCCGTCGATCTTGACGCTCACTCCACTCGGGACGGGACGCTTGAGCTCACCCTTGGGTCCCTTCACCTTGAGCTCGATCGCGCTCGCGGTGATCGTGACCCCCTTCGGGATCGCGATTGGCTTCTTACCTACGCGGCTCATCACCACACCTCGCAGAGCACTTCGCCCCCGATCCCCTGCTTCCGGGCCTCGCGGTCGGTCATGAGACCGCGCGAGGTCGTGAGGATCGAGATGCCGAGCCCGCTTCGCACCTTCGCGATGCGATCCTTTCCGACGTAACGCCGGCGGCCGGGCGTGGAGACGCGCCGGAGGCCCAGGATCGAGGCGCGATTACGGGAGTCGTAGCGCAGCGTCAGGATCAGCGAGCCCTGGGGGCCGTATGGAGACGGCTTGCCCCCCGCGTTCGCCTGACCTGGCACGTTCGTGGCCACGCCCGTGAGAAACCCTTCTGCCTGCAAAAGCTCCGCGATGCGGTGCTTGAGCTTGGAGTAGGGGAGCTCGAGCTTGGTCTTGCGCGCCATCACTGCATTGCGAATGCGCGCAAGGAAGTCGGCAACAGGATCGGTCATCGACATTTTGATTTACCTGCCTACCAGCTCGACTTGATGACGCCAGGAATCTCACCGCGCAGCGCGAGCTGCCGGAAGCAGACGCGGCACATCTCGAACTTGCGCATGTAGCCACGTGCACGTCCGCAGATATTGCAGCGGTTGCGGTGCCGAACCTGGAACTTCGGCACCTTGGTCTGAACCATGTCGACTGTCTTCGCCATGAAATCTTCTCCGGACCCAATCGGTCCGCGGCTAGCTCCGGAACGGCATGCCGAGATGCCGGAGCAGTGCACGACCCTCGTCGTCGGTCTGAGCCGTCGTGACGATCGTGACGTTCATACCCTTCACCTTGTCGATGCGGTCGTAATTGATCTCCGGGAAGATGATCTGTTCCCGAATACCCATCGAGAAGTTCCCGCGACCATCGAAGGTCTTCTGCGAGATCCCCTTGAAATCACGCACACGCGGGATCGCGATGTTCACGAGGCGATCCAGGAACTCCCACATGCGCTCCTGCCGGAGCGTGACCATGCAGCCGATCTTCTGGCCCTGGCGTAGCTTGTAGGTCGCGATGGACTTCTTTGCCTTGGTGACCACGGGCCGCTGGCCGGCGATCGCCGCGAGCTCATCGACCGCCACGTCGATGATCTTCGGGTTCGCCACCGCCTCGCCGAGCCCCATGTTGATGGTGATCTTCACGAGCCGCGGGATCTGCATCGGGTTCGTGTAGCTGAACTCCTCCTGCAGCTTCTTCGACACCTCTTCGCGGTACTTGCGCTGCAGTCGGGGCAGTCCCGTCCGCGCGTACTTGGTGTCCGAGATGGTCGTCAGAGAAGGAGCCTTCTCCTTCCGACCTCTACCCTCGGTCTTCTTCTTGGGCTGCTCGCCCTCGGTCTTCGTCTGCTCGCTCATCGTTTTGCTCGCCGTTTCCAGGCCGGGGCCTGGGTCTCGGATACGCTCGCTACAGCACCTCGGGTGCCAGCGAGATGATCTTCATGAACTTCTTTGCACGCAGCTCACGGGCCACTGGGCCGAAGATGCGGGTACCCACCGGCTCGTTGTCCTTGTTGATCAGGACCGCCGAGTTCTCGTCGAAGCGAATGTAGCTGCCGTCGTTGCGCGAGATCTCCTTCTTGGTCCGAACGATGACGGCCTTGGCGACCTCACCCTTCTTGACCTTCGCGTTCGGAATGGCTTCCTTGACCGAGACGACGATCACGTCGCCGATCGAGGCGTACTTGCGCTTGGAGCCCCCGAGCACCTTGATGCACATCAGCTTCTTGGCACCCGAGTTGTCGGCGACGTCGAGGACAGAGGTCGTCTGGATCATGGCTCAGACCTCCTCGGCCTTCGCGATGAGCCGCTCGATGCGCCAGCGCTTCTCGCGCGAGATGGGCTTGGACTCTATGATCTCGACCCGGTCGCCCACCTTGTACTCGTTGCGCTCGTCGTGCGCCTTGTACTTGACGCGACGGACGACGTACTTCTGGTACGTGCCGTGCGCCACGCGCCGGGTGACGACCACCACGCGCGTCTTGTTCATCTTGTCGCTGGCGACGACGCCGATCAGGGTGCGGCGGGCGCCGCGGCTCGCTCGCTCTGAGGTGGCGCTGGTTGCGGTCGACATCGTTACTCCTTGGCCTTGCCGGCACGCTCGCCGAGCACCGTCAGAACGCGGGCGATCTCGCGACGCGTCTTCCGGATCTGCATGGGATCCGCGATGGTGCTGGTGTGCTTCGTCATCTTGAGCTGGAAGAGCTGACCACGAAGATCCGACTCACGGCTCTTGAGGTCGTCGGGCGACAGCGCCCGCACGTCCGACAGCGATAGTTCCTTGGTCTCGCTCACAGCGCCTGCTCCCGTGTGATGACCCGGGTGTTGACGGGGAGCTTGTGATGCGCGAGCTGGAACGCGGCGAGCGCCAGCTTGGGGTCCACGCCCTCGAGCTCGTACAGCACGCGCCCGGGACGGACCACGGCCACCCACTCCTCGGGATTGCCCTTTCCCTTGCCCATTCGGGTCTCGGCCGGCTTCTTGGAGACCGGCTTGTCGGGAAACACGCGGACGTACAGCTTGCCGCCGCGCTTGACGTGGCGAGAGATGGCGATACGCGCCGCCTCGATCTGGCGAGCCGTCAGCCAGCCGCATTCGGTGGCCTGCAGACCCACGTCGCCAAAGGCAACGTAGTTGCCGCCCTTGGACATTCCGCGCATGCGGCCCTTCTGCTGCTTGCGCCACTTGACCTTCTTCGGACTCAGCATGATCGGTCTCCCGAATCTCTCGCTTTCGGTATCAGAGCGCCGCTACGGCAGGGGACGCTGGGTCCGCTGCGGGAGCACTTCGCCCTTGAAGATCCAGCACTTGACGCCGATTTTCCCGTAGGTCGTCTTCGCCTCGGCGAAGCCGTACTCGATGTCGGCGCGCAGCGTGTGGAGCGGCACGCGACCTTCGCGGTACCACTCGTAGCGCGACATCTCCGCGCCCCCGAGGCGGCCAGAGCTCGCCACACGGATGCCCTTGGCCCCGAACTTCATCGCCGTCTGGACGGCCTTCTTCATGGCGCGGCGGAAGGCGACCCGGCGCTCGAGCTGGGTCGCGATGTTCTCCGCCACGAGCTGGGCGTTGGTCTCGGCCTTGCGGACTTCCTGGATGTTGAGGAAGACCTCGTTGTCGGTCAGGGACTGGACGTCGCGCTTGAGCTGCTCGACCCCCGCGCCACGCTTGCCGATGACGATCCCGGGACGCGCCGTGTAGATGTTGATCTTGGCCTTGTTGGCCGCGCGCTCGACCTCGACGGACGAAACGCCCGCGTGGCTCAGCTTTTCCTTGATGAACTTCTTGAGGCGAATGTCCTCATGAAGCCACTTGGCGTAGTCCTTCTCGTTGTACCACTTCGAGTTCCAGCTCTTGATGATGCCGAGGCGGAAGCCAACTGGATGTGTTTTCTGGCCCATTAAGGTGCTCCTCGGAACTCGCTCAGTTGCTATCGCCGACCACGATCGTCACGTGGCTCGAACGCTTGATGATGCGGTTGGCACGACCCATCGCGCGGGGCATCCAGCGCTTGAGCGTCGGTGCCGCGTCGACCAGCACGCGCTTGACGAGCAGGTCGTCGACGTCGGCCTGCTTGTTGTGCTCGGCGTTCGCCACGGCCGAGCTCAGCAGCTTGGCCAGGGTCTTCGCCGCCTTGCGCGGCTGTAGCCGGAGGATGGCCATCGCCTCCTCCACGCTCTTTCCGCGAATCTGGGCGGCGACCACCCGGACCTTCCGGGGAGATTGCCGCATGTACCGAATGATTGCGCTCGATTCCATCGTCAGCTCCAGGTTGGATCGGCACCAGCCGGCCCGCGCTGCTGCAAAATCTGTTCAGACCCTAGAGGGGTCCGAAAAGGGTCCGCCTATAACACGCGGCAAGCCCTTGGATCCACGACTTTCTTTACTTCTTCTTGTCTCCGCCCGGCCCGGCGGGCTTGGCGGCAGGGGCCGCGGCCTTCCGGTCGCCGGAGTGACCCGTGAACGTACGGGTTGGCGCGAACTCGCCGAGCTTGTGCCCGACCATCTGTTCGGTGACGAAGACCGGAAGGAACTTCCGGCCATTGTGCACGGCAAAGGTCAGGGTGATCATCTCCGGAATCACCGTCGAACGGCGAGACCAGGTCTTGATCACCTTCTTCGAGCTCGTCTTCCGCGCTTCGAGCACCTTGCCGAGCAGGTGCTTGTCGATGAACGGACCCTTCTTCAGCGAGCGAGCCATTGGCTAACCACCCTGCTTCCCGCGGCGACGCACGATCATGCTGTCCGTCCGCTTGTTGACACGCGTCTTATAGCCCTTGGTCGGCAGTCCCCATGGCGAGCAGGGGTGCCGGCCGCCCGAGGAGCGACCCTCTCCACCACCCATCGGGTGGTCGACGGGGTTCATGGCGACACCGCGGCTGTGCGGCTTCTTGCCCATCCAGCGGTAGCGACCGGCCTTGCCGATCATGATGTTGTTGTGCTCGGCGTTGCCGAGGACTCCCACCGTGGCCCGGCAGGACAGGTGCACTCTGCGGACCTCACCGGAGGGCAGACGGACCTGACCCCAGTCGCCCTCCTTGGCCATCAGCTGCGCCGAGGTGCCCGCGGTGCGCGCCATCTGAGCCCCGCCGCCGATCTTGAGCTCGACCGCGTGGATCAGGGTGCCAAGCGGGATGTAGCGCAGCGGCAAGGCGTTGCCCGGCTTGATGTCCGCGGTGCGCGACGACACGACGATGTCGCCTTCCTTGAGCCCCTGGGGCGCGAGGATGTAGCGCTTCTCGCCGTCCTTGTACTGGAGCAGGGCGAGGTGCGAGGTGCGATTCGGGTCGTACTCGATGGCCGCGACGGTTGCCGGCACGCCAAGCTTGTCGCGGCGGAAATCGATGACCCGGTAGCGCTTCTTGTGGCCGCCGCCGCGGAAGCGCACCGTGATGCGGCCATGATTGTTGCGCCCGCCGGTCGAGGTCTTGTGCTCGAGCAGCTTCTTCTCGGGCGCCTTGCCCTTGGTGAGCTCCGAGAAGTCGCGGGCATCCATGCCGCGACGGCCCGGGGACGTGGGGGAATAACTCTTCGGCATCGCTGTGACTCCTAGCCTTCCGCGGCGGCGCTCTGCGCCTCGAAGAGCTCGATGCGCTGACCCTCGGCCAGCGTCACGATCGCCTTCTTCCAGTTGGGGCGACGGCCGGCAAAGCGACCGATTCGCTTGTCCTTACCACGCACGATCATGGTGCGCACATCGTGCACCTTGACCTTGAAGAGGCCCTCGACCGCGCGGCGGATCTCGATCTTGTTCGCCTCGCGGGCGACCTCGAAGAAGACCTTCTGGCGGAATTCCGCTTCGCCTTCGAGATCCGCGGCGGTGCGCCCGCCGGTTTCCCGAAGTCGGCTGCTCTTCTCCGTCAAGATGGGACGACGGATTACGCTCTCGACGGCACGCATTACTTCGTCTCCTTGGCGGCCCGCGGAGCGCGCTTGAGGCGGGCCGTGATGGCCTCGACTGCTGCCTGCGTCATGATCAGCGTCGGGTGATCGAGGACGTCGTAGACGTTCAAGCCCTCGTGGGCCAAGAACTTGGTCTTGGCGGTCGAGCGCACGAGATTCTTCGTGGCGCGGGACAGGCTCTCGTTCGAAGCGCCGTCAACCACCAGGGCCTTTTCGGCCCCAAGGGTCTTGAGCGCCGTCGCGACGGCCTTGGTCTTGGCGGCCACGGCGAAGTCCTTCACCACGAGGAGCTTCTGCTCCTTGAGCCGCAGCGAGAGCGCGGCGCGGAGCGCGGCCTGTACGACCTTCTTGGGGGTGTGCTCGACGTACTTGCGGGGCTTGGGTCCGAAGACCGTTCCGCCGCCGACCCACTGAGGAGCCCGCGTCGAGCCCTGGCGCGCGCGCCCGGTGCCCTTTTGCTTGAACGGCTTCTTGCCGCCGCCACGAACCTCGCCCATGCGCTTGGTCGAGTGGGTACCCGCGCGCTTGGCGGCGCGCTGGGCCTTCACGACCTCCCACAGGAGGTGCTCCTTGACCTCGGCGCCGAAGACACTCTCGTCGAGGTCGAGGCTGCCGACGGTCTTGCCGGCCAGATCCAGAACATTGACCTTGGTCATGATGGTCCTCAGGTCTTGATCTCGACGTCCACGCCGGCGGACAGGTCGAGCTTCATGAGCGCATCGAGCGTCTGCTGGGTCGGCTCGAGGATGTCGAGGAGCCGCTTGTGCGTGCGGATCTCGAACTGCTCTCGCGACTTCTTGTCCACGTGGGGCGAGCGCAGCACGCAGTACTTGTTGATCTTGGTCGGCAGCGGGATCGGGCCCGCCACCTTCGCTCCGGTACGCTTCGCCGTGTCCACGATCTCCGCGGCCGACTGGTCGAGGAGCTTGTGGTCGTACGCCTTGAGGCGGATCCGGATCTTCGGAGTGGTCATCGCGGTCGCCATTTCTACTTCTTCTCCGTGTCCGTGATCTTCGTGACCACGCCGGCGCCGACGGTGCGGCCGCCCTCGCGGATGGCGAAGCGCAGGCCCTCCTCGCAGGCGATCGGGGTCTGCAGCTCGACGTCGATGTTGATGTTGTCGCCAGGCATGCACATCTCGACGCCCTCGGGCAGCTTCACGTTGCCGGTGACGTCGGTGGTGCGGAAGTAGAACTGCGGCCGGTAGCCGTTGAAGAACGGCGTGTGACGGCCACCCTCCTCCTTCTTGAGGACGTAGACTTCCGCCTTGAACTGCTTGTGCGGCAGGATCGAGCCCGGCTTGCAGAGCACCTGGCCGCGCTCCACGTCCTCGCGCTTGACGCCGCGGAGCAGTGCGCCGATGTTGTCGCCCGCGCGGCCCTCGTCGAGCAGCTTTCGGAACATTTCGACGCCGGTCACCGTCGTCTTGACGGTGTCCTTGAAGCCGACGATCTCGACTTCCTCGCCGACCTTGACCTGGCCACGCTCGACGCGGCCCGTCACCACGGTGCCGCGACCCGAGATCGTGAAGACGTCCTCGACCGGCATGAGGAACGGCTTGTCGATCTCGCGCACCGGCTCCGGAATGAACGAGTCGCACACCTCCATCAGCTTGAAGATGGACGGCGTCCCGAGCTCGCCGGCATCGCCTTCGAGCGCCTTGAGCGCGCTGCCGCGCACGATCGGCGTCGTGTCGCCCGGGTACTTGTACTTGTCGAGCAGCTCGCGGAGCTCCATCTCGACCAGGTCGAGCAGCTCCTTGTCCGCTTCGGCGATCATGTCGCACTTGTTGAGGAACACCACGATCGACGGGATGCCGACCTGGCGCCCGAGCAGGATGTGCTCGCGCGTCTGCGGCATCGGCCCGTCCGGCGCCGACACCACCAGGATGGCGCCGTCCATCTGCGCCGCGCCCGTGATCATGTTCTTGATGTAGTCCGCGTGGCCGGGGCAATCCACGTGCGCGTAGTGGCGCTTCTCCGACTCGTACTCGACGTGCGCCGTCGCGATCGTGATGCCACGCTCGCGCTCCTCCGGTGCCTTGTCGATCTGGTCGTAGCTCGTGAACTTCGCCCAGCCCTTCGAGGCCAGGGTCTTCGTGATCGCCGCCGTCAACGTCGTCTTGCCGTGGTCCACGTGACCGATCGTGCCGATGTTCACGTGCGGCTTGTTGCGGACGAATTTCTCCTTGGCCATCTCCGTCTCCTACGCGTCTGCGTGGTGCGCTGGTGTCTCTGCCCGAAGGCGTCCCTGGGGACACCTCCGAGGAGGGGTATACCAAGCATGTTCTGGCGAAAAATACAATCTGAATCGACTCATGCCGCCCTCGCACGAGCCAGGATCCCCTCCGCGAGCTGGGTGGGAACCACTTCGTTGCGCGCGAAGCGCAGGCTGCAGGAGGTGTCACGACCCTGCAGCTCCGCGAGGTACCCGAACAGGTGCGCCAGGGGCGTCTCGGCGATCACGGAGCTGCCCTCGGGCAGCTCAGCCAGCTCGAGGATGCGCGCTCGCCGGGCATGCAGCTCGGACAGGGCGGTGGCCAGGTCGGCAGCCCGGACCAGCAGATCGACCTGCATCAGAGGCTCCAGGAGGAGCGGGTGCGAGTCGCGGAGCGCGGTCTCGAGCGCTCGTGCGGCGGCCAGCTCGAACGCCGCCGCCGTCGAGTCCACGGCGTGGTGCCGCGCGGCCGAGAGGGTGACCAGCGCGTCGGTGACGGGGTAGCCGGCCAGGACGCCCCGCGCCAGCTGGGATTCCAGGCCGCGCCTGCACGCGGGCACGAACTCTCGTGGAAGGGTATCGCCGGTACGATCGATGATCTCGACACCAGATCCTCGAGGCGCCGGTGCGACCCGCACGGCGACCCGCGCGAACTGGCCTCTGGAGGCGGCGGCGAGCTGGTGCTCACCCTCCGCGGGCTGGGTCGGGGCCTCTCGGTAGACGACCTCTGGACGCCCTGCTTCGAGCCGGAGGTCCTGTCGCAGCTGATGCAGCGCGCGGTCGAGGTGCGCCTCGTCCGTGCCGGAGAGGCGTGTGCCATCGGTCCCGAGGCCGGGATCAGAGGCGACGAGGCGCCCGAGCGCGTCGGCGAGAAGGCGAGGATCGTTGGCGCTCAGGGCCCGTGCCACGAGCGGACCCGGCCCGCGAGGTGCCTCGAGCACGATGGGCGCGGCCTCCTCGCACAGGGTGGCGCCGGGCGTGAGATCTCGGAGTCCGACGGCCGCGCAGATGTCCCCGGAGCGGGCGGCGCGCAGGGGAGAGCCATCGAGAGCGAGCAGTCCGCTGATCCGCTGTCTGCGCCCTCGGGCGGCATCGAGCACGGTCTCGCCGGACCGCAACTCGCCGGAGTAGACCCGCAGGATCGCCACAGGACTCGCCGGGGGCGCTTCGAGGATCGTGACGGTGCGGGCGGCGAACGCCTCGTCGTCTGCGCATTTTCGCTCGCTCGGCACGCCTCCGGTGGTCCCTGCCACCGGCGGGACATCCGCCGGCGACGGGAGCCACGCGACGATGGCGTCGAGCAAGGCTTCGAGGCCGAGCCCGGGCTGAGGGCGGCCGACCAGGATCGGAACCAGTCGGCCGAGCACGGTGCCGCGCCGCATGGCTGCGGCGATCTCTTGCCCGGTCAGAGGTCCACGCGAGGCCAATCGTTCCGCGACCTGGGTATCCACTTCGGTCAGCCGCTCCAGCGGTGCCAGGCCGGTGCCGAGGACCACCGCGTGATTGCCAAGAAATCCGGGCAGAGGGTCCGAAGGGTCGGTGTCCAGAAGGGCCAGTCGGGCCACACCGAGGTGCTCGGCTGATCGCCACAGGGCCACCGTGGAAAGATCCACTGGGCCGCTGCCGAACACCCCCACGAGGGCATCGGTCACGCGCAGCAAGCGTTCGAGATCGTCGGCCATTCCGAGCTGGCGCGGAGCCGCCACAGCGTGCATCCGGTGGCCGTTCCACACGAAGGTTGCGGTGTCGGGCAGGTTCCCGAGCGCGGGCGCCGGATGCCCGGCATTGCGCAGCGAGCGAAGCAAGGTTTCGCCGTCCAGCTCGTTGCTGCCGGCGATCGCGATGTTCCGCGTGCAAGTGATGGGAAACTCCCGCATGACCGTTCCAGGGCAGTCGCTGGAGGCGAACTGCCCGAGCTCAGGGCTCACTCCTTGCCTTTCGGCAACTTGTACGCGGAGGGCGGTCGAGAGAGGTTCTTCGGAGGAAGCGGAGGTCCGGCCAGCCAGGCTCCCGCTTCTACCAACGAACGATGACGCGATCGTCCGGTCCGCTATGTCTACCCTCGGCGCGCAGAGTTGCGCATCGGGGGGGCCACTCATCGCCGCTGCGCGCTCGCCCGCAGGCGAGCCGTCCAGCGGCCCAGCTACCGATCTACCACCTGTAGTGCGCGAAGGCCTTGTTGGCCTCTGCCATCTTGTGCGTGTCCTCGCGCTTCTTGACCGCGTTGCCCTTGTTCTGGGCGGCGTCGATGATCTCGTTCGCGAGCTTGTCCTGCATCGTCTTCTCGCCGCGATCGCGCGAGTACGAGATGATCCAGCGCATGCCGAGCGCGAGCTGCCGCTCGGGACGAACCTCGACGGGGACCTGGTAGGTCGAGCCACCGACGCGGCGGGACTTCACCTCGACCTTGGGCTTGACGTTGGTCAGGGCGCGATCGAAGACCTTCATCGGATCGTCCTTCGCGCGCTCGGCCACCAGGTCGAAGGCCTGATAGACGATCTTCTCGGCCACGGACTTCTTGCCGCCGAACATGACGAGGTTCGTGAACTTCGTCATCCTCCGGCGAACTTCCAGTGGTTGATCCGTGTACTTGGGGTCCGGAAGGACCTTGCGCTTGGCGACTTCACCCTTGCGAGGCATTCGAACGTCTCCGTGCTCGGTGGTTTACTTCGGCGCTTGGCTGCTACTTGGGGCGCTTCGCGCCGTATTTCGAGCGGCTCTGGCGACGGTTCGCCACACCCGCCGTGTCCAGCGTGCCGCGAATGACGTGGTAGCGCACGCCCGGCAGGTCCTTGACGCGGCCGCCGCGGATCAGCACGACCGAGTGCTCCTGGAGGTTGTGCCCCTCGCCGGGGATATAGGCGGTGACTTCCATGCCGTTGGTCAACCGCACACGCGCGACCTTGCGAAGCGCCGAGTTCGGCTTCTTCGGCGTGGTCGTGTAGACGCGCACGCAGACTCCGCGGCGCTGCGGGCAGGCCTTGAGCGCGGGCGAAGCGGTCTTGATCTTGACCTTCTTGCGGCCTGACTTCACGAGCTGGCTGATCGTCGGCATCCTCAGGTTCCTTCGGTCGAGATATAGCGCTGTTCGGGTCAAAGACCGGAAAAACGCAGCTCCCAGACCTTTGGGTCCGGGAGCGCGCAGTATAGGCAACGCCGCCTTGCCGTCAAGCCCAAAGTGGCTGCGCGGACGCGGGATTGCACCGTTTCAGACTACTCGTCGGTGAGCTGGGCCATGCTGGCCGGTGCGCCAGGAGCCACTGCGGCCGCCGCCGGCCGCGGAGGCAGATCGAGCGGCGCGGGGGCGGGGGTGAAGGTCTCCTCCTCGTCCGGGCCCTCGACGTTGAGGTGAAGGCGCTTGTAGGCCCCGAGGCCGGTGCCGGCGGGGATCAGGCGGCCCATGATGACGTTCTCCTTCAGACCGCGAAGGTAGTCGACCTTGGCCGAGATGGCGGCCTCGGTCAGCACCTTGGTGGTCTCCTGAAACGACGAGGCCGAGATGAAGGACTCGGTGACGAGCGACGCCTTGGTGATGCCGAGCAGCAACGGCTCGCCCTTGGCGGGCTGGCCTCCCTTGTCGATCACGCGCTCGTTCTCTTCCTCGAACACGTGCTTCTCGACCTGGTCATCGACCAGGAAGGTGGTGTCGCCGACCTCGGTTACCCGGATGCGGCGCAGCATCTGCCGCACGATGACCTCGATGTGCTTGTCGTTGATGCGCACACCCTGGAGTCGATAGACCTCCTGGACCTCATCCACCAGGTACTTGGCGAGCGCCTTCTCACCGAGCACGCGGAGGATCTCGTGCGGGTTCGCGGCGCCGTCCATCAGGGGCTCGCCTGCGCGGACGCGATCCCCCTCGCGGACCGAGAGGTGCTTGCCCTTGGCGATGAGGTACTCCTTCGCCTCGCCGACCTCGGGGGTGATGACCACTTTGCGCTTGCCCTTGGTGTCCTTGCCGAACGACACCGTGCCATCGATCTCGGCGATGACGGCGTGCTCCTTGGGCTTTCTCGCCTCGAAGAGCTCGGCCACACGCGGCAACCCGCCGGTGATGTCCTTGGTCTTGGTGGTCTCGCGCGGGATCTTCGCGATGACGTCGCCTGGCTCCACCCGATCGCCTTCGGTGACGAAGATGTTCGCTCCGACCGGCAAGAAGTAGCGGGCCGCCTGGGCGCTGCCCGGGATGTTGAGCGTCTCGCCCGCCTCGTCCTTGATCGAGATGCGGGGCCGCGTGTCGGCGTCCTTGGACTCGATGATCACCTTGCGCGAGAGGCCCGTGACCTCGTCGAGCTGCTCGGTCATGGTGACGCCTTCGATCACGTCGCCGAATTTGATGATGCCGCCGACCTCCGTGAGGATCGGCATCGAGAAGGGATCCCACTCGGCCAGCATCCCACCGGACTTGATGCGGTCGCCTTCCTTGACGCGCAGACGCGCGCCGTAGACGAGCGCGTAACGCTCGCGCTCGCGACCCGACTCGTCCTGCACGATGATCTCGCCGTGCCGGTTCATGACCACGAGGTGGTCCTTCTTCGGCACGTGCTGGATGTTCTCGAAGCGCACGATGCCCTCGTAGCGGGCCTCCAGCGCCGACTGCTCGGTGCGCACCTGGCCGACGCCGCCGATGTGGAACGTGCGCATCGTCAGCTGCGTGCCGGGCTCGCCGATGGACTGCGCGGCGATGACGCCGACGGCCTCGCCGACGTTCACGATGTAGCCGCGAGCGAGGTCGCGGCCGTAGCACATGACGCAGATGCCGCGACGGGTCTGGCAGGTGAGCACCGAGCGGATCTTGATCTTGTCGATGCCTGCGTCCTCGACGATGCGGACGCGGTCCTCGTTGATCTCGTCGTTGGCGGCGACGAGCACGTCGCCGGTGTAGGGATCGACGATGTCCTCGAGCGCCGAGCGGCCGAGGATGCGGTCGCCGAGCTTCTCGATGATCTCGCCGCCCTCGACGAGCGCCGTCATCTCGATGCCCTCCATCGTGCCGCAGTCCTGGTCGGCGATGATGGCGTCCTGCGCCACGTCGACCAGACGGCGGGTGAGATAGCCCGAGTTCGCCGTCTTGAGCGCCGTGTCGGCGAGGCCCTTTCTGGCTCCGTGGGTCGAGATGAAGTACTGGAGCACCGAGAGGCCCTCACGGAAGTTCGTCGTGATGGGGGTCTCGATGATCTCGCCCGACGGCTTGGCCATCAGGCCTCGCATGCCGGCCAGCTGGCGGATCTGCTGGACCGATCCGCGTGCGCCCGAGTCGGCCATGATGAAGATCGGGTTGAACGAAGGGACGCGCTTCTTCTGGCTCGTCTCCTCGTCCACCAGGTCCTGGACGCCGATCTCCTGCATCATCTCGCCGGCGATCTGCTCACCGACCTGGGCCCAGATGTCGACCACCTTGTTGTAGCGCTCGCCGTCGGTGATGAGACCTTCGGTGTACTGCTCCTCGATGTCGCGGACCTCGGTCTGCGCGGCCTCGAGCAGCTCGTTCTTGCGCTTGGGGATGAGCATGTCGTCGATCGAGATCGAGATGCCCGCGATGGTCGCGTACTGGTAGCCGAGCGTGCGCAGCTTGTCGGCCATGAGCACGGTCTGCTTCTGGCCGCACAGGCGATAGCAGGCGTCGATGAGCTCGCCGAGCTGCTTCTTGCCCATCGTGCGGTTGGTCGCGGCGAAGGACAGCTCGGTCGGGACGATCTCGTGCAAGAGGACGCGGCCGACGGTCGTCGTGACCAGCTCGCGCTTGGTCTTGCCGTCGGGCTGCATGACGTCGATGCGGACCTTGATCTGGGCCTGCAGGTCGACCTCACCGTGGTCGAAGGCCATGCGGACCTCGCCCATCGATCCGAAGCAGCCACGCTGCCCGTGCTCCTTCGAGGGCGGGCGGTAGCAGCCCTTGGCGAAGGTGCGCTCGCGCGTCATGTAGTAGAGGCCGAGCACGATGTCCTGCGAGGGCAGGATGATGGGCTTTCCGTGGGCGGGGCTGAGGATGTTGTTCGTGCTCATCATGAGCACGCGAGCCTCCATCTGCGCCTCGAGCGAGAGCGGCACGTGAACGGCCATCTGGTCGCCGTCGAAGTCGGCGTTGAAGGCCGCGCAGACGAGCGGGTGGAGCTGGATCGCCTTGCCCTCGATCAGCACCGGCTCGAACGCCTGGATGCCCAGGCGGTGCAGCGTCGGCGCGCGGTTGAGGAGGATCGGGTGCTCCTTGATCACCTCGTCGAGGATGTCCCAGACCTCGGGCCGCTCCTTCTCGACGAGCTTCTTGGCGCTCTTGATCGTGGTGACGAGGCCGCGCTCCTCGAGCTTGTTGTAGATGAATGGCTTGAACAGCTCGAGCGCCATCTTCTTCGGCAGGCCGCACTGGTGGAGCTTGAGCTCCGGACCGACGACGATGACCGAGCGCCCCGAGTAGTCCACGCGCTTGCCGAGCAGGTTCTGGCGGAAGCGGCCCTGCTTGCCCTTGAGCATGTCGGACAGGGACTTCAGCGGGCGCTTGTTGGGGCCCGTGATCGTCTTGCCGCGGCGGCCGTTGTCGAAGAGGGCGTCCACCGCCTCCTGCAGCATCCGCTTCTCGTTTCGGA
>JAHFDS010000710.1 GCA_023248855.1 Myxococcales bacterium
CGAGGCATCGACGATGACCACGAGGCGCTCGGGCGGCCGAGCGCCGATCGGGCCGAGATCGAGCGCCGCAAGCGCGAGCGCGCCCAGCACCGCGACGTGCAGGAGCCACGAGAGGATCCGGCGCAGCCGCCGCCACAGCGCCTCCGCGGGGGTCTCGTCGCGGAAGCTCGGCACCAGCTGAGCCCACGGCACGACGATGCGCGGCCGGCGCTCGCGCAGCAGGTACAGCGCGCCCGTCGCGACGAATGCGCCCGCGAAGAGACCGCCGACGAAAAGGGGGCTCACCGCAGAAAGCCCCCGGCGCGGAACACGCGCAGGATGAGGTCCTCGAACGGCACGTGCGTCTCGGTGCGAAACAGGGGCACGGCCGCCCGCCGGCAGTGCGCGTCGATGGCGGAAAGGTGCGCCGCGTGGGCGCGCCGGTACTCGTCCAGCACGCGCGGGGTCAGGCGCACGGGCCGCGCCTCGCCGGTCTCCGCGTCCACGATCTCGACGTCGCCGAGCGCGTCGGGCAGGAGGTCCGCGCGCGCCAGCACCTGGATCGCGTAGGGCTCGAAGCGGTGGTAGCGAAGCACGTTCAGGCCCTCGGCGAAGCCGGGATCGTAGAAGTCGCTCACCACGGCCACGAGCCCTGGTCGGCGGCGCTGCTTGGCCAGGGTCGCCAGCGACTGCATGAGCGCGGTGGTCTCGCCGGCCTCGATCGCGCGCAGGGTGTCGAGGATGCCGAAGATGCGGGCCCGCCCGCGCGCGGGGGCGCCGCCGGGCGAGAGGGCCGCCGCGAAGGGCAGGATCGAGACGCGATCGAGGTTCGCCAGGCCGAGGTAGCACAGCGCCGCGGCGACCCGCTTGCCGAAGTCGATCTTGGCCGGCGCGCCCACGTCGGCGCCGGTCGCCATCGAGGCGGAGGTGTCGAGCAGGATGTAGATCGAGAGGTCCTCCTCCTCCTCGAACAGGCGCAGCAAGAGGCGCTCGAGCCGCCCGTAGACCGCCCAGTCGAGGTAGCGGACGTCGTCGCCTGGCTGGTAGTCGCGGTGGTCGGCGAACTCGATGCCCGAGCCGATGCGCTTGGCGCGGCGCTCGGCGCGCGTGCGCCCGGCGAACACCTTGCGCGAGACGATGTGCAGGTACTCGAGCTTGCGCAGGAAGGCGTCGTCGAACGGATCGTCCGTGCGCCGTGGCGCGTCGGGAGGCAGCGTGATGCGGGTCATCACGGTTCCCGCGCAGCCACCTCGATGACCTCGTCGATCACGCGGTCGGGATCGATGCCCTCGGCCTCGCCCTCGAAGTTGAGCAGCACGCGGTGGCGCAGCGCGGGGCGACCGACCTTGCGTACGTCGTCGCGCGACGGCGCGAAGCGGCCCGCCGCGAGCGCGCCCAGCTTGGCGGCGACAAGGAGCGCCTGCGCGCCGCGCGGCGAGGCGCCATAGCGCACGTAGCGCGTGACGAGCGGCGGCGCCCCGGAAGAGGCGGGGTGCGACAGCTCCACGGCGCGCACGATCATCCGCTTGGTGACCTCGGGCGTCGGCACGCGGCGCACCAGGGCCCGCGCAGACAAGACGCCCGCCTGGTCGAGCACCGGCTCCACGGTCGGTGTGTGCTCGCCGGTCGTGCGGTCGAGGATCTCGCCGAGCTCGGCCGCGCTCGGCGACGGCACCTTGAGCTTGAACATGAAGCGATCGAGCTGCGCCTCGGGCAACGGATACGTGCCCTCCATCTCGAGTGGATTCTGCGTCGCCAGCACGATGAACGGCGAGGGCAGCGCGTGCGTGACGCCCGCGATGGTGACGGCGCCCTCCTGCATCGCCTCGAGCAGCGCCGACTGGGTCTTCGGCGTGGCGCGGTTGACCTCGTCGGCCAGGAGCACGTGCGAAAAGACCGGCCCCTTCTGGAGCTGGAACCGCCGATGCCCGCCCTCCTCGACGATCATGTTGGTGCCGAGCACGTCGGACGGCATGAGGTCGGGCGTGAACTGGATGCGGCCGAACGACAGCGACAGTGCGTCCGAGAGCGCGCGCACGAGGCGCGTCTTGCCGACGCCCGGCACGCCCTCGAGCAGCACGTGCCCACCGGCGAAGAGCGCCACCATGGCCCCCTCCACGATGTCGGCCTGGCCGACGATGACCTTGCCGACGGCGGCCTTGAGCCGCAAGAGTGCCTCGCGGAATTGCGCGATCTCCTCCTCCGGTGTCATGGCTGCCCGCGAAGCGCCAGCCCCCTCATTTTGGTCGTATGAGCTCAAAGTATCTCCTCACGTACGAGCGGTAGCCCGGGGGCACGTCGTCGCGCTCGAGCGTCTCCTCGACGACGCCCGAGTAGTCGCGGAAGACCTGCTTGTAGGCGCGCGACGCAAAGCCCCTGGACGCGGCGTCATGCACCACCTGGGATCGCGTGGGACCCTCGCCCTGCTTGGCTTGCACCCTCTCGTCGCGGCCGGTCGCCCCGGGGCTCGTGGCCGCGCCGAGAGGGTTTCCGCCCTCCGCGGTCCCGTAGCCCTCGCCACCCGGCTGGCCGCCCTCGCCGGGGCCGCGCTGGCCGGCGCCTTCCTGCCCCCCGCCCCCCGGGCTCTGACCCTCGGCGCGTTGCCTAAAGCCCCGCATCGCGCCCTCGCGGCCGCCCTCGCGCTCGCCG
>JAHFDS010000292.1 GCA_023248855.1 Myxococcales bacterium
CGAGAGCACGCTGTCGGTCCACGTGGAGCTTGCCCACGCATGCCTGCGCGGCCCCGACGGCTCGCTGCTCGCGTGTGGCGAGCTCGCGCCGGGCAAGGGCTCGCCGGGCCCGCACCCGCAGCGCCTCGTGGACGCGTTCCACACGCAGGTGTTCGCGCCGCGGGTGGACCTGTCGCAGGTGGAGCTCGGCTCCCTCGACGGCTCCACCGCGACCCCCGCCGGCAACACCTCCGAGCCGACGCAGCGCCTGCTGGACGAGCTGAGGTAGATGGTCGGGAAGACGACACGAACGTAACCTTGCGCTAACATGGATAGACGGCGATGGCGCGCAAACGACTCGGCGAGATCCTGATCCAGGCGGGGGTGCTGGACGATGCCCGCTTGCGCGCTGCCCTCAACGAGCAGCAGCGCTGGGGGGGCCAGCTCGGTCGCATCCTGGTCGAGATGAAGCTCATCACGGAGGAGGCGCTGGTGCAGGCCCTGTCCCACCAGCTCAACTTCCCGGCCGTGCGCCTCGAGGAGAAGACCGTTCCACAGCGCGCGCTGGATCTCATCCCGGTCGAGATGTGCGAGCAACACGGGGTTTTCCCGTTCCACGTCGAGGGCAAGTTCCTCGACGTGGCGATGACGGACCCGACCAACCTCGGCATCATCGACGAGCTGCGCATCCGGACGCGCCTGAACGTGCGGGCCTACCTCTCCGGCCCCAAGGCCATCGAGCGCTCGATCCTCTATCACTACCGGGGCCGGAGCATGTCCGCGACGACGGGCGCGGACCAGCGCTCGATCGGCGCGTCGACGCCGCTCGACGGCGCGCCCCAGATCGAGTTCGACCACGCCGGGCAGGTCGGCCCCCAATCCCAGGGCGGACACGCCCGGCGGGATCCCTTCGCGGTCGGCGCGAACACGCCCAGCGGCGGCACCCTGTATGGGGTACCGGGCGCGCCGCCGCCTCCGGGCGGCTTCGCCTCGCCGGTGCCCCAGGCGCCGCGGACCGGGACGACCGGCATGTACCAGACCCCCACCAGTCTCGCCCCGGGTCCGGCGCCCCTGCCCGTGCCGATGTACCCGCCGGGATCTTCGCACTCCGGCCCGGTGACCCACGAAAAGGAGATCGTCGCCCTGCAGCAGCGGGTGACGCAGCTCGAGGCCCTGGTCGCCCGCGACGAGGATGTCCTGCGCAAGCTGATGGGCCTGCTCATCGCCAAGGGCGTCTGCACGCGCGAAGAGATCCTCGAGCGCATCAAGTAGCGCAGCGCCAAAGGCTGCCGGACAAAAGACACCGCTCCGTCGACGAGAGCGTGACTTTCTGCCGCGTGGGCGTGGTACTCTGCGTCTTCCATGCGAGGACGCAAGGTCCTGTTCTTCGATACGGATCCCAAAGCCCTCCGGGTCGCCGAAAGGGCCCTGGCCGCGACCGGAAGCGACGTGGACGTGGTCGCCGACGAGGACACGCTGTTCCAGCGTACCGCCAACGACGGCTACGACCTCTACATGGTCAGCGTCGAGCCGGCCAACGTGGCGGCGCCGCGCTGGACCGAGTGGCTCGATCGCTCGGCGCCGCAGGCGAAGCTGGTCCTGCACTGCACGCAGAACACGGAGGACTACCTCCCACTTCTGAACCAGCGCCGGTACCTGCAGAACCTGATCGCCAAGAACGAGACGCCGCTCGAGCCCGAGGAGCTGATCCGCACCTCCGAGAAGATCTTGCGGCGAGACATCTTCGGCCTCGACAAGTACCTGCTGTGGGGCGTCGAGCCGCTGCGCCTGTCGATCCACAGCTCCCGCGAGAAGCCGACGATCGTGCGCGCGGTGTCCGACTATGGCCGGCGCCTCGGCTGTAACGAGCGCACCCTCGAGCTCATCGAGACCATCGTGGACGAGGTGGTGTCGAACGCCATCTACAACGCGCCGCGAAACCCCGACGGCACCGCGAAGTACGCGCACGTCGATCGGCGGGAGGTCGTCAACCTCGAGCCCAGCGAGGCGGCCGAGCTACAGGTCGGCTGTGACGGGGAGTATCTCGGCATCGCGCAGGTCGACCCGTTTGGCGCGCTCGATCAGGGCGTGGTGATCGAGTACCTCAATCGATGCCTCATCAAAGGCCCGCAGCAGGTGAGCCAGAAGGCAGGCGGCGCCGGGATCGGCCTCTACCGGGTGTTCAGCTCGCTCTCGAAGTTCGTGATCAACCTCCAGCCGGGGGTGAAGACCGAAGTGATTACGCTCATCGACCTGCGCCTGCCGATGAAGAAATTCAAGGCGCAGCCCAAGAGCTTTCACATCTTCATGGTGGACGACCGTGGCTGATTCGAAGACGGATCCGCGTGCGGGCTTCCGCATGGACAAGACGGGCAACGAGTACCGGCTCGCCGGGGTGATCGACGAGCATGCCAACCTCGACTTCCTCCGCGGGGTCCAGGGGCGCATCACCGTGAACATCCGCGACGTGCGCCGCATCAACTCCGTCGGCGTTCGTCAGTGGATGGACGCCATGCGCGCCATCCCGACCACCGCCAACGTCGAGCTGGTCGAGGCCAGGCCCCCGATCGTCGACCAGATCAACATGGTCGCTGGCTTCCTGGGGCGCGCCCGCCTGGTTTCGTTCTACGCCCCCATGGTCTGCCCGAGCTGCGATCACCAGGAAGAGATCCAGCTCGACGTGGCCACCTGTCGTGCCGCGGGAGGTGCGCTGCCATCCCACCCGTGCCCCCGCTGCATCAACTCGGTCATGGAGCTCGACGACGTCGAGGAAGAGTTCACGAGCTTTCTGCGAGACGCCTGATTCGAAATCGGGCCCAGGAACGCGGTCCGTCGCTTGACACTGAAGCCGCGGATCCTTAGCTTCCGAGCGCCCCTATGAGCGAAAAGGCCGATTACTACGCCGTCTTGGGCGTTGCCCGGGACGCGGACGCCGACACCATCAAGAAAGCGTACCGATCCGCCGCGCTCAAGCACCACCCGGATCGCAACCCCGGCGATGGCGAGGCCGAGGCGAAGTTCAAGCTGGCCAGCGAGGCCTACTCGGTGCTGTCCGATCCGGAGAAGCGATCGGCCTACGACCGCTTCGGCCACGCCGGGATCGGCGGCCGAGGGTTCTCGGGGTTCTCGGACCTCGGCGACATCTTCGCGAACTTCGGCGATCTGTTCGGCGACATCTTCGGGGGCGCCTTCGGGGGACGGGGCCGCGGCGGTGGACAGAACCGGGGCAACGATCTGCAGCTCGATCTGGCTCTTTCGTTCAAGGAGGCCGCCAAGGGCTGCGAGAAGGAGGTTCGCGTCGAGCGGCACGTGCGCTGCGAGCCCTGCGGGGGCCTCGGCGCTCAGAAGGGCTCCGGCGCGATGCGCTGCCCGACCTGCGACGGTCGCGGCCAGGTCATGCATCGGCAGGGCTTCTTCATGATCGGCACGACCTGCCCAAGCTGCCGAGGGGAGGGGAACGTCCTCAAGGACCCTTGCCCGGCCTGCAAGGGCACCGGGCTGGCGGTGCGGGAGGAGACCCTGGCGGTCACGGTACCGGCTGGAGTCGACGACGGCACGACGCTGCGGCTCGTCGGCAAGGGCGAGCCGGGCCCTCGCGGCGCCGCCGCGGGCAACCTCTACGTGGTGCTCCACGTCAAGGAAGATGCCCAGTTCCAGCGCAGCGGAGCGGACTTGCTGGTGGAGCATACGATCTCGTTCGCGCAGGCGGCGCTGGGTGCGGAGATCGCGGTCACCGGGGTCGATGGCGACCTCAAGGTCGATGTGGAGCCGGGCACTCAGCCCGGCACGGTCCTCAGCCTGCGGGGCAAGGGGCTGCCTCGCCTCGGCCGCAGCGGCGCGGGAGATCTGCACATCCGCATTCAGGTCGAGGTGCCTCGCAAGCTGAGCCAGAGGCAGGAAGAGCTCTTGCGCGAGTTTGCCGCCGAGGAGGGCGAGCCCGTCCGCGGCTTCGTGCGCGACCTGCTCGGCCGCAAGAAGAAGCGCGGCTGAGCGCCTCCTCTGATCAGCCGCCCTGGGCGTCGCGCGCGGTGGCGCCGGGCGCCGCGGAGCGCGCCGGGAAGAGACGAGGCAGCCGCGCGCTGCGCTCGCCGTACAGGAACTGATACGTGAACAGGGAAGACAGCACCCGCTTGGTGTAGCCCCGCGTCTCGTCGAACGGTATGAGCTCGACGAACTCGTCGAGCGGCAGCTGCCCACGCTCTGCCAGCCAGCGACTCACCGCGCCCGCACCGGCGTTGTAGCCCGCGATCGCGAGCGCGTAGTTGCCCTGATAGCGGCCGAGCAGCGAGGCCAGCTCGCGCGCGCCGCAAGCGGCGTTCACCCTCGGATCGAGCAAGCTGGTCTTGTTCACCTTGAGGCCCGAGGGCGCGCTGCGCTTGGCGGTCGCGACGAGCAGCTGCATCAGACCGAGCGCGTTCGCATTCGAGCGGATGCTCGGGTTGAAGGCGCTTTCTTCGCGCGCGATGGCCCAGGCGAGCTCGGCCGGGATCTGCGCGGCGCGCGCCCCGGCCTCGATGTCGTGCGCAAAGGCCTTCGGGAACGCGAGCTCCCAGCGCTTGCGGTTCTGCGCCTTGGGCCATGCGTCATGCCACGAGAACAGCGCGTAGCGCGGCACCGCGTGGGAGCGCTCGAACATCTCCGCACGGTGGAGGACGAGCGCGATGGCCCAGCGCGGGTGGCCCATGTCATCCGACGGCGCGGCGTCGTCGTCCTCGTCGTCCTCGTCGGACGCAGGCTCACCCGGCCGGCGCAGCCCCTTGGCCTCCTCGCGCGTGAGCGGCCCCACGCCCACCTTCGCGAGCTCGCGGCGGGCCTCCTCGAAGAGGCCCATCTTGACCAGCTCGAGCCCCCGCCGGAACCCCGGCTCGGCGTAGACCGCGTGCTCGGGCAGCTGCCACTCGCCGTCCCTGGCGGCGGTCCTGCCGAGCTCACCCAGGAGCGCCTCGATCGACGCCCCGGAGGCCTCCGCCAGGCGGTTCGCCGACAGGAGCGCGTAGTACGAGAGGGGGTACTCTCGCACGCAGCGCTCCCACGCGGCGAGCGCCCCCTTTTCGTCCTTGCCCCGCTCGCGCAGCCGTCCGAGCCAGTAGAGCGTGCGGCCCTCCTCCGCCCAGCCCACCTCGCGGGGCACGAGGCGCAGGCTCTGGTCGATCCACTTTTGCGCGCGCGCGGCGTCTCCCGCCCGCAGGGCCCGGAACACGAGCCGGAACAGCGCCTCGGCCTTCATGTCGCCGTCTGGATGGCGCTTCGGCACCTCGGCCAGCGTCGGCTCGATGCGGGGGTCCTTGTCGTCGATCGACGCGTAGGCCTCCGACGCACGCACCCGGGCGTCGTCCGCGTAGGTGTGCTTCGGGTGCTCGGCCTCGAGGCGCAGGAACGTGGCCGCCGCCGCCTCGCTCTCCTTCCTTGCGAGCAGCCCCCGGCCCGCCTGGTAGAGCGACCGCGCGGCATAGTCGGCGTGCCCCGCCTTCTTGCACGTCCCGGCCGAGGCCTCGAAGAGCGGCGTCGAGCGCGCTCGCTGGCGCTGCCGGAACACGCTCTGACCCTGCATGTACTGGGCCTCGCATAGAAGCCGCGTGTTGGCGCCCGCCTTCCTGGCGGCCTCCGCAAACGTACGCTCCGCGGCGCCGAGCTGCTGGGCGCGGAACTGGGCGTTGCCGCGCGCGAGGAGCTCCTGAAGCGCGGGCGTCCGCGGCGCGGCTCCGAGCGCCGACAACCGCGCCTGCGCCTGGCCGGCCCAGGGGTCGACCGGGGCCTCGGCCACGACCTCTTGGTAGCCGGAGATGGCTTCGGCGCGCTTGCCGAGACGCTCGTCGGCCTCGGCGCGCCGGAACAGGGCCTCGGGGCGACGCGCGCCCTTGGGATGCTCGCCGAGGTAGCGCGCATACTGCTCGCGCGTCTCGGCCAGCTGGCCGAGCGAGCGCAGCGCATCCCCCACCAGCAGCTCCGCGTCGTCACGGAGCGGCGAGTCCGGACCGACGGCGCGCGCGGCCGCGATGGCCTCCTTGTACTGCCCGAGCTGGAAGCGCGAGACCGCGGCGCGGTAGCTGGCGAGCGGCGCGAGCAGACGCCAGCGCTCCGAGACGGCCTCGAGCTTCGATGCGGCGGCTGCGTGGTCACCCCGCTTCTGCAGCGCCAGCGCCGAGAGGAGCTCGGCCGGCAGGCGCTCCTCCTTCGGAGCGTGCTTCTGCCACTCCTCGAGCAGGGGCGCCGCGGCCTTGAAGTCACCGGCGCGATATCGCTGCGCACCTTGCCGGCCCGCGCCCCTGGCGAAATAGGGCTGCAGGTCGGCGCTCGACAGACGGCTCGGCGCCGCGCCGGCGAGAAGGCCCAGGAGCGCGCAGAGCAGCACCATCATGTGGCATCGACGCTAGCAGCCGTCCCCGGGTGCGGCAACAAAAGCGCCGGACCCGACGCCGCCTGCGGGAAAGGCTATGGATCCCCGGCCGCGATCACGCGATTGCGCCCCTCGGCCTTGGCGCGCTCGAGCGCCCGCTGCGCGGCCTCGAACAGGAGGGCCGGGCTCGCGGTCGGAAGCGACTGCAGCGAGGAGGTCCCCGCCGACGCGGTCACCGGCAGGAGCACGCCGCCCCGCTCGAACGGCGTCTCGCAGGTCTTGCGCCGCAGCCGCTCCGCGAAGATGCGCGCGCCGGTCGCGTCGATGCCACGGCAGATGAGGCCGAGCTCGTCGGGCCCCACGCGGGCGAGCACATCCTCGGCACGGATCCACTCACCGATGTGCTCCGCCCAGGCCCCGAGGACGTAGTCCCCCACGGCCTGGCCGTGCTCCAAGTTGAGCGCGGCGAACTGATCGAGGTCGAGGATGACGAGCGACAGTGGCACCTTGTGGCGGGCGGCGTAGGCGAACTCGCTCTCGAGGCGATCGAGGAAGTAGCGGCGGTTGAAGACCTTTGTCTGAACGTCGCGCAGCGCGGACTGGAACAGCTCGCGCTGGTAGTCCTCGTCCATCAGCTCCTGGCGCACGAACCGGAAGATGGTACGGGCGCCGAGCTGGACCTTGTCGCCCTCGCGCAGCTCGTGCCGGGTGATCTTCACGCCGTTGCAGAAGGTACCGTTGCGCGAGCCGAGATCCTCGAGCACCATCGCGTCGCCCTGTCGGGTCACACGCGCGTGCCGGCGCGACATGCCCTCGTCGATGATCTGGACGTCCGCGGGCGGCGCGCGACCGATGGTGAGGTCATCGCCGAGCAGGGGGAAGACCTCGCCCAGGTTCGGGCCGGAGACCAGGATGAGACACGGCCGCCATTGTGCCGTCTGGGCCGGTTCCTGGGCCTCGCCTCGAACGACCGTGTCCTCTTCCCAGGCGTTCGCCATGCTGACCGTAGAGAATATCAGGCGGGAGGGAGCTTGTCGCCGAGCGACCGTGCCAGATCCGTAAGCGGCCTTGCACCCGGGCCGAGGGCGTCGGCGGCAATTCGAGCCTCCGCGAGCAGGACGCGAGCGCGGGCGGCGGCCTGGGGTGCGAAGCGCGCGTGCTCGGCGTCGTCGAGGTCATCGACGTGCTGGAACGCGATGCCGAACGCGCGGCCGAAGCGCTCGAGGCAGGCGAGCTCCATGCTGCGGCCGCCCGCGAAGCCGCCCCCGAGGACCGGCGCCGCGGCGAACAGGGCGGAGGTCTTCTCGGCGTGCAGCCGCTCGAGCGTCGCCAGGTCCGGCACCGCGCCCGCGAGCGCGAGGTCGCGCGCCTGGCCACCCACCATCCCGGCATGTCCAGCCGCGCGCGCCAGCACCCCGGCGAGGTCCACCCGCGGCGTCTCGGCGACCGCAGTCGCGTCGGCCAGCCATTCGAAGGCCAGCGTCAGGAGGCCGCTGCCCGCGAGCAGCGCGCATGGCTCGCCGAACACCCGGTGCACGGTCGGCCGGCCGCGGCGCTCGTCGTCGTCGTCCATGATCGGCAGGTCGTCGTGAACCAGCGAGTAGCAGTGCACGAGCTCCATGGCGCACGCCAGATCGAGCAGCGCGGGCACGGGCTCCATCGCCGGAGCCACCGCCCGTGCGCCGAACAGGACGAGGATGGGGCGCAGGCGCTTGCCGCCCGAGAGCACCGCGTACCGCATCGCCTCCCGCAGGCGCAGCGGATCGTCGCCGCCCGCGGGTGGCAGCCGCTCGACGAGGTGCGCCTCCACCAGCGCACGCAGGGTGTCGAGGTCGTCCGTCACCCGCCGGTGGCCTCGCGCAGCCTGGACAGCAGCCGACGCGCGTCGATGGGCTTGGCGAAGTAGTCCGCGGCCCCGCAGTCGAGGCCCCGCCGGACGTCCTCGGGGCCGGTGCGGCCGCTGATGAAGAAGACGGGGATGTCCCTAAACCCCGGATTGCGCTTGATGGCGCGGCAGAGCTCGAAGCCGTCGATCCACGACATCATCACGTCGAGCAGGATCGCGTCCGGCCGGTCGACGTGCAGCGTGGAGATCAGGCGCAAGCCGTTGGCCGCCAGCTTGACCTCGAAGCCCTCGGTCTCGAGCAGCATCTGCAACATCTCGCGCGTCTCGCGGTCGTCATCGACCACGATGATCCTCCGCGCTGGCTGCGCCTCTCCCATCTCACCCCCCGTCGTCGCCGAGTGGAGCGGTCTTGTGCTCGCCTTGCCCGAGGAGCTCCTCGACCCGTCGCTCGGCCTGGTCGAGCACCCGCGCCCCGCGCCGGGCGAGGCCCACCCCTTGCTCGAAGGCCGCGAGCTGCTCCTCGAGGCCGAGCTTGCCGCCTTCCAGCTTCTCCACCACGCCGCGCAGGCGCTCGAGCACCTGATCGAAGCCGAGCTCGTCGTCCTGCTCTGCGTCAGCCACGGCTCTAGAACCTATCCCCGCCCCGCCCGGCTGACAATGACAACCCGATCCGGTTGTCCGCAGCCGCTGGCTGGCCTATGGTTTGACGTGTGGGAACGCGAGTGGATTCCGATTCGCATCGGGCGCTCAAGCACCGGTGGTCGGAGTACCTCCGACGGAGCGGGCTCAAGACCACCCAGCAGCGCGAGCTCATCGTGGAGACGTTCCTGCGGCTAGAGGGGCACGTCTCGATCGACGAGCTGCTGGCGCGCGTCCGGCGGCGCAATCCACGCGTGGGCTACGCGACGGTCTACCGGACCCTCAAGCTCCTGGCCGAGGGGGGGCTCGCGCAGCCCAGGCACTTCGGCGACCAGCAGACCCGTTTCGAGGTGGCCGACGAGGGCGCCCACCACCACGACCACCTGATCTGCACCGAGTGCAACCAGATCATCGAGTTCGAGAACGAGCAGATCGAGCGCCTCCAGGACGAGGTCGCCAAGGAGCTCGGGGGCTTCAAGATCGTGCGGCACAAGCTCGAGCTGTACGGGCTGTGCCCGCGGGCCCGGGGCGAGCAGAACGGCTACTGCGCGCAACCCGAACGGTGGACCCGGCGCAGCTAGTGCCGCTCGGCAAGAATGACGGTCTCGACCCAGGAGAAGGAGAGCTGATCTCGGTGGCCGCGGTACTCGCGAGCGCGGAGCGCGAGCAAACGAAACACCTAGTGCTGCCCGAGCTTCCCCTGAGCCCTCGGAGGTCACCGAACGGCACTAGGTTCTTGTCTTGCGCACGCTTCGCGTGCGCGAGTGCTGCGGCTCCTGTTTTTTCACTGGGGCCAGAGTGTCCAACGATTCGCCAATTCTGCGGGCAGCACTAGCCAGGGCCGTCGCGCCGGGGGCGCCGGCGCTCGCGGCGCTGTCGCGCAAGTACCGGACGCTGGCGGAGCTGCGGGCCGAGCGCGAGCACGCGGTGGCGCTCGGTCACGATCGCTTCGCAGGCGCGGTGCTCGCGGCGCGAGGGCGGGCGTTCCGCGCGATGGCGAGCGAGTTCCCAGGGGCGCTGCGCGAGCTCGAAGTGACCGCCACCGCGATGCTGCGCCGGAAGGCCGAGCGCGTCGAGGCCGCCTCGGCGAGCGGGCACCTTGACCCGTGGATCCCGGTCGTCTGGGACTTCCATGCCATGCTGCGGGAGCTCCTGGCGTTGCGGCGCTTCCTGCGCGCCCAGCCGGGCTGCTCCGCCGAGGCCTTCTGCGCCTACCACGCGCAGCTGGCCGACGCGGGCGCCCTGATCGCGTTCCCTGCGACCGCGCGCGAGGCCATCGAGCGGCCCCCGAACGGCCGGATGCTGGCGCTCGTGTGGCCGGCGCTGGCCGCCCGGTACGGCCTGTCGGAAGCGAGCGCGCGCGAGCACGTGTTCGGTCCCCTGCCCTGATCGCCTCAGGCGTGCCCGTGCGAGGCGCGGATCCAGCGCTCGAGCAGGCCCAGGGC
>JAHFDS010000711.1 GCA_023248855.1 Myxococcales bacterium
ATCGAGCCGGAGTTCGAGTGTCCAGTCGCCGGCATGCCATGCCGCCGCATCATCGTGTGCGGCGACGGCAAGATCGGCCCCACCGAGGGCTGCGACGATCACAACACCGCGCCCGGCGACGGCTGCTCGGCCGCTTGTCAGATCGAGCCCGGATGGTCGTGCCCGCTCGCCGGGGTGGCCTGCCGCGCGACCGTGTGCGGCGACGGGATCGCAGTCGACGCCGAGGAGTGCGACGACGGCAACGCCAGGGCGGGTGACGGCTGCGACGCCAGCTGCCGGTTGGAGGAGGGCTTCAAGTGCGCGCTGGCCGGCACGCCCTGCTCGGCGACGACCTGCGGCGATCGCATGGTCGAGGGCACCGAGCAGTGCGACGACGGCAACCCCGACGTGGGCGATGGGTGCGACCCCACCTGCCACCGCGAGCCACGTTGCTCCGCCGGCACGTGCATGCCGGTGTGCGGCGACGGCGTCCGCCTGCCGAACGAGGCCTGCGACGACGGCAACACGCGCGATGGCGACGGCTGCTCGTCCACCTGCACGGTCGAGATGGGCTTTCGCTGCGCCGATGACGCCACATCGGAGCCGATGTCGGTGCGCGTGCCGATCGTCTACCGCGACTTCCGCGGCAACGACCTGCCGAACGGCCACCCCGACTTCGAGAACGCGGGCGGCGCGGAGACCGGCATCGTGCAGGCGATGCTCCTCGGCGGCCTTCCGGCCTATGCGCATCCCGGCGCCATGACCACCACCACGCACGGCCAGGCTCGGTTCGACCAGTGGTACCGCGACACGCCGGGGACGAACCGCACGGTGGCCGATCGCCTGCAGCTCGACCGCACCGGGCCGGGCATCTATGTCTTCGACAGCAACGACTTCTTCCCGCTCGATGGCAAGGGCTGGATGACCGACGGCATGGAGCCGGCCCGCACGAACGGCCACAACTTCAGCTTCACCTCCGAGCTGCGCTACTGGTTCGCCTATCGCGGCGGCGAGCAGCTCTCGTTCCGCGGCGACGACGACGTGTGGGTGTTCGTCAACGGCCAGCTCGTGGTGGACCTCGGCGGCGTGCATGGCGCGCAGCCCGGCGCCGTCACGCTCGACGCCGCCACGGCCGCGCGCGTGGGCCTTGCCGTCGGCGGCATCTACGAGGCCGACGTGTTCCAGGCGGAGCGCCACACCACGCAGTCGTCGTACCGTCTGACCCTGGGTGGCTTCTCCGCGCCGCGCTCGCGCTGCATGAGCGTGTGCGGCGACGGCATCGTCTCGCGCTACGAGGTGTGCGACGACGGCATCAACGACGGGCGCTTCGGCGGCTGCCTGCCCGGCTGCCAGGCGCGCGCGCCGTTCTGCGGCGACGGCACGATCCAGACCGCCGAGGGCGAGGAGTGCGACGACGGCAACCAGCGCTCGGGCGACGGCTGCTCACCCGCCTGCCGCCGCGAGGTCATCGGCGTCACCGCCCCTTGACGTCCTCCCCAGCGCGGCGTGTGAAGGTTGTAGCGCCGAGTCCTTGACGTTCGGGCGTCCATTTCCCGACGCCGCTGCGGCACCGATGGTGAAGACGCGCCCCTCTTGCAGCTCGGACTCGGTGGCACGCTCCCTGCTCTGCCCGGCCGCATGCGCATGATTCTCGGGATACCGGCTCTGGTCGCGGCCATCGGTTGCTCGCCCGATCTGGATCGCACCGTGCCCCTCGATCTGACGGTGGTCGGTCAGGGGAGCCTCTCGGCCGACTTCGAGCCCGGCTCGTGTCCCGGCAGCTGTCACCTGCTCCACCACCGATCCCTGATAGACGACAAGGGGCACGACGTGTGTGCCCTTCCGGCGGCCGGGTGGAGGCTCGATCATTTCGAGGGAGATTGCGCGCAGGGGACCACCCCAGCCTTCACGCCGACCGCTCCCGAGCAGTGCACCCATCTCTCGCTGCAGGAGCCCTCGAGGTGCGTCGCGGTCTTCGTGCCGGCGCGCCAACCGTAGCGACCCCGCTCATCGCTTCCAGAACGGCTTGGCGGCCTTCGGCTTGCGCGTCTCGGCCAGCCGCAGGCCGCGCCTGGCGTCCACGTCCTCGGGGTCGAGCTGGAGCGCGCGCTGGTAGGCCTTGAACGCCTTGTCCGCGTCGCCCTCGGCGAGGAAGACCTCGCCGGCGTAGACGTGGGTGAGCGCGAGCTGCGGCCGCTCCCTGGCGACCTTCGTCAGCACCTGCAAGAGCTCCACCCGCATCGCCGTGCGATCGTGAGCGGGGTTCTGGAAGCGCGCCCACGCCCAGAGCAGCTCGTGCTCGCAGTCGCCGCTGGCCTTGAAAGCCCGCTCGAGGTGCTGCTCCGCGCGGGCGTAATGGTGCTGGCGCAAGAGGCCCTGCCCCACGTGGAACTGCCGCTCGGCGTCGAGCGCGAGCTCGACCGTCGACTCCACGTGCGCCTTCTCCGCGGCGGTCGGGGCGGCGTCGCAGGCGGCCCGCTTCTCGTCGTCCATCAGCGTGGCGTGCGCCTCCGCCAGCGCCGCGAAGACCGCCTCGGCAATCGGCCTCAGCTCACCGAAGCCAAGGGCCGCCACCCGATCCGGATGGAAGGCCTTGGCGGCAGCCATGTACGCGCGCTTGATGTCCTCCTTGCGCGCGTCCCGC